>JBPCOB010000144.1:0-24027 GCA_051000715.1 Mycobacteriales bacterium
TTCTGGCGGTTCAACGTCGCCTTCGCCCGCCAGGTGCTGGCCGACCAGCCGATGTCGTCGGCCGGGATGTGGAACCGGATGGAGCACCGCCCGCTCGAGGGCTTCGCGATGGCGATCACGCCGTGCAACTTCACCTCTATCGCCGGCAACCTGCCGACGGCGCCGGCGATCATGGGCAACGTGGTGATCTGGAAGCCGGCGACCACTCAGCAGCTGTCGGCCCACTACCTGATGCGGGTGCTCGAGGCGGCCGGCCTGCCGCCCGGCGTCGTCAACATGCTCACCGGGCACGGCAAGCCGGTCTCCGAGGTGGCGCTGGGCTCCCCGGAGCTCGCCGGCATCCATTTCACCGGCTCGACGCCGGTCTTCCAGCACCTGTGGCGCACGGTCGGGAACAACATCGACCGCTACCGCGGGTATCCCCGGCTGGTCGGTGAGACCGGCGGCAAGGACTTCGTCATCGCGCGTCCCTCCGCCGATCCGGCGGCGCTGCGGACCGCGCTGGTGCGCGGCGCGTTCGAGTACCAGGGCCAGAAGTGCTCGGCCGCCTCCCGCGCCTACGTTCCACGCTCGATCTGGGCCGGCCTGCGGGACGACTTCCTCGGGGAGGTCGAGTCGCTTCCCATGGGTGACGTCTCGGACCTGTCGAACTTCATGGGGGCGGTGATCGACGACCGGTCCTTCGCCCAGCTCGCCGGCGTACTCGACGCCGCCGAGAGCGATCCGACGGTTGACGTGCTCGTTGGCGGCAAGGCCGACGACCGCGAGGGCTACTTCATCTCGCCGAGCGTGCTCGAGGGCAAGGACCCCGCGCACGAGATCTTCGTGCGGGAGTACTTCGGCCCGATCCTGAGCCTGCACGTCTACGACGACGACCGGTACGACGAGGTCGTGGCGCAGGCGGCGGACGTTTCGCCGTACGCGCTGACCGGGTCGATCTTCGCCCAGGACCGGGCCGCGATAGCGGCGGCCACTGACGCCCTGCGGTACTCCGCCGGCAACTTCTACATCAACGACAAGCCGACCGGCGCGGTGGTCGGCCAGCAGCCCTTCGGCGGGGCCCGTGCCAGCGGCACCAACGACAAGGCGGGTTCGATCCTCAACCTGCTGCGCTGGGTGTCGCCGCGGGTGATCAAGGAGACGTTCGTCCCGCCGACGGACTACCGCTACCCGTTCATGGGCTGACCGCCATGAGCACCGGTGAGCAGATCGATGCCGCGCTCGCGGCCACCGGCCACGGCACGGGGCAGAGCCGTCAGTTCGGCGAGGAGGGGCGCCGGCTCTGCTACGGCTCCTACCTGCGGCTGCCCGAGCTGCTCTCCCAGCAGGTTCCGGAGTCGGATCCACCGGCGCACGACGAGCTGCTGTTCATCACCATCCACCAGGTCTACGAACTGTGGTTCCAGCTGGTGCTGCACGAGCTCACCGCGGCCCGGGAGGCGATGTTCGCAGCCGACACGTGGACAGCGCGGCACCTGCTCGGTCGCGTGCACGTGGTCGAGCGCGTCCTCATCGAACAGATACCGGTGCTCGAGACGATGACGCCGCAGGACTTCCTCGCCTTCCGGGAGAAGCTGGCGCCGGCCAGCGGCTTCCAGTCGGTGCAGTTCCGGGAGATCGAGTTCATCTCTGGCGCCAAGGACGCCAGGTACGTCGACCGGCTCGCCGACGCGACCAGCGAGGAGCGCTCCCGGCTGCAGCGCCGGCTGGTCGAGCCGACCCTGTGGGACGGCTTCCTGGCCGCGCTGTCCTCGCGTGGGCTGCCGGCGTACGACGACGCTGGGCTGCGCGCGTCACTGCTGGCACTGACCGGTGACCGCCGGTCCTACGGGGACCTGTGGGATCTGGCCGAGGCGTTGCTGCAGCACGACGAGCTCTCGGCGCAGTGGCGGGCCCGGCACGTGACGATGGTGGAGCGACAGATCGGCACCAAGTCCGGCACCGGCGGCTCGACCGGGGCGCCGTACCTGCGCAGCCGGCTCGGGCTGCGCTACTACCCGCTGCTGTGGGAGCTCCGTACCTGGTTGTGACGCCCGGTCATCCACCCCTCCGGCGCACGGCATCGATGCCCGACGCCGTGCCGCCTGATGTTCCTCTTGCAGGAGTCCGATGGGTACGCTCCGAGGCCCGATTCCGTGTTCTCGAGAAGAGGCACGATGCGCGCAGAGCTGCCCACGCTACGGCCGCTGCCTGTCGCCCAACCCGGGCGGCTCGCGATCGGCCTCGTGCTCGCCTGCGGGCTCCTCGTCGGCTGGGCCAGCCTGCTCGCCAGGCCGCACGAGACCAGCAGCGGGCAGCTGCTCGACGATGTGCGCGGCGGCCGCACGGCCTTGGTCACTCTGGAACGACCGCCCGAGGCGACCAGCGGGTCCGGATTTCCACTTCGCTGGTCAACGGGCTTCCTGCAGAACTGGACCAGTCGGTATGCGATCGGGTCGGGGAACCGGGATCCGGCCGTGGCTCCTGCGGACTTCCTGGACGAGCTGAGGCAGGCCGCCGCCTCGGCCCCGCGACCGGTCGAGATTCGGACCGTCCCGCTGACCGGGGGCCACTCGTACACCGACTGGCGCGTCCTGTTCTTGCTGCTGACCTTGCTCCTGCTCGTTGCCGGCCCGGCCCCGGTGATCGCGACCCGCTGGGCCTGGTTCTGGCTCGGCATGGCGGTGCCACTGTGCTGGGCCCTGTTCCTCCTCGTGGAGCCCTGGTTCTCGCCCGATCTAGCGGGCCGCGTGGAAACGCGACGCCTGACGGGTGGCTGGGCCTTTCTGCTCGGGCTGGTCATCGCGGGGCTGGCGAGCGCGCTGCTGCCCGAGTCTCGGGACGTGCTCTTCGCTCACGGCGCCTCAGCCGGCTGAAGCCGGACCGGCGGGCTCACGGGTGCTCAGCGGCCGGTCTTCTCCTTGAGCTCGTCGATCTTCTGTGACGCCTCGGCCTTGGTGAGGTCCTCGGGCACATCGGCCTTGGCCTCATGGGCGAGCGTCTGCAGGTAGGACTCCTGCGGTCCGGTCATCGGCTCGTCCCCGGTGACCCAGTCGCTGGGGTCCTTCTCCGGGTTGCGCTGCTGGTCGCGGTCGCTCACTGGGCTCCCTAGTTGTCGAACGCACGTTCGAGACGCAAAAGATACTCCGGCCTGGATGGGGCCGCCACACTGGGCCCATCGAGCTCTACTTCAGTCCCGTCGAGTAATCGCAGCGTCAGTGTAACGAGACGGTGACGCCAGTACGGAGTTCGCCGCGACCGGGCTTGCGCCACCACCCGAGCGACGTCAACGGGCCTAGGCGAAGCGCTGCGCCAACCGCAGCCCGCGGAGAGCGCCCGCACCGGAGTCCCGGGGCCGGCGGAAAAGGTCGATGCCTCAGTAGCTGCGCCAAGTCCACTCCGGGCATTGCCGGGTCGCTTCAGGTTCCTCTTATCGCTGCCTTCCTACCTTGTCGGTGGACGGCCGGGAACGAACCTTGGAGGGATCACGGAGATGAAGCTGCGGACCAGAACGACGCTCGGCGCACTCGCGCTGAGCCTGGCAGCCACCTATGCCATGTCGCCCGCCGCGGCGGCTCCAGGACCCGCGTCATCGACGGCGTGCGGACCCGGGTCGTCGAGGACCGGCTCTTCCTCAACGGCGTGCTCGAGGAGCGGACGAGCGACTACTACGCGCAGGACGCCTGCGGCAACGTCTGGTACTTCGGCCAGGACACCGCGGTGCTCGACAAGCGCGGCCACGTCATCGACACCTCCGGCTCGTTCCACGCCGGCGTCCACGGCGCCCAGCCGGGCGTGTACATGCAGGCCCGGCCCGACCTGGGGCGCAGGTTCCGGCAGGAGTGGTACCGCGGCGAGGCCGAGGACACCTTCAAGGTCGTCGACCTCTCGACCGCGATCACCGTGCCCTACGGCTCGTTCTGGCACGCGCTGCGCACCGCGGAGACCACCGCCCTGGAGCCCGGCGTTCTCGACAACAAGTACTACGTGCGGGGCATCGGCCAGGTCGAGGAGATCGCGGTCAAAGGTCCGCTGGAGAAGCTCGTGCTGGTCGATGTGATCTCCTGAGCCTGCGCTCCCTGGCACACTGCCGCGGCGGAGGGGGTCATGCGGGTGCTGGTCGTCGAGGACGAGCCGCGCATGGCGGCCGTGCTGCGGCGGGGGCTGACCGAGGAAGGGTTCGCGGTCGATCTGGCGACCACCGGCGAGGACGGCTCGTGGTACGCCGAGGAGAACGACTACGACGCGATCGTCCTGGACGTCGTCCTGCCGGACATGGACGGCTTCGGCGTGCTGGCGAGGCTCCGCGACGGCGGGCGGTGGGCACCGGTGCTGCTGCTCACCGCCGGGACGCTGTCGCGGACCGGGTCCGCGGTCTCGACCTCGGCGCCGACGACTACCAGACCAAGCCGTTCGCGTTCGCCGAGCTGCTGGCCCGGCTGCGGGCGCTGCTGCGCCGAGGCGCGGCCGAGCGGCCGGCGATCCTTGCCGTCGACGACCTGACCCTTGATCCCGCTCGTCGCGTCGTACGCCGGGGCCCGGTCGACGTGCTGCTGACCGCGAAGGAGTACGCCGTACTCGAATGCTTCATGCGCCGTCCGGGCCAGGTGCTGTCCAAGACCGATCTGATCGAGCACGTGTGGGACGTCGGCTTCGACGCCGACTCCAACGTCGTCGAGGTCAACGTCGGCTATCTCCGGCAGAAGATCGACCGGCCGTTCGGGCGGCGCTCGCTCGAGACGGTGCGCGGGATGGGGTACCGGCTGCGCGAGACCCCCCGGGACGACGGTGCGGATTCGAGCACCGCTTAAGCTCCGCCTGACGCTGGCTTTCGCGCTCGGCATGGCGGCCGTGCTGGCCGGCCTCGGCGGCTTCCTGCAGGTGCGGCTGGGCGCGGAGCTGCTGCGTGGCATCGACCTCGAGCTCCGGTCCCGCGCCGGGGTGATCAGGTCGGCCCTGGATGAGCCTGGTCCGCCGCCCGTCGACGCCGGGCGCGACGTCATCGACCCGGACGAGGCCTTCGCCCAGGTCCTCGACCCGGCCGGGCGCATCCTCGACGCCTCCGAGGCCGTCCGAGCGCACCCGGTCCTGCCGGCGGCGATCGTGCGACAGGTCTCGGCGCCGACGTTCCTCACCCGACGCGTGCCCGGAATCGGCGACCCGTCGAGACTGCTGGTGGTCCCGGTGCCGTCCCGCGGCCGCGCTGTCGTCATCGTGGTCGGTGCCAACCTGGGTGACCGCAATGAGCCCTGCACCGGCTGCAACTCCTGCTCGTCGCCGGCATCCCGACTGCCCTGCTGCTGACCTCCGGTGCCGGCTGGCTGGTCGCCGGCGCGGCGTTGCGGCCGGTGGACCGGCTCCGCCGCGAGGCCGCCGCGATCTCCCGCTCGGGCCCGGACCGGCGCCTCACCGTCCCCGCCACCGGCGACGAGCTGGCCCGGCTGGCCGACACGCTCAACCTCCTGCTGAGCGGCCAGCAGGAGGCGCTGGAGCGGGAACACCGGTTCGTCGACGAGGCGAGCCACGAGCTGCGGACGCCGTTGGCCATCCTCAAGGCCGAGCTGGACCTCGCGGTCAGCCGTCCCCGCAGCCACACCGAACTCGCGACCACGGTGCGAGCCGCGACCGAGGAGACCGACCGGCTGGTCGCGCTCGCCGAGGAGCTGCTCGTCCTCGCCCGCAGCCGACCAGGGCACCTCCTGCTCCAGCGTGAGCTGGTGTCCTTGCGGCGATTTCTCCAGGACAGCGCCGCTCCATTCCGCTCGCCGGCAGCCCCGCCTCGGCCCGGATCTCCGTGGACGCACCGGACGAGGCTGTCGAGGTGGACCAGATGCGACTGCGACAGGCGGTGCGCAACCTGCTGGACAATGCCCTCCGGTACGGCGAGGGGACTCCGGTGGTCGTCACCGGCGAGCGTCGCGAAGATGGCGTCGCGATCACCGTGGCGGACGGCGGGCCGGGCTTTCCCGCGCAGGTCCTCCAGCGCGCCCTCGAGCCGTTCACCCGAGCGTCCCCGAACGGCTCCGACGCGCCGAAGCACGGTGCCGGGCTCGGCCTGGCCATCGTCCGGGCGGTCGCCGAGGCGCACGGGGGGCACGCCGAGGCGAGCAACCCGTCTACCGGCGGCGCGCGGGTGGACATCATGATCCGGGGCTGACGCTCCCAGCAGCAGCGCGGGCCTGCGTCGCCCGACCGGCCGCGCTAGTGGACACCCCCAACGGGCGCCGGAGCGTCGTGCTCGTCACCACGATCATCGCGCGGGTCAGCAGCAGGCGGGAGCTGATGGCGTGCTTGGCGTCGACCAGGGCCGCGGTGGATCCGCCGACCATGGACCGTCGTCCCGGCTGGTGCCGGGTGTCGCGGACGCGCTGCAGGAGGTCTTGGGCGGCGCCTGAGGACGCGTCCAGTCCGGTGCTCAGGTTCAGCTCCTGCGCGGCGCGGACGGTGGGCCTTTGAAGGGTGACCCGGGCGACGACTGACAACCCAGCCGAACCGGTGGGTCAGGCCAGCAGCGACACCACGTGCTTTGCAATCTCGAACGCGCTGGTCGCCGCCGGCGACGGGGCATTGAGCACGTGCACAGCCCGGGCTTCCCGGTCAATCACGAAGTCGTCGAGAAGCATCCCGTTAGGTGCGACCGCCTGGGCGCGGACGCCCGCGGGTGCGGGCAGCAGGTCGTCGTCGCGGACGTCCGGTACCAGCCGGCGCAGGCTCTGCGCGAATCCGTGCCGGTACAGCGAGCGGATCGTCTCTGCCAGGCCAGTTCGCGCGTGCCGCCTCGCCAGCCGCCAGAAGCCTGGGAAGCGCAGCGTCTCCGCCAGCTCGCGAGGCTGCACCGATCGCCAGTCATAGCCTTCCCGGGCCAGCGCGAGTACGGCGTTCGGGCCGGCCAGAACTCGTCCCCCGATACCCCTGGTGAGGTGGACGCCGAGAAAGGGCAGCACCGGGTCCGGCACCGGGTAGACCAGCGCGCGCACGAGGTGGCGGCGGTCGGGGCGCAGCTCGTAGTACTCACCCCGAAACGGGACCACGCGCGTGCTCGGCCGGCGGCCGGTCATCTCAGCGACCTGGTCGCTCTGCAGGCCGGCGCAGTTCACCAGCAGGTCGATCTCGACCTCGCCCCGGGTCGTCTCGAGCACGGTCGCGCGCGGGGAGTGGCGCACACCGGTGACCTTCGTCGACAGCCGAAGCTGCGCACCGCCTCGTTCGAGCTGCCGAGCCAGCGCCGCACAGACGGCGGCGAAATCGATGATCCCTGTCTCCGGCACGTGCAGCGCCGCCACGCAATCGACATAGGGCTCGATCTCGCGCGCCTGGCCGGGTTGCAGCACGCGCACGTCGAGGCCGTTCGCGACACCGCGCTCGCGAAGCGCGGTCAGCCGGGGCAGCTCGGCCGGAGAGGTCGCGACGATGAGCTTCCCGACCCGCTCTGCCGGGATGTTCTCCTGGCGGGCGAACTCGTACATCGACATCGCGCCGCGGCGGCACATCCGCGCCTTGTTGCTGCCCGGCCGGTAGTAGACGCCCGAATGGATCACTCCGCTGTTGCGCCCGGTCTGGTGTGCCGCCCACCGGCTCTCCTTCTCGAGCACGGTGACGGCGGCACGGGGGAACTGATCGGCGATCCGGGCGGCCACCGCAAGGCCGACGATGCCGCCGCCGACCACGGCGTACCGGGGTGTCTCGCCCAACCGACCGGTCCCTCCGCGCGCCGAGACCCGACGCAACCGCCGAAGCCGGGCGGCCGCCGCCCCAGTCCTACACTAAGGGCGCCCCGAGACCGCGAAGGAGCCTGATGGCCGACAGGTTGGCCGACACCATCCCCCTGGGCCAGCCGACGTTCGGTGACGAGGAGCTCACGGCTGTGGCCGCGGTGCTGCGGTCGGGCTGGGTCGCCGGGCAGGGCCCGACCGGGCGCGCGTTCGAGCAACGGTTCGCGGCGCTGTGCGGCAGCCGGCACGCTCTCGCCGTCAACAACTGCACCGCAGCCTTGCACCTGGTCTTCGCGGGGTACGGCGCGGGCCCCGGCGACGAGGTGATCGTCGCCGACTACACGTTCCCGGCGACCGGCCACGCGGTGATGTACACCGGCGCGACGCCGGTCTTCGCCGACGTACGGCCGGACATCTGGACGGTCGAGCCCGCGGCCGCCGAGGCCGCGATCACCCCTCGGACAGTCGGCATCGTGGCCGTCGACGCGTTCGGTCAGCCCGCCGACTACGACGAGCTGCGAGTGATCGCGAGCCGGCACGGCCTGTGGCTCGTTCAGGACGCGGCCTGCTCAGCCGGCGCCACCTACCGCGGCCGCCCGGCGGGCAGCCTTGGCGACGCCGCCTGCTTCAGCTTCCACGGCCGCAAGGGCATCACCTCGGGTGAGGGCGGAGCGATCACCACCGACGACGACGCGCTCGCCGCAAAGACCCGCAAGCTGCACTTCTTCGGACTCGACAGCGCGTTCGCCCGAGCCGGGTCGAGCGAGCTGCCGGTCCCCGTCTTCGACGAGCTCGGCTACAACTACAAGCTGTCCGAGATCGCGGCTGCCGTCGTCTCGGTGCAGCTGGACCGCTTGCCGGAGCTGCTGCGAGCCCGCCATCGGGTGGCGGCCGGGTACGGCGAGCTGCTAGGCGACCTCGAGCAGCTGGTGCTGCCGGTGCAGCTGGCGGATCGGCGCACTGTATGGCAGTCCTACGTGCTGACGCTCTCGGCCGGCATCGACCGCGGGCGCGTCGCCGGGGAGCTGCGCAGCCGGGGCATCCAGTGCACGTTCGGCACCTACGCTTCACACGTGCAGCCCCTCTACGGCGACCGCCCCCCGTGCCCCGTGTCCGCCGATGTCTTCCGGCGCCACCTGGCCATCCCGATGCACGCGAACCTGACCGACGCGCAGGTGGAGATCGTCGCGAAGGCCGTGCGCGAAGCGGTCCAGCAGCAGGCCTGACCCGTCACGGTCGTGCGACGCCGGCGACCACCGACCACCGACCCGCGACCACCAACCCGCCGAGGAGCCCGAATGCCCATGTCCACGCCCGGCACGGTCTTCTTCACCGGGGGGGCCGGTTTCATCGGGATGCACGTCGTCCCGCTGCTGCTCGACCGGGGCTACCGGGTGCGGATCTTCGACAACATGTCGCGGGGCGACCGGGACGAGGTCGGGCGGTTGGTCGAAACGCGCGCGGTGGAACTCGTCGACCAGGACGTCCGGTACGGCGGAGCTGTCCACAACGCGATGCGCGGCTGCGAATTCGTCATCCACTTCGCCGCGATGAGCATCAACAAGAGCCAGGCCGACCCGTACGAGAGCATCGACGTGAACATGGTCGGCAACCACAATGTCTTCGCCGCAGCAGCGGACCACGGCGTACGCCGGACCGTCTTCGCCTCCAGCGCATCGGTCTACGGCGACCCGCAGAAGCTGCCGATGTCGGAGGACGACGAGCTCCACCCGCTGACGCCGTACTGCATCAGCAAGCGCGCGGGCGAGGATCTGCTGGGCTACTACTCACGCCGCAGCGGCCTGTCCTGGACGGCGCTGCGGTTCTTCAACGTCTACGGCCCCGGGCAGAAGACGACCGCCTACTACACGTCGGTCATTAACCACTTCGTCAACCGCCTGCGCAACGGCGAACCGCCGGTGATCGACGGCAAGGGCGAGCAGTCGATGGACTTCGTGCACGTGCACGACGTCGCCCGGGCGACGGTGCTCGCGCTGGAGGCGGAGGGCTCCAACCTGCCGGTCAACGTCGGTACCGGCGTCGACACGTCGGTGGCCCGGCTGGCCGAGATCCTGATCGACGCGGTCGGCATCGACGTCGAGCCGCGGTTCAACCCCAGGGACGTGCTCGTGTCGCGGCGCGCGGCGGACACCCGGCGGGCCCGCGACGTCCTGGGTTTCGAGGCGACCATCACCGTCGAAGAGGGCATGACCGACCTGGTGAAGCGGTCGCTGGCGTGACCGGGGCGACTCCCCCGGACCGGGGCGGGTTCCCACCCAACCCCTGGAACCCGCACGCCTGGGTGATCGGCGATCCGGAGGTGGGCCCGGGAACCTGGATCGGCGCCTTCACGGTCATCGACGGCTCCGGCGGCCTGCGGATCGGCGCCGGCTGCGATGTGAGCTGCGGCGCGCAGATCTACACCCATGCCAGCGTCAAGCGCTGCGTCTCAGGGCGCAGCTACCCGACCGTCGACCGCCGCCCGACCACGATCGGCGACCGCGTCTTCATCGGGGCAGCAGCGGTGGTCAGCATGGGGGTCACGATCGGCGACGAGTCCGTGGTCGCCGCCGGCGCGGTCGTCACCGACGACGTACCGGCCCGCACGGTGGTGGCCGGCGTACCGGCCCGGCCGGTGTCACGGGTGGTGGTCGAAGGCGGCGACGTACGGTACGAGCCGCTCGACGCCGGCGACCGCGGCTGATGCGCATCGCCGTCGCCAACAACTTCTACCCGCCGCGGGTCGGCGGCAGTTCCCACCTCTCGGACGCACTCGCCCGGGGCTACGCCCGGTCGGGTCACGAGGTGCTCGTGCTGACCTGCGCGTACGCCGACGCGCCTGCCGAGGAGCATCGAGACGGCCTGCGGATCGTCCGGCTGCCGGCGTACTCAATTCCGCAGACCCGCCTCTCGGTCAGCTTCGACATCGCGTTCACGCTTCGTCCCGCGCTGCCGGGCGCCGTCACCCGACTGCTCGACGACTTCCGCCCGGACGTCATCCACCAGCACGGGCAGTTCTTCGACCTGACCTGGGCGACCGGCCTGTACGCCCGGCACCGTGGCGTGCCGGCCCTGCTATCGGTCCACACCCGGCTGGAGAACCCGAAGGCGCACTACCGCGGCATCTTCCGCTGGCTGGACGCACTGCTGGTCGCGCCGGTGCTGCGCACGTACCGGCCGCGGATAGTGGTGATGGACGTGCAGATGGACGAGTACATCCGGTCCCGCTACCGGGGCGCGTACGCCGGCCTGGACTACATCCCGGTCGGTGTCGAACCGGACGCGGTTCGGGGCGGCGACGCCGCCGTGGTCCGGGCCCGCCACGGACTGGCCGACGCGCCGCTCGTCCTGTCACTCGGGCACGTCATCCCGCTGCGCGACCGGGTCGCGCTGGTCGAGGCGCTGCCCGCGGTGCTCGCCCGTGCCCCGGCGACCCGGCTGCTCGTCGTGGGCCACTTGTACTACGAGCTCTTCCTGCAACGGGCCCGGCAGCTGGGTGTCGAGGATGCGGTCGTGACCGTCGGTGCGGTGCCCAAGACCGAGATTCGGCACTACCTCGCGGCGGCGGCCGTCGAGGCTCACGACCTGCAGGGCTACGGGCTGGGCACGGCCAGCCTCGAGAGCATGGCCGCCGGCGTACCGGTCGTCGCGGCGGTTCGACCCGACAACTTCCCGGGCGTCGAGCTGTTGAGCGGATCCAACTGCGTGCTGGTCCCGGTCGGCGAGCCGGCCGCTCTGGCCCGCGAGATCGCGTGGCTGCTCGAGGACGACGAGGCGCGGACGCGGATCGGCGCCGCAGGCCGGCGGCTCGTTGCCGAGCACTTCACGATGGACGGCGTGCTCGAGAAGCATCTGGGAGTGCTCGGTGCGCTGGCCGCCGGCCGCCGCAGCGTGCGCAGATAGGCGGGAACGTCAGGCGGCCCCCGCTGCGGCCCCCACCTGCATGACGACGCGGTGCGCCGGCAGGATGGTGTCGCGCTCCTCGTCGGGATCGGCAGAGCCGGACAACAGGTCGATGAACCGGTCGAGCTGCGCGGCCAGTGGCTCCCGTGACGACACGAGCGCCGGAATCTCGATGATCGTCTGCTGCTTGTAGGACAGCCCGTCCGGGCTGGCCTCGTTGCCCACGTGTCGGTAGATCGTCACCGTGTTCCGCAGCATGTCGACCTCGATCAGTCGGTCCAGCTCGGCGATCGTGCAGCTGCGGACCTTGCGCTGGTCGAGCCGGCTGGCCGACAGGCTCGCCACCATGCCGTCCGGGAAGGTGAGCAGGGCCGTCGCGACGTCCTCCGAGGTCGGCTCGGAGTCCGGATGCAAGTAGCCGAGCACACCGCGGACGCAGGACGGCTCGGTGCCCGAGAGCCGCAACACGGTGTCGATGTCGTGGATGAGCAGGTCCGACGCGACACCGGTGCGAATCCGCGCCACGTACGGCGAGTGGCGCACGGAGCTCACATGGACGGGCGCCGCGACGAGCCGCATCACCGTCAGAATGGCCGGGTTGTAGCGCTCCAGCAGCCCGCACATCAACGGGACGCCGGCATCGGCCGAACAGCGGACCAGGTTCTCGGCGTCCTCGAGCCGGTCCGCCAGCGGCTTCTCGACGAGCAGCGGCAGCCCGCGGCGCAGCAGCTCGGTGCCGACTCCGGGGTGTGTCTCGGTGGCAGAGGCCACGACGACACCGTCGACCCCGGTCAGCCCGTCGATGTCCGGCACCCAGGAGGCGGCGTACCGCTCGGCCGTGTCCCGTCCCACCGAGCGGCGCGGGTCCACCACGGTGACCAGCTCCGCCCGCTCCGACTGGGCGATGACCCGCGCGTGCAGGGACCCCATCGACCCGGCACCGACGAGACCGATGCGGTAAGGGCGGCCCATCTCAGGCCTTCAACACTTCTCGCACCACGTCGATGACCGTGCCGAGATCGTCCTCGGTGAGCCGGGGGTGGACGGGCAGCGACACCGCCCGGGCGGCGGCTGCGGTCGCAACCGGCACGTCCGAGGCCCGCACCCGGGGAGAGTCCCGGTAGCAGTCGTAGTCGAAGACCACCCGCGGGTAGTAGATCCCGCAGCCCACCCCCCGCTTGCGCAGGCGCTCGGCGAACTCGTCCCGGGTCACCGGCGACTCCTCGGTCACGAGGACGGTGAACTGGTGCCAAACGTGGCCCCGGCCCGGTAGCTGCCCCGGGACGCGCAGGCCCGCGATGCCGGACAGGGCCTCGATCAACCTGGCGGCGTTGGCCCGGCGGCGGGCCGTGGTCTGCTCCAGCCGGGCGAGCTGCGGAAGCGCGATCGCCGCCTGCAGCTCGGTCATCCGGTAGTTGTGGCCGGCGACCTCGTAGACGTAGCGCTCGCGCATGCCCTGGTTGCGGAGCACGCGCAGGCGGTCCGCCAGGCTGTCGTCGTCCGTGGTGATCATGCCGCCCTCGCCCGTGGTGACGTTCTTCGTCCCGTAGAACGAGAAGCAGCCGAGGCCGAAGCTACCGGCGCGACGCCCGCAGACGGTGGCCGCATGCGCCTGAGCGGCGTCCTCGACGACGTGCAGGCCGTGTCGCTGGGCGATCGCCGTCACCGCAGCCATGTCCGCGCACTGGCCGTACAGGTGCACCGGCATGAGCACCCGCGTGCGCGGACCGACCGCCGCCTCCACCGCGTTCGGGTCGACGCAGAAGTCCTCCTCCCGGATGTCGGCGAACACGGCCGTTGCCCCGGCCTCGAGAATCGCGTTGAGGGTCGCGACGAAGGTGAACGGCGACGTGACCACCTCGTCGCCCGGCCGCAGATCGAGCACCTGCAGGGCGGCGACGAGGGCCGTCGTGCCGTTGTTGACAGCGACGCCGTGCCGCACCCCGGTGAGTTCGGCGAACTCCTCCTCGAACCGCCGGACCTTGGGGCCCTGGGCGAGCATCCCGGAGGCCAAGACCTCGAGAACGAGCCCCTCCGCGCCGGAGACGTCGACGGCGGAGACCGGGATCAAGGGCAGCACCAAACCTCGACGTTGACGTTGCGGCCCATGCTAGCGTCGCGCTCTCGCCGGGCCGGACGCCGAGCAGGGGGCAGATGAACCGGGTCCACCCGACCGCGCTGATCGGTGCTGGCGTGGACCTGGGCGACGGCAATGTGGTCGGCCCGTACGCGGTGCTCCTGGGCCCGGCGATCGTCGGCGACGCCAACTGGTTCGGTCCGCACGTGGTCGTCGGTACGCCTGGCGAGATCCGTGGTATCGACCACGGCGCCGCCTGGTTCCCCGAGGACGCCGACCGTGTCGGCACCGGAGTGCGGATCGGCGATCGCAATGTGCTGCGGGAGTACACAACCGTCCACCAGGGCCACTACGCAGTCACAGCGATCGGCGATGACTGCTACGTCATGAACAAGGGGTACGTCGGCCACGACGACGTGATCGTCGACTCGGTCACGATGGCCTCGTCGGTGACCTTGGGGGGTCACGTGCACGTCGGAGCCGGCGCGAACCTCGGCATGGGGGCGACCGTGCACCAGCGCCGGGTGGTGGGGCCCGGCGCGATGGTCGGCATGGGGGCGGTGGTGACGCGCGACGTGCCGCCGTACGCATTGGCGCATGGCACTCCCTGCAGGGTCCGCGGGGTGAACCGGGCGGCGATCGAACGCGACGGCGTTCCCGACCGGGCGGCGGCGGAACTCGCGACGGCGTACGCAGCGGGCCGGGTGCCGTCGGCAGCGGAGGTCGGCACCGGTCTCGCCGCCGCCTGGGCCTGGTGGTCGGCCGAGACAGCTGCCGGTTGAGCCGACCGCGGCGGTCCCCTTGCTACTCTCGGCGGCAGCGCGCCGCCGCCCCGCTCGTTCCGTTTGAAATCCTCCTGGAGCTCTCCTGACCCTCGACACCGACGTGTCCGTGACCACCGAGGAGTGGACGGGCTCCGGCAACGCCCTGCGTCGACTCGCCTTCGGCGCCCGTGTCCTGGTCGCGCTTCTGGTCATCGGGGCGGTCGGGTACGCCGTAGCGTCGCAGTGGTCCGAGGTACGGGCGGCCATCACCTCGCTGGCCTGGTCGAGCGTTCTGCTCTCCGCTGCGGCCATCTTCGCCGGCACCGTCACCAGTGTGCTGGCCTGGCGCACTCTTCTCGCCGAAGAGGGGCAGCCCCTCTCGCCCCTGTCGGCGGGGCGGATCTTCCTCGTCGGCCAGCTCGGCAAGTACCTCCCGGGAAGCGTGTGGTCGATTGCGCTGCAGGTGGAGCTGGGGCGCCGCGCCGGCGTACCGAGAGCACGTGCCTTCACCACCTCGTTGGTCTGGGTCGGACTCAGCCTGTCGACGGCGTTGACGGTCGGGCTCCTCGGTCTCCCGGTGCTGGCTGCGGAAAGCTCCGGCAGGGGGTGGTGGTTGCTCGCCGCGCTCCCCCCCGCGTTGGTTGCCTCGCATCCGCGCGTCCTCACCCGACTGGTCAACCTGGTCCTGCGCGGCGTGCGCAGGCCGCCACTGCCGCGACCGCTGACCTGGCGCGGCGTGTTGTCCGCCGCCGGCTGGCTGGGCCTGACCTGGACGTTCTTCGGCCTTCACCTGTGGCTGCTCGCGAACGCACTCGGCGCTCCCGGTCTGGGCGGCTTCGTGCGCTGCTTGGGTGGTTTCGCGCTTGCCATGGCGGCCGGCGTCCTGTTCCTGCTGGCCCCGTCGGGGGCGGGCGTGCGCGAGGCGCTGCTGGTGGCGGCCCTGAGTCCGGTGATGTCGCGGGGCCAGGCACTCGGTGTCGCCGTGGTGTCCCGAATGCTTTTCACGGCCGTGGATGTGGCCGCCGCCGGACTGGCGGCGTTGTCCGGGATCCGGCAGGTCCGCGTCGCGGCGCAGCCGCCGAGTCGCTAGGGCGACGCGGTGAGCTCGGTCGTGGTCCAGCCGCAGGGAGCCTCGCGAACTCCGGTGAAGCCCGAGCGCGTGCGACCGCACCCGTGGCACGGCCGGCAGGCCGGCCGCCCTGACCTTTTCTTGGCGGTGGGCGTCGCAGTGGTCACCATGGTGACCGCGGTCGTCTTCCGGTCCTACCTCGTGCCGACCGACCCTTGGCACTACGTCGAGGCCGCGCGCAACTTTCCCTCACAGAAGTGGGTGCTGCTCGGGCTCACCCGATACGGCCTGATCCTTCCGCTGGTTCCGCTGGCCAGCGTCTTCGGCGACGCCGAGATCACTTACTACGTCGTACCGATCGTCTCCTCGGGCGTGCTCGCCGCGACCGTCTACCTGCTGGCCTCCCGGTTCTTCGGCCGCGCCGGCGGAGCGCTCGCCTGGCTCCTGCTGGTGACGAACCCCGTCGTCTTCCTGAACCTCAGCCGCGGCTACCCGGACATCCCTTCCATGGCGCTGTTCTGTTCCGCCCTGTGGCTGGCGTTTCTCGCTCGGGACCGCATGGGCGCTGGGCGGCTGCCGGTATGGCACCTGCTCGCCGTCGGCGCCTTGCTCGGGTGGAGCTTCGAGGTTCGCGAGTCGTCGCTGCTGGCATGGCCGCTCGTCGTTTGGGTGCTGTGGCAACGCCGGGCCCTGCTGCGCACCGCCGCCCTCGTCGGCCTGCCGCTGCTCGCATGGGCCGCGGTCGACATCGCGCTCAGCAAGTGGGCGTACGGCGACCCGCTGCTGAAGTACCACGTGCTCGCCGGGCAGGACATCACGGCGGTGCCCGACCCGAGCGCCAATGCGGCCTACGTCGGCCGGCCCCGCTCGTTCTACGCCACCGTGATTCCCAAGGTGGCCTGGCGGCTGCCGGGTGGCCCGTGCATGGTCGTCAGCACCGTCGTTGCGGCAGCCGGCGTGCTGTTCCCGCGCCGCGCTGTCCGTTTCTTCGGCCTGTGGGTGACCGGGGTCCTCATCCTCTTCGTGCTGCAGGGCGGGTTCCTGAACCCGGCTCACCCGGGGGCGAGGCTCGACAACGGTCGCTACTGGATCGCCTTTCTTCCGGCCGTGGCGATCGCGGTCGCCGGTATCGCCACCACCGGCTGGGGATACCTAGGTCGGTCCGTCGACCGGCGCCGCGGGCTGGTGGTGGCAGCGCTCCTTGCGGCCGTGCTGGTCGCCCTTCCCGGCGTACCGCTGGTGCGCCTGGCGGGCACCAACCCCAGCCTCGCGCCCAATGGCGGCGACGCGCTCGAGCGGCTGCGCGACTACCTGGGCGACAAGGACCTCCGATCGGCGACCGTGTGGTCGGACTGGATGAGCACGCGGATCCTGCCCGCCTTCCAGCACCCGGCCCTCGGCGGGCGCAAGTGGCAGGCACGCCGCTTCATGAGCCTCTCCTCGTCGAAGAATCCGCGCTTCGCCATCGGTGACTACGTCGTGTTCTTCAGCGCACACGACTCAACGTGCCCGTTCTGTCGCGACGTGCTCGCCCAGTGGCGTGCGCGGCACTCGACACTGCCCAGCGGGTGGACCGAGGTGTTCTCGACGCCAACCCGCAACGTGATCCTCTATCGCGTCGACGGCGTTTCCGGTTAGCGCTCGCGACGTCGTCAGCTAGTCACAGCGTCGCGGGTCGGGCCAGGACGCAGTCGTACTCGATCACGCGCCGAGTCGGCCCGTCCCAGTTCACCGGGAAGAGCCCGGTCACCTCGAAGCCGGCTTGTTCGTACACCTCCAGCGCCTCCGGCAGTCGCGGCATCCCGGCGTAGATCGGCAGCAGAGCGAGCTCGGACTGCATCGCGACGACGTCACACTGGCGGTCACCGAGGCCGCGGAAGGCCTCGACGTCGTACCCCTGCGTGTCGAGCTTCAGGAAGAGCCGGCGGCCGCTGCGTTCCGCTGGCAACACGGAGTCCAGCAGTGCGTCCAGCCGTCGGACCGGCACCTTCTCCATGTCGGGCCGGCCGAGGCTTTGAAAGCGGCGTACGCCGTACTCGCTGGCCGGGAGGGCCGAGCTGCAGGTCCCGGGTACGACGTACATCTCGAGTGACCCGTCCTCGCTGCCGAGCGCGAGCTGGTGCACCGTCCAGTGCCGGTCGGCGGCGGCCTTTGCCGCGAGAAGCGCGAACTCCCGCGGAACCGGCTCGAACGACACGACGTGCCCCGCGAACCCGATCCGGCGCAGCATCTCGACGTACTGACCTGTGTTCGCCCCGACGTCGAGCACGCAGTTGACCCGGTACTTCTTCAGCAGGTCCCGAAGGTGCTCCTCGGCCAGCCAGCGGAACATTGCCTTGTCGCGCTCGGACTGTTCGACCCGGTCGATCTTGCGGCGCGCAACCGCGACCGCACGAGTCCCCAGTGGGCGAACTTCGTATCGCCGCCTCGCCACCTCGTCCCGCCCGGTCCGCTGCAGCCGCTCGAGCAGGACGGCCCCGGGAAGGAGCTGGACTGCCTCCAGCCCGGTGACCCGAAGCAGCCGGAAGACCAGCGGGCGGAGTCCGCTCACGGCGGGGTGGTCGCGGAGCGGACCGCCCAGCCGACTTCCTAGCGAGCGCACTGCCGGCCGTACCTGGCGCGCCACGAGACGGGCCGCGGAACGGTCCCCCTCGACGGCCACGACGACTCGGCGGGTGACCCGGCGCACCGAAGCCGTGTAGGCATGTCCAGCACCCCACCACAGCCGAGCGGAGCCTGAGATTCGCGTGGGGTCGGACGTCACTGTCTCGAGCGCCGTAGGCGCTTCCGCCCTGTCGCCGGAGACCGTGACGAGCAGGGTCCACTCTCCTGCCGCGAGCTGGGTCTCCGACACCAGGCGGGGCAGGTCGACGAGCCACCTGAGCGGCTCGCCAGGGCCCCCGGCTGCCACCGGAACCACGGCGTCGCGATTGCGGCGCAGGACCAGACCGAGCAGCCGGGAGCCGGGCGGAACCGTCGCCGTGGGTTCCAGCCGGGCTTCGACCAGCAGGCGGGCTCGCCGACCGTGCCAGCGAACTGAGTCGAGAATCGCAGTCAACGCCGTGGGCGGGTCGGTACTGTCGAGTACGACGGCGCCGTCCCCAGTCGCGGCGGCCGTCACCACGGCCCCCGCAAGCAGCACGGGCGGCGGCAGGTCACCGTCCAACGCCCCCGCGATGCCCAGCTGCTTGCTGCGCTCGCATCCGTCCCTACGAACGGTCACCCACAGCTGCCAACGGCCGTGCGGGAGTGGTAGGCCCTCCGCCGCTGATGCGAAATCCAGGGTGGCCTCGATGACGCCGTCACCGCACCGGGCACAGGAGAACTCCAGCCGCTGAGTCCGTGGGCCGCGCAGTTCCATGACCCATTGCACGTCGTCGGCCAGCAGGCTCGGCACCAAGGGCTCCCAACGGATCCTTAGCTTGCCGTCTTCGAGCCGGACCAGCTCTCGGCAGTAATCGAGGGCGAGCTCGCCGGTGATGTCGTAGTACGCGTCCGGAATCGCGTACCGGTCGTCGCGAAAGAACGGATACCTGGCGTACACCCGGCCGGCCTCTACAACCGGGTCGTTGCGACGTTCCCGGTACTCGAACTCGACCAGTGCTACCAGCTCATCCACCCGGTTGTTCCGGACCAGGTGCAGGCGGATCCGGTCGAACGACGCGAAGTCGGCGTACACCTCCACCGGGATGAAGTCGACGAGCAGCTCACTGGCGAGCCGCGTGAAGTCGGCGCGGAGCTCCGTCGACAAGGTGGGGAAGCGGCGGCGGAACTTCCCACAGATCTCCACTTCGGCGAAACGCCGGAGCAGCTCGTTGCGCCGGTCGCCGGGCTCCGTGTGGCGCTCGACCACTTCGAGGACCCGACGTACGATGCCGAAGAAGCTGGCCGGGTCAGGCACCTCGAGGGTCAGGTGCGGCTGACCGTGCTGCCGTACCAGGTAGTAGCAGTCGTAGTCGGCAACGATTGAGATGACATCGGCCAGGAAGTACGCCGGAACGACGAACGGTTGCTCCTCCGCCAACCGCACACCCTCGGCGAATCGAAGGCCGTAACGTTGCACGAGTGACCGACGGAACAGCTTGTGGGCGGTGAGGCTGTAGACGGCCGACGTGCTGAACAGGTCGCCGCGCTCGATATTGCCTAGGTCGAAAAGCTTCCTGGGCGCGATTCTTCCCACGCCGGTGATGCGGCCGAGCACGATGTCGGAGTTGTTGCGGCGGGCCATGTCATACATCCGCTCGAGCGCCTCGGCTCCGAGGTAGTCGTCGGCGTCCAGGAAGAACAAGTACTCGCCCCGGCTGACGTCGGTACCGACGTTGCGGGGGCGGCCCGGGGCGCCTGAGTTCTCCTGGTGAATCACGACCACGTTCGCGTGCCGGGCGGCAATAGCGTCGAGTTTTTCCGCGCTCCCGTCGGTGGACCCGTCATCCACGGCGATGAGCTCGAGACGATCGAAGCCGATCGACTGCCGCCGTACGGAGTCGAGGCACCGGTCGAGGAAGCGCGCGGAGTTGTAGACCGGCACGATGACACTGACGAGCGGTGCGCTCACAGCACGCTCCAGGCCGCGACCGATCGGCGCCACAGGAGCTACGAGGGCATCCCCACCCACCTCTACACCTCTGCTCGTCACGGCCATCAACCAGTACCCAACTCGCACGGCGTGCGCGGAGGGCGGAGCGGTGGAGGTGGGATTTGAACCCACGGACGGGTTGCCCCGTCACACGCTTTCGAGGCGTGCGCGCTCGGCCGCTACGCGACTCCACCGAACGGGAGCCTACCGAAGCGACCGCTGGCGCCTCGAAGCATGATCGCAACAGGTGGGCGCGGTCCGGCGAGCACGCCGACAGTTACTGGGAGCGGTCGCCGACTCGGTCACACGACCTTGAGCAACGACGAACCGGCCAGGGCTTCCAGTGACAGGGTCTTGTAGCCGACCTTGTCGAACAGCACCGTGATCCGGTCTCCCTCGTCGCGCATGACGGTGCCCGCCCCACTCGCGGTGCTCGACCCGAAGCGAAGAACCGGCGTAGCCCCAGGTCCTCGGGCCGATAGAACAGGACGGCCTGAGCCGGCTCCGCGCGCCGGGCCGCCGGCAGTCCGGCGTGGTACGCCGCCGCTCGCAGACCGAGCGACGACAGCGACTCGGCAAAGGAGTCCGCGTCCTTGCGGGTCGCGGCGTAGACGATCCCCGGGCTTGACCTGTGCCGCCGCCCGAAGCTGCACCGCCTCCCGAAGCTGCACCGCCTCCCGTTTGCCTCCCTCGTCCTGGAAGCTCTCCACCGCGAGGAAGAGGTTGGGCCGGTCGAAGCCGTGGACGATCTCCAGCGGGTCTCGAAGGCCGAGCCGCTCGATGATCTTCGTCCGGACTGGCGGCGCCGTGGTTTCGGTGAGGGCGCACACCGTCGGATGCCCGAGTTGCTCGATCGCGGCGCCCAGCCGCAGATAGTCCGGGCGGAAGTCGTGACCCCAGGAGGAGACGCAATGGGCCTCGTCGACGACGAACAAGCCAGTAGGCCGCTCACCTGGTCCCGCTGAGGGCGATCAGCGTGGAGACCACGAGGGTCGGGCCCTCGAGAGCAGCGCGGGCAGCTGGTAGACCGCCGACTTGCCGGCCCGGTCGGCATCACCACGAGGGCGTCGCGGCCGCCGAGCACCGGCGCCTTGGCCCGGAGCGGCCGGGCCACCGCGTTCAGCCGGGAGGACTTCTTGCAGCCCTGCCGCGTCTTCGACGCCAGGTACCAGGGTGCGGGCCAGCGGTAAGTACCGCTAACCGAAAGATGCACCGTGAGATGCACCGTGGGGGTTGAATCCGGTCAAAGAGGGGTAGATGCTCCATTAAGCCCGCTCATTCGTCCTCTGCCAAGTCCTGATGCGGGCTCCCCATCGCGCCGTCGGCCGTTTGCGGCTACCCCTACACCTTGAGGTGCCATGCGTCGCAGCACTGCCCTTCTCAGCTCCTGTCTGCTCTTCGGTACGGCGTTCGCCGCGACCGGAACGGCTACCGCCAACCCCACGCCCTCAGCCTTCGACCGGGGCCTGACCGGAGTCCGTGCGCACGCGGCGGACGCCCGATATTCGTCCGACCAGACCTTCGCCGTACGGTCGGTACTCACTGACCGGGACGGCATCGAGCACGTTCGGATGGACCGCTACTTCCGCGGCCTCCCGGTGCTCGGCGGCGACCTCGTCGTCCACTCGGCCCGCGGCGGTGCGTACCGCGGCGTGAGCACGACGCTGCGCGTCGCGCCGAGAGTCTCGACCACCCCGCGCGTACCGGCGGCTTCGGCGGCTAGCCTGGCCGTTGCTGCCTCGCCGGCACTCAACCGGGTCCCCTCGGTGCCCAAGCTGGCCGTCTTCGCCCGTACCGGCGCCCCGCAGTTGGCGTACGCCGTCCTGGTGACCGGCATGCAGCGCGACGGCACCCCGAGCGAGCGGACCGTCGTCCTGAGCGCGGCCACCGGCCGGGTGCTCGACTCCTATGAGGGGATCGAGACCGCGGCCGGCAGCGGCAAGGGATTCTTCAACGGCACCGTGGCGCTGGAGACCACGCCGATCAGCGGCGGCTACAGCCTCAAGGACCCGAGCCGCGGCAACCAGTACACGCTCGACATGGGCAACAAGCAGGGCGGCAGCGGCACCCTGTTCACCGACGCCGACAACATCTGGGGCGACGGGACGCTGGCCAACCGGCAGACCACCGGGGTCGACGCCCAGTACGGCACCGCCGAGACCTGGGACTACTACAAGAACGTCCACGGCCGCAACGGCATCGCCAACGACGGCAAGGGCGCCTACAACCGGGTCCACTACAGCCGCAACTACAACAACGCCTACTGGTCGGACTCCTGCTTCTGCATGACCTACGGCGACGGGGACGGGACCACCTACAACCCGTTCGACTCCCTCGACGTGGCCGGCCACGAGATGAGCCACGGCGTCACCAGCCGAACCGCGAACCTCACCTACTCCGGTGAGTCCGGCGGGATCAACGAGTCCAACAGCGACATCTTCGGGACCATGGTCGAGTTCTACGCCAACAACCCGAACGACGCGCCGGACTACCTGATCGGCGAGAAGCTCCGTAGGGATGGCAGCAAGCCGCTGCGCTGGATGGACCAGCCGTCGAAGGACGGCGCCTCCAAGGACTGCTGGTACTCCGGCGTCGGCAGCCTCGACGTCCACTACTCCTCGGGCGTGGGCAACCACTTCTACTACCTGCTCGCGGTCGGCAGCGGCACCACCGGCTACGGCACCAGCCCGACCTGCAACAACTCGACCGTGACGGGCATCGGCAACGCCGCCGCGGAGAAGATCTGGTATCGGGCGCTGACGGTCTACATGACCTCCAGCACGAACTACGCCGGGGCCAGGACGGCGACGCTCAACGCCGCCCGCGACCTCTACCTGACTGGCAGCACCCAGTACAACGCGGTCGCCGCCGCGTGGTCGGCCGTCAGCGTCAACTAGCACTGTCCCACCTTTGCCAGCAGGCCCTCGGCTTCGGCCGGGGGCCTGCTGCATGATGTCTCGAAGCGGTGACCCCTGCGACCGGTCCGCCCGAACTCCAGGGGATGCCATGTCGGGACCGGTCGACGCCCTAGCTCTAGGCCGCGAGCCGCCCGCCGTCGAGCCGCCCGACGCCGAGGCTCTCCGCCTGCGAGCCCTGCAGGATCTCCACATCCTCGACACCCCGCCAGATGAGCGCTTCGACCGGATAACCCGGCTCGCCGCGCGCCTTCTCCGGTTGCCCATCGCTCAGATCAACTTGCTGGACGGGTCCCGGCAGTGGACCAAGTCCGGTTATGGCGCCGACGCCGTGGAGCTGCCGCGCACCGTCTCGTTCTGCTCGCACACAATCGGGCGACATGGGATCTACGAGGTGCCGGACGCCCTCGTGGAGCCGCTCTTCGCCGACAACCCGCTGGTCTACGGCGCACCAGGGGTTCGCTTCTATGCGGGACGGGCGTTGCGCACCGGCGACGGGCACGCCGTCGGGACGCTCTGCGTCATCGGCCGGGAACCTCGCGAGCTGACCGACGAGGAGCGCAGCCTGATCGACGCCCTCGGGGCCTGGGTGGAGGCCGAGCTGCGCAGGCTCGAAGTTCGCGACCTGCTCGCCCGAAGGGAGGCCAACGAGCAGCTGCTGCGGGGGATCCTCCACTCGATGCTGGACGCGGTGCTCCTGGTGACGCCGGACGGCAGGGTCCAGGCCAGCAACCTGGCAGCGGAGCGACTCTTCGGGTACGACGAAGTGGGGCTCGAGCGCCCACTGAACGACCTCGTGAGCGATCTGCGTCCCGCGGACCTGCACGCCACCGACGGCTCGGAGGAGGCTGAGGGCTCTCAGCACGCCGGACCGATGGAACGGATGGCGCTGACGGCGTATGGGTATCGTGTGCCTGTCGAGCTGACCGTGACCCTGTTGCGTGACCAGTCCGGCGAAAGACACGTCGTGTCGGTTCGCGACCTGCGACCCCGGCAGGAGTCACAGGACGCGCTGCGCCGGCTGCAGCGGCT
>JBPCOB010000145.1:0-4373 GCA_051000715.1 Mycobacteriales bacterium
CCTCCGAAGCGCGCAAGAACCTCTTCCCGCTCATCGAGCAGGTCAACGACGATCGCATGCCCGTCGAGATCACCTCGAAGCGCGGGGACGCGGTTCTCATATCCCGCGCCGACTACGACGCACTTGAAGAGACGGCGCACCTGCTCCGCTCGCCCGCCAACGCACGGCGCCTGTTGGAGAGCCTCGCCCAGGCCCAGCGCGGTGAACGCGAGGAGCACCCGCTCGCGCGGTGACCTGATGCGAGTCGTCTTCACCCCGCATGGCTGGGCCGACTACACCTACTGGCTCACCGCCGATCGCAACAACGTCAAACGCATCAACCGACTGATTGACGACGCGTTGCCTGATCCGTCCGCCGGCATCGGCAAACCCGAACAGCTGCGCCACGCGTTCACCGGCGCCTGGTCACGGCGCATCACCGAGGAACACCGACTCGTCTACCTCGTCGACGGCGACACCCTCGTCATCCTCCAGGCCCGCTACCACTACAGCTGACCACGCGTTGGCGTTCCTCTGGCTCGCCGCCGTCGGTGTCGCGCTTTGCCTCGGTTGACCTCGCCGCGCACCGGCTGCCCGACGCGCTCACCCTGCGCTCCTACCCTGTCATGATCGGCCTGCTGGCCCTCGCTGCCGTAGGCGGTGCGGGCATTCACCGGTTTGTGCTCGCTGTGCTCGGGATGACCGGCAGCCTCGCGCTCTACCTGCTTCTCGCTGTGCTGCCTGGGTCGGCAATGGGCCTCGGCGACGTGAAGCTGTCCGGCCTGATGGGGCTGGCCCTCGGCTGGCTCGGGGCCCTCCCGCTGCTCGCCGGCATCCTCCTCGGCAGCCTGCTCGCCGGGGTCGTGGGCGTCACGCTCCTCGCCGCCGGCCGGATCAGCTGGCGCACCCGCGTGCCGTTCGGACCGTTCATGCTCGCCGGTGCGTTCACGGTCATCCTGCACTGACATGGCCGGACCGGCGCGGCAGCCAACCATCCACCCGACCCCGCGCTGCGAAAACGGTTGGCCCCCCCACTCCGCGGCGTCCGACGTCGCGTCGGACAAACGCGGCCCTTTCGGCAGCCGGTAACCACGGTTACACTTCAGCCGTGGTCGTGGCGGGAGGATCCGGGCCTAGCGAATGGGTGTTGCTGTGCTACCGGTTGCCACGCGAGCCGTCTCGGCCGCGGATCGCCTTGTGGCGCCGGCTGAAGCGCCTGGGAGCGGCGCAGCTCGGCGACGGGCTGGTCGCCCTGCCGGCCGATGCCCGGACCCGGGAGCAGCTGGAATGGGCCGCCGAGGAGGTGCTCGAGGCGGCTGGAACGGCGAGCGTGTGGCTGGCCCGCCCGGACGACGCCGCGCAGGAACGCGAGGTCGCTGCTGGGCTCGCGGCCGCCCGCGCCGCTGAGTACACCGCCGTCGCTGATGCCGCGGCCTCCGTGCTGCTGGAAGGGCCGGCCGAACAGGCCCGGACGCTGCGCCGCCTCCGCCAGCTCTACCGGGAGATCACCCGCCGGGACTTCTTCCCGCCGGCCGAGCGCGATCGGGCCACCGCGGCGCTGCAGACGCTGGCGGCCGCGGTCGCCGCCGCTAGCGAGTCGACACCCGCCGGGAGGGCACGGTGAAGTGGGCGACCCGAGCCGGGATGCACATCGACCGGGCGGCGAGCGCATGGCTGATCCGCCGGTTCCTCGACCCGGGCGCGGAGTTCGTTTTCGTGGGCGACCCGGCTCAGGTGCCAGCCGACGCGGTGCCGTTCGATATGCGCGGCGTCGAACTCGGTCACCACGGCAGCGACTGCACCTTCGAGACGTTCCTGCGCCGGCACGAGCTCACCGACCCGGTGCTGTGGCGGATCGCGGAGATCGTGCACGAGGCCGACCTCGACGACGGCCGCTTCGACGCCCCCGAGGCCCCGGGCCTGGACACCGTGCTCCGCGGTCTGTCGCTGACCGGCAGCGACACCGACACCTTGGCCGTCTCCGGCCCGATCTTTGACGCGCTCTATGAGTTCTTCCGCCGCAGCCTGCTCCTAGGCCGGGAACCCGCCTGACTACCCACGGGGCGCGCAGTCACCGACGCCCGTTTCCACTTCCTCGACTTGGATCTGCCAACATGACGCAGCCACACGACACCGCAAGGACACCACGCTCGCCGGTGCCGCGCGCGCCTGACGCACCGGCCACTGGGCCGCCGGCGCGGGATCTGGTGCCGTTCCGGGATGCGGTCCGGACCTGGTTCGCGATCTCGCTGCAGACCTTCGGCGGGCCGGCCGGGCAGATCGCGGTGATGCAGCGGACGCTGGTTGATGAGAAGCGCTGGATCGGGCAGCGCCGGTTCCTGCACGCCCTGAACTACTGCATGCTGCTACCCGGGCCGGAGGCCCAGCAGCTCGCGATCTACATCGGCTTGCTGCTCAACGGCACCCCGGGCGGCCTGGTCGCCGGCATTCTGTTCGTCCTCCCGGGCGTGCTCGCCCTGCTGGCGCTGTCCTGGATTTACGTCGCGTTCAGTACCACCACGGCGGTCACCGCGCTGTTCGCTGGCCTCGCCCCGGCCGTACTCGCCATCGTGGCGCAGGCGGTGATCCGGGTCGGCAAACGGGCCCTCGCCCATCCGGCGCTGGTCGCGCTCGCGGTCGCCTCGTTCGCCGCGCTCGCGGTGTTCCGAGTTCCGTTCCCGGTCGTCGTCGCCGCCGCGGGCCTGGCCGGGTGGGCGCTGGGCCGCTACGCCCCACGCGTGCTCGCCCGCAGCGGCGGTCACGGCGCGACCACGGATGGCCCGCCGCCGGTCATCCCGGACGACGCGCTGCACGCCGAACGTCCCACCGTGGGCCGCGCCCTACGGGTGCTGGCCGTCGGGCTGCTCGCCTGGGCCGCGCCGCTGGTCGCCGCAGTGCTGCTCACCGGCACCGGCAGCGTGTTCACCCAGCAGGGCCTGTTCTTCTCCGGCGCCGCGCTCGTCACCTTCGGCGGCGCCTACGCCGTCCTCGCCTACGTCGCGCAGCGCGCCGTCGAGGTGTTCCACTGGCTTGCCCCCGGAGAGATGGTCCGCGGTCTCGCGCTCGCCGAGACCACCCCCGGCCCGCTGATCATGGTCGTGCAGTTCGTCGGGTTCGTCGGCGCCTACCGCCACCCCGGCCACCTCAATCCGTGGGCCGCCGCCGTGCTCGGCGCGCTGCTCACTACCTGGGTGACGTTCGTGCCTTGCTTCGTGTTCATCTTCCTCGGCGCCCCCTACGTCGAGCGGCTACGCGGCAACAAGACGATCAGCTCTGCGCTGAGCGGGATCACCGCGGCGGTCGTCGGGGTGATCGCCAACCTCGCGCTCTACTTCGCTCTGCACACCTTGTTCAGGGCTACTCAGACCCACCATCTCGGGCTGCTCCGCCTCGAGCTGCCCGACCCCGGCACGCTGCACCCGGTCGCGCTCGTCATTGCGCTCGCCGCCACCGGCATGATCTTCAAGCTCGGCTGGTCGGTGCTGCGCACCCTCGGGGTCTGCGCTCTCCTCGGGCTGGCCGCCGCCCTCACCACCCTGCCCGTCAGCTGACCGGCCGCGCGTGATCAGCTGGGCGACCATCGGCTACGGTGGGGCGTTGTCCGGCCTCGCCGCCGCCGGCCTCACCTACGCGGCTACCCGCCGCGCCGCGCTCACCGCCCTGGCCGTAATCGCGGCCGTCGCCGGCCCGGTCGGCTGGAACGCCGTCCTACGCGCGACCCACGCATCCGAGTTCTTCACCGATGCGCCGATCGCCGTGCTCCCGGCCAGTTGGCAAGACACCGGCTCCGGTATCGCCACCTTCGCCGTCGCTGCCACCCTGCTCGGGCTCGGCCCACTGCGCCGGAACGGGCGCCGCACCATCGCCACCGCTTCCCTCGCCGGGCTCGCCGCGTTCCTGGTCGACGTCTATCTGTACTGACCGGCACGCACCCGACACCGTCGCAACCGCCGACACCCCGAGCTGCACGCAGCCACCACAGACGATCCGGTCGCAGATCGTGGCCTTCCCGCCACCCAGCGCCCCGACGGCTAGCCACCAGTTCAGAGAAGACGCTGGTCTCGCGTAGTGCCGCGATTGGTGCGAGGGCGCCGCGGGTCTGAGCCCAGAGCACGAGCGCGTAGGCGAGCAGGGACAGGGCTCCACCGGTCAGGCCGGCGCTCGGGTGTGGTCGGATCTGCGCGGGCAGGCGCCGGCGGCGCAAGGTGAGGGACGATGAGGGGAAGTGCGGACCCTTGGAGCAGGAACAGCCAACCGATGTAGCCGGCTGCGTGCCGGCTCGTCGTACACACCCAGACCGTCGACCGTGGTGTAGGTGGCGATCATCACGCCGGTCGCCACCGCGGCCGTGATGGCTGGAAGGCTGGTGCGGCTGGGAAGGCCACCGGCCAGGA
>JBPCOB010000146.1:0-15346 GCA_051000715.1 Mycobacteriales bacterium
TGGGGGGGATGGCGGTCGCGACGATTGCAAGAACACTCCTGCCCCGCCTTCCTCCGCTCCCACAAACGCCAAGACGACGCGGAGCGATCAGGGGATGCATCGTGATGCAGGCCGCGCAGGCGCTGAAAGCAGGTCATGGCGGTGCCCACCTCACCCGGCAGAAACCCTTGCCCCTGCTAGAATCGATCCCCAAACCAACGACCCAAGCGCGGCCAGTGGGCCGCGGCGGAGCATTCCCCGATGAACTGGCTCGACGAAGCGCTGCACGACGACCCCGATCCCGCGGAATCGCGCGAGTGGATCGAATCCATCAAGGCGGTCATCGACGCCGACGGCCCCGAGCGCGCGCACCAGCTGCTGCAGGGCATGGTCGAGTTCACCCGCCGCGCCGGCGCCCAGCTGCCGTTCTCGCCGACCACCGAATACATCAACACCATCCCCGCCGGGCAGGAGGCCAAGGCCCCGGGCGACCACGCGATGGAGTGGAAGATCCGCTCGATCATCCGCTGGAACGCGATGGCGATGGTGGTGCGCGCCAACCGCAAGCCCGGGGACTTGGGCGGCCACATCGCCAGCTTCGCCTCCGGCGCCACCCTCTACGACGTCGGCTTCAACCACTTCTGGCGCGCGCCCTCGGACGACCATCCCGGCGACCTGCTCTACATCCAGGGCCACAGCTCGCCCGGCATCTACGCCCGCTCCTACCTCGAGGGCCGCATCACCGAGGACCAGCTCGACCACTTCCGCATGGAAGTCGACGGTCGCGGCCTGAGCTCCTACCCGCACCCGTGGCTGATGCCCGAGTACTGGCAGACGCCCACCGTCTCCATGGGCCTGGGCCCGATCGCCGCCATCTACCAGGCGCGCAACTGGAAGTACCTTGAAGGCCGCGGGCTGATGCCCAAGACCGACCGCAAGGTCTGGTGCTTCGTCGGCGACGGCGAGACCGACGAGCCCGAGTCGCTCGGCGCGATTTCCGTCGCCGGCCGCGAAGGTCTCGACAATCTTGTCTTCGTCGTCAACTGCAACCTGCAGCGGCTCGACGGCCCGGTGCGCGGCAACGGCAAGATCATGCAGGAGCTGGAGAGCTACTTCCGGGGGGCCGGTTGGAACGTGATCAAGGTGGTCTGGGGCCGCGAGTGGGACGAGCTGCTGGCCCGTGACCGCGACGGCGTACTCGTCAACGCCATGAACACCACGCCCGACGGTCAGTTCCAGACCTACTCGGTCGGCGACGGGGCGTTCATCCGGGACGACTTCTTCGGCCCGGACCCCCGACTGGGCAGGCTGGTCGGACACCTCTCCGACGAGCAGCTCACCCGCCTGTCCCGCGGGGGGCACGACTACCGCAAGGTGTACGCCGCCTTCAAGGCCGCCCGCGAGCACACCGGCCAGCCGACGGTGATCCTGGCTCAGACCATCAAGGGCTGGACGCTCGGCCCGGACTTCGAGGCCCGCAACGCAACTCACCAGATGAAGAAGCTGACCAAGGCCGAGCTCAAGACCTTCCGCGACCGGCTCTATCTCGAGATCCCCGACTCAGAGCTCGAGGGCGACCTGCCGCCGTACTACCACCCCGGCCCGAACTCGGACGAGATCCAGTACATGCTCGAGCGGCGCTCGGCGCTAGGCGGATTCCTGCCCAAGCGGGTGGTACGTGCCAAGCCACTGCCGCAGCCCGAGGACAAGACCTACGCCCAGCTGCGCAAGGGCTCGGGCAACCAAGAGGTCGCGACCACGATGGCCTTCGTCAGGTTGCTCAAGGACCTGATGAGAGACAAGCGGCTGGCCCCCCGCTTCGTCCCGATCATCCCGGACGAGGCGCGCACCTTCGGAATGGACTCGTTCTTCCCGACGGCGAAGATCTACTCACCGCACGGCCAGCAGTACGACCCGGTAGACCGGGAGCTGCTGCTGTCTTACCGCGAGTCCAAGACCGGCCAGATCCTGCACGAGGGCATCAGCGAGGCCGGCTCGATGGCCTCCACGATCGCCGCCGGGACGTCGTACGCCACCCATGGCGAGCACATGATCCCGATCTTCATCTTCTACTCGATGTTCGGGTTCCAGCGGATTGCCGACCAGATCTGGGCCTTCGCCGACCAGCTCGGCCGCGGCTTCCTGCTCGGCGCCACCGCCGGTCGCACCACGTTGAACGGCGAGGGGCTGCAGCACGAGGACGGCCACTCGTTGCTGCTCGCCTCGACCAACCCGGCCTGCGTCGCCTACGACGCGGCCTGGGCCTACGAGCTCACCTACATCGTTGCCGACGCGCTGCGCCGGATGTATGGCGAGAACAGCGAGAACATCTTCTACTACCTGACGATCTACAACGAGCCGAAGAGGCAGCCACCGGAGCCGCAGGTCGACAACCTCGAGGAAGGCATCCTGCGCGGGCTCTACCGGTACGCCGAGGCACCGGCGGCGCACAACGGCGACGGCGAGCAGCCGCGGGCCCAGATCCTGGCCTCCGGCACCTCGATGCACTGGGCGATCGGCGCCCAGCAGATGCTCGCCGACGACTGGGGGGTGGCCGCCGACGTGTGGTCGGCGACGTCGTGGACCGAGCTCCGGCGCGACGCGGTCTCCTGCGACGAGTGGAATTTGTTGCATCCCGACGAGACTCCCCGGACGCCGTACGTGAGTCGGGTCCTGGACGGCGCCCGCGGGCCGGTCGTCGCTGTCAGCGACTGGATGCGCGCCGTGCCCGACTCGATCTCGCGCTGGGTACCGGGCGAGTACTCCTCACTGGGCACCGACGGCTTCGGCCGGTCTGACACCCGGCCGGCGCTACGGCGCCACTACCACGTGGATGCGCCGTCGATCGTGCTCGCGGTCCTTACCGAGCTGGCGGCACGCGGCGAGGTGAAGCATGAGGTGCTCGCCGAGGCGATCGAGAAGTACTCGCTGCTGGACGAGCGAGCGGTGCCGACCGAGACGGTCGACCCAGCCGAGCAGCAGGGCTGACGGCTGGCCGACGACCGACCCGGATGTATGACCAGATCCCGGCCGCGGCCATGGCACCGATGCCCACGTAGGTCTGCACGAGGACGCGGAGCGCCTGGTGCGAGAACGACCAGCCGGGTCGCTGCGGGCGGCCGGCGTCGGAGCGCGAAGCGACCGTCCCGGCGGTGGCGTCGGCTGGGCGCTTCGGCTGGGCGGCGACGGTCGGTCGCGCGGTGACCGCTGGGCCGGCTGCCCGGAGGGTTGCTGTCCTTGCCGCTGCCTCCGCCGGGGTCATGGCCGGCGCCGTCCGGGGCAGACCCAGGACCGGGGCAGCGAAAAGGACCGACGCCACCAGGGTCGCGGCCAGCAGCCCGGCCGCCGAGGGGCGGTGTCGGCGCCGGGAGCTCCCACCGCGCTCCGTGTCAACGTCCACCGGAACATCGTCCGTCACACCAGTCCCATTGGCAACCGCCGACTGCTGATCCCGGGACGCGGAGTAGCGCGCGACTCCGAGGAGCCGACGTCGTGTCGCTCCGCAGGGACCCGGGTACGCCGCTCGACGACGCGAGGAGGAGTACATGGAACGCGGGAGCGACAAGCACGGTCGTCGGCTCGACGAAGCGCTCAAGGGCGAAACCGTTGGCATGATGCGGGCTGGCCGGGACACTCACGCCGAGGAGTGGAAGTCCGCTGAACCCTCCGGCGAGGACGAACCCGACGTCGACCGGGCTCCGCACGGGACACTCACCGGCGGAGTGCCGGCCGGCATGACTGCCGACGATGTCGAGGGACGGACCGAGCTGTCGACCTACCTGCACCGCTCGGCCTTCCCGTGCGGTCAGGGCGGGCTGCTGGAGGACGCGATAGCCAACTCGGCGCCCGAGCGGGTGCTCGAGGAGCTGCGCCGGCTGCCGGACGGCAACCGCGAATACGCCAACGTCAACGAGGTCTGGGTCGCTCTCGGGCACTCAGTCGAAGGTCACCGCGCCTGATCACAGGCAAGCCCATCAGCACCTCCCCTCAGCCGGCCTTTCCGCCGGTCCAGGCCAGCAGCGCATCGGGGTCCCAGCTGTTGACGATGCGGTCCACGGGTACGCCGACCGCCGCCGCCCGCTCGCAGCCGTAGGGTTGCCAGTCCAGCTGACCCGGCGCGTGCGCGTCGGTGTCGATCGCCACCCTGCACCCGGTCTCGATGGCGAGTCGCAGCAGCCGCTTCGGGGGGTCCAGACGCTCCGGCCGGCAGTTGATCTCGACGGCCACGTCGAACCGCCGGCAGGCCTCGAACACCAGCTCGGCGTCGAACTCCGACTCCGGCCGGGTCCGGCCGCCGCGGCCCTGCGAGGTGACGTTGCGCCCGGTGCAGTGGCCGAGAACGTCGGTGTGGGGGTTGGCGATCGCGGTGACCATGCGCCGCGTCATGTCGGCGGCCGGCATCCGCAGCTTTGAGTGCACGCTGGCCACCACCAGGTCCAGCTCGGCGAGCAGCCCGGGCTCCTGGTCCAGCGTCCCGTCCTCGTTGATGTCGACCTCGATGCCGGTGAGGATCCGGAACGGCGCCAGGCTCTCGTTCAGCGCCGCCACCACCCGCAGCTGCTCGCGTAGCCGGTCGGGCGAGAGGCCCCGGGCGACCGTGAGCCGCGGCGAATGGTCGGTCAGCACGATGTAGTCGTGGCCGAGGTCGCGCGCCGCCGCGGCCATCTCCCCGATCGGGCTGCCGCCGTCGGACCAGTCCGAGTGCGTGTGGCAGTCCCCGCGCAGCGCCGCTCGGAGCTCGGCCCCGTGTTCGGCGACCGGACGGTCGGCCGTCGCCTCTAGCCGAAGAAGGTAGGCGGGCACGTCGCCCGCTACGGCCTCGGTGATCGCGGTTGCGGTGACCTTGCCGACGTGCGGCAGCTCCTGCAAGGAACCCTCCGCAACCCGGCGGGCCAGCTCCGCCGGGTCCAGGGCCTCGATGGTGCTGGCGGCTCGCCGGAACGCCTGCACCCGGTACGTCGGTTCGTGCGCCCGCTCGAGCAGGAACGCGATCCGGCGCAGCGCCGCGACGGGGTCCCCGCTCATGACGGCACGGTAGCGGCGGCGCATGGCACGCTGGCCGGGTGCCCGCCGCCCGCCGTACGCCGAAGCCACGCGGCGCCGCGACCCTGCGGCGACTAGAGCGGGCCAGCGGCGCGCTGGCCACCCAGTCGGTCGCCCGGATGGACGAGGAGCTGCCCTGGTTCCGCGTGATGCCGGCCGAGCAACGCTCCTGGGTCGGCCTGGTGGCGCACGCGGGCATCGCGGCATTCCTGCAGTGGCTGCGGACGCCGCCGGGCGACAGCTCCGAGATCTCCGGTGAGGTCTTCGGCGCCGCACCTCGGGAGCTGACCCGGGCGATCACGCTGCAGCAGACGGTGGAGCTGGTCCGAGTGACGATCGAGGTGGTGGAGTCGCAGGTGGACCAGCTGGCTGCCCCGGGAGAGGAGAGCCTGCTCTACGAGGCGGTGCTGCGCTACTCACGGGAGGTCGCCTTCGCCGCGGCCGAGGTCTACGCGCAGGCCGCCGAGGAGCGGGGCGCTTGGGACGCCCGCCTCGAGGCGCTGGTCGTCGATGCGCTGCTGCGCGGTGAGTCCGACGATGCCCTGCGGTCGCGGGCGTCGGCGCTGGGCTGGGGCTCCCCGGCGTACGTCTCCGTCCTGGCCGGCGCCCCGGCGACCGGGGATCCGGACGCCGTCCTCGACGGGCTCCGCCGGACCGCCCGCGAGCATGGGCTCGACGTGCTGTCGGCCGTACACGGCGACCGGCTCATCGTCGTGCTGGGCAGCGCCGAGCCGCCGGAGGTCGCCGTCCAGCCATTGCTCGAGGGTTTCGCGGCCGCGCCGGTGGTGCTGGGACCGAGCGCAGCCGACCTGACCGGAGCCGCCCACTCCGCCACGGTGGCGCTAGCCGGCCTGCGCGCGGTAGCCGCTCGACCGGACGCCCCGCGGCCGGTCCGGGCCGACGACCTGTTACCCGAGCGGGCACTGGCCGGTGACGAGGAGGCCCGGCGAGCTCTGGTGGAGGAGATCTACAACCCACTGGCGCAGGCGGGTGGCGCCCTGTTGGAGACCGTTGCGGTCTTCGTGCAGTCAGCGGGATCGCTCGAAGCCACCGCGCGGGCGCTGTTCGTCCACCCCAACACCGTCCGCTACCGACTCCGCAAGGCGGCGCTGGTCAGCCATTTCGCCGCCACGGACCCGAGGGACGCGTTCACCCTGCAGGTTGCGATCTTGCTTGGCCGGCTGGCCGTTGGTCCGGTCCCGTTGTAGAAGTGCTACAAAGGCGGCGCAGCGACTTGGTGAACGTCGCTACGCGACGCGGGCGGCGCTGGCGGGCAGGCTGAGGACGTGCTCGCGATCGTGGCCCCCGGGCAAGGGGCCCAGACCCCCGGCTTTCTGCGGCCCTGGCTGGAGCTTCCGGGCTTCGTCGACCGGCTCCACTGGTGGTCGGCGGTGACGGGTGTCGACCTGGTCGCGATGGGCACCACCGCGGACGCCGAGGCCATCCGGGACACCGCGGTGGCCCAGCCACTACTGGTCGCCGCCGGGCTCGGCGCCGCCGCGGCCCTCGTCGAGTCGACCAGCGAGGGCGTTGGTGTCGCGGCCGGGCACAGCGTGGGGGAGCTGACGGCAGCCGTGATAGCCGGCGCCTTGCAGCCGGAGAGCGCCCTGGTGCTGGTTCGGGAGCGCGGCCGCGCGATGGCGGAGGCCTCGCGGCGCGAGAACACCGGCATGACAGCGATCCTCGGCGGCAACGGGGCGGCCATCGACAGCCGGCTGGACGCCCTGGGGCTGACTGCCGCCAACCGGAACGGGGCCGGACAGGTGGTCGCCGCCGGCCGGGCCGACGCGTTGGCCGCGCTGGCCGCCGATCCGCCGGCCGGCGCCCGACTGCGCCCGCTGTCGGTGGCCGGCGCCTTTCACACGTCGTACATGGAGCCGGCGCGGGAGCGGCTGGGCGCACTGGCCCCGGGCATTCCGGTTCACGATCCGTCGATGCACCTGCTGTCAAACGCGGACGGACAGGTCGTGCAGAGCGGCGCCGAGCTGGTCGAGCGGCTGGTGGCGCAGGTGGCGTCACCGGTGCGCTGGGACCTGTGCATGCGCACGCTAGGAGATCTCGGCGTTACCGCGGTCGTCGAGCTACCGCCGGCCGGGACCCTGACGGGGCTGATCCGCCGGGAGCTACCGGACGTTTCGACGGTCGCGCTCCGCACTCCGGCGGACCTGTCCGCCGCCCAGGCGCTGCTGTCCGCCCGCCGCGAGCACGCAGCCGCCGAGCCTGCGCCCGCCTGGCGAGTGGTGGTGGCGCCGCTGGCCGGCACGTTCCGCCCGGCCCCAGCCCGGCCCGGCGACCACGTCGACGCCGGCGACAGCGTGGGCACCGTGGTCGCGCGTCGTACGGAGGAATCGGTGCCGGCGCCGTACGGCGGCGTGCTGGTGGAGTGGCTGGCCGAGGACGGCGACCCGGTAGGACCGGGACAGCCGCTCGCCCGCCTGCACCCTGAGGCGGTGCCGGCGTGACCCGACTGGCGGCCGGCTCGGGCGCACCCGGCGCTCGGCTGCTCGGGCTGGGCGACTACCGGCCGGCCCGGGTGATGACCAACGATGAGATCTCCCAGCTGGTGGAGACCTCCGACATCTGGATCCGCGAGCGCACCGGCATCGTCACCCGCCGGATCGCCGCACCGGACGAGAGCGTCGCGGACATGTCGACCGCGGCCGCGGCGAAGGCCCTGGCTGCCGCCGGCCGGAGCGGCGACGACGTCGACCTGCTGCTGGTCGCGACCTGCTCCGAGATCGACCGGCTGCCCGGCGTCGCCGCCACCGTGGCCAGCCGGCTCGGCGCAGTGGCTCCGGGCGCGATCGACGTCAACGCCGCCTGCGCCGGCTTCTGCTACGCGCTGTCGATGGCAGCCGACGCCGTACGGTCCGGCAACGCCCGGCATGTGGTGGTCGTGGGGGTGGAAAAGCTCAGCGACTTCATCGACTGGAACGACCGGGGCACCTGCATCATCTTCGCCGACGGTGCCGGCGCCGCGGTCGTCGGGCCAGCCGACGAACCGGGCATCGGCCCGGTGGCCTGGGGCAGCGACGGCGGGCGGGCCGAGCTGATCACCAGTCGGCACAGTGAGTCGTTCCTGCTGCGCATGGACGGGCCGGCGGTCTTCCGGTGGGCGACCACCCAGCTCGCGCCGGTCGCCCGCGCGGCGTGCGAGCGAGCCGGCATCGCCCCGGGCGACCTGCGCGCCCTGGTGCCGCACCAGGCGAACGTGCGGATCATCGACTCGCTCGTCCGCGCCCTCGGCCTATCCGACGACGTGGTGGTCTCCCGCGACATCGTGGAGTCCGGCAACACCTCCGCCGCGTCGATCCCGATGGCGCTGACCCGGTTGATCGAGACCGGTCAGGTCCGAAGCGGCGATCCTGCCCTCCTGCTCGGCTTCGGTTCCGGCCTCACCTACGCCGGCCAGGTCGTCCTCTGCCCGTAATTGCTCGCCCCCGCATCCGAAGAAGAGAAGGAGCACCACATGACCGAGAGCGACATCCTCACCGGCCTGGCCGAGATCCTGCACGAGGTCGCCGGCGTCCTGCCCGAGAACGTCTCCGCCGACAAGAGCTTCATCGACGACCTCGATGTCGACTCGCTGTCGATGGTGGAGGTCGTCGTGGCGGCCGAGGAGCGGTTCGACGTACGGATTCCGGACGACGAGGTGAAGAACCTCAAGACCGTCGGCGACGCGGTCTCCTACATCAAGTCGGCAGGTGTGCCGGCGTGACCCCATCCCAGGACGCCGTCGTCGTCACCGGCCTCGGCGCGACCACGCCGATCGGCGGCGACGTGCCGACGACCTGGGACGCGCTGCAGTCGGGGCGCTCCGGCGTCCGCCGGCTGACCGAGGAATGGGCCGAGAGCCTGCCGGTGCGCATCGCAGCACCGGCCGCTGTGGACCCGACCTCGGTGCTCGAACGGGTCGAGGCGCGCACGCTCGACCGCTCCCAGCAGTTCGCGCTGGTGGCCGCCCGGGAGGCCTGGGCCGACGCGGGCCGGCCGGCCGTGGCGCCCGAGCGGCTCGCGGTCGTGATGGCCTCCGGCATCGGCGGGGTGCTGACCCTGCTGGGCAGCTACGACATCTTGAAGGAGCGGGGACCGCGCCGGATCTCTCCACACACGGTGCCGATGCTGATGCCCAACGGGCCCGCCGCCACCGTCGGGCTGGAGCTCGGGGCCCGGGCCGGCGTCCACACCCCGGTCAGCGCCTGCGCGTCGGGCGCGGAGGCGATCGCGCTGGCGCTGGACCTGCTCCGGCTCGGCCGGGCCGACGTCGTGGTGTGCGGCGGGACAGAGGCGGCGATTCATCCCCTGCCGTTGGCCGGCTTCGCCTCGATGCGCGCGCTGTCGAGCCGGGAAGACGAGCCAGAAGCTGCCTCGCGCCCCTACGACAAGGGCCGGGACGGGTTCGTGCTGGGCGAGGGTGCCGGCGCCCTGGTGCTGGAGAAGGCGGCCGACGCCCGGGCTCGCGGCGCGCGCGTGTACGCCGAGGTCGCCGGTGCCGGTATCACCTCCGACGCCTACCACGTGGCCGCGCCCGACCCGGTCGGCGCCGGGGCGGCCCGGGCCATTGCCCGGGCCCTCGAGGACGGCTGCCTGTCGCCGGCTGACGTCGTCCACCTCAACGCCCACGCGACCTCGACTCCGACCGGTGACCTGGCCGAGTCGGTGGCGATCCGCTCGGCGCTGGGGGACAGCACCGACGACGTGGCGGTCTCGGCGACGAAGTCGCAGACCGGCCACCTGCTCGGCGCCGCGGGCGCGATCGAGGCGATCTTCACGGTCCTGGCCTTGCAGCATCGCCTGGCGCCGGCGACGCGCAACCTCGATGATCTCGACGACGACGTGCAGCTCGATGTCGTCCGGATGGACGCCCGCGCCCTCGGGGACGGCGCCGCTCTGTCCAACTCATTCGGCTTCGGCGGTCACAACGTGGCCCTTGCCTTCCGGAGCTCCTCATGACGCTGACCGACCCTCGCCCGGCCCTTTCGCTCGACCCGGCAGCTGACCCGCGGGACCCGGTGACTCGACTCGACTCACTTCTCGACGCCGGCTCGCTTCGGCCGCTCGTCCCGCGGGACGGCAGCGGCACGCTGGCCGCGCGCGGCCGGATCGGCGGCAGCGACGTGGTCGTCTTCGCCAGCGACGCCACCGTGCAGGGCGGCGCCATGGGTCGGGACGGCTGCGACCACATCGTGGCGGCGTACGACGCCGCGCTGCGCGACCATTGCCCGGTCATCGGGCTGTGGCACTCCGGCGGCGCCCGGTTGCGCGAGGGCGTGGAGAGCCTGCACGCCGTCGGCCGGGTGTTCGCGGCGATGACGCGGGCCTCCGGCAAGGTGCCCCAGATCTCGGTGGTGCTGGGGCCGGCGGCCGGCGGCGCGGCGTACGGACCGGCGCTGACCGACGTCGTGATCCTGGGTCCGGCCGGCCGGGTGTTCGTGACCGGTCCCGACGTCGTCCGCAGCGTCACCGGCGAGGACGTCGACGCGCTCCGCCTGGGTGGTCCCGAGCCGCACGGCCGGCGCAGCGGCGTGGTCCACGTCGTGGCCGAGACCGACGACGAGGCGTACGCCGCCGCCAGAGAGCTCACCATGCTGTTGGCACGGCCCGGCCGCTTCGGGACCCGGCCGGTGGTCGATCGGGATCTGTCCGGCCTGCTGCCAGACAACCCCAGGCGCGCCTATGACGTACATCCGCTGATCGAAGCGGTGCTCGACGATGCCGGCGTAGAGCTGCACGCCAAGTGGGCGCCGAACATCGTCACCATGCTCGGCCGGCTGTCCGGCCGCACCGTGGGCGTGATCGCGAACAACCCGCTACGGCTCGGGGGTTGCCTCGACTCGACCAGCGCTGAGAAGTCGGCGCGGTTCGTGCGCATGTGCGACGCGTTCGGCGTACCGCTCTTGGTTCTGGTCGACGTGCCCGGCTACCTGCCCGGTGTCGGCCAGGAGTGGGAGGGCGTCGTACGACGGGGCGCCAAGCTCCTGCACGCCTTCGCCGAAGCGATCGTGCCGCGGGTCACGCTGGTGACCCGCAAGGCCTACGGGGGTGCCTACATCGCGATGAACTCCCGGGCTCTCGGCGCCACCCGGGTCTTCGCCTGGCCCGGCGCCGAGGTAGCCGTCATGGGCGCGGTCGCCGCGGTGCGCATCCTGCACCGGCGGAAGCTCGCCGAGGTCTCCGACGAGGCACGGCCCGCCCTGGAGCAAGAGCTCGCGGTCGAGCACGAGTCGATGGCCGGCGGGCTCCAGCGCGCGATCGACCTCGGCGTGGTGGACGAGGTGATCCGGCCGGCCGAGACGCGGTCGGCACTGGTTGCGGCGCTGGCCGAGGCGCCCCAGGTCTGCGGCCGACACGGCAACATTCCGCTGTAGCCTCAGCGCGTAAGCCTCAGCTGCCGAGCCATCCGCTGCTCAGCAGCTTGGCGGCTTGGCGACTGATCGTTGTGAGCTCCGCCGCAGAGATTCGCCGTTTTCCTCAGGTGGAGGGAACAACGATCACTCACCAGGGACCCGGCGGACCGGATGCGGGCCGTCAGGGGTCGACGATCAGGACCTCGAGGGTGCGCGGGCCGTGCACGCCCTCGACCCGGTTCAGCTCAATGTCGCTGGTCGCCGAGGGGCCGGACACGAACGTGATCGGCCGCTCCGGCCGGAGGGCCGCCATGGCCAGCGGCACGGACCCCACGACCTGGTCGGCGTCCACCACGCACAAGAAGTAGTCCGGCACCAGCGTGAGCACCCGCCGACCGGACCGGTCACCGCCGTCCAGCACGATCGTGCCGGTCTCGGCGATGCCGAGCGCACACCCGGTCAGCGCCCCGTCGAGCGCGTCGAAGTCGGCGACCGTGAGCGAACCGTCGTCCACCACGACATCGCAGCCGGCGTACCACTCCTGCGGCAGACCGGCCGGTACGCCGACCCGCCGCCCGCCCAGTATCTCGGTCACGGCCGCCGCCAGGTCCGCCGCCTGCACCCGGCGTACGACGGCCTTGTAGTCGGCCACCCGCTCGGCGAACAGGTCGACGATCTCCGCAACCGGGAGGTCGAGGGAGTGCCGATAGCCCCGGGGAACCGGGACGTCCGGCGCGCGCTCCCCCGCCGGCACGTCGCCCAGGGCGGCCCGGATCCGGCCGAGCACCTCGTCGCGGGCGGTGCTCACCGGTGCGTCTTTCTCCACCAGTCGCGGAAGGACTCGGCCGGCACGCCGGGCGCGTCCCGGGTGGCGGTCCAGGCACCCATCGGCCCGGGCAGCCGGCGGATGAAGTCCTTGCCCCGGGACAGCGGCAGCGAGCCGGTCCGGGCCGCCGCCTGCGCCAGCTCGAACCGCCGCCGGCTGCTGAACGCCAGCGCCAGCGCCCGCATCACGGCGTCCTCCGCTTTGGGGATCGGGTGCGTCTCCCGCGAGTGCTCCACCACCTTGCCTCGCAGGTGCACCAGCACGGTCGGAATATCGATCTTCACGGGGCACACCTCGTAGCAGGCGCCGCACAGCGACGAGGCGTACGGCAGCGAGTCGATGTGGGCGTCGTGCTCGCGCAGCAGCGGGTTGAGGATCGCCCCGATCGGCCCGGGGTAGATCGAGCCGTACGAGTGCCCGCCGGTGCGCTCGTAGACCGGGCAGACGTTCAGGCAGGCCGAGCAGCGGATGCAGGCCAGGGTCTGCCGGCCGACGGAGTCGGCCAGCGCTCGGGTCCGGCCGTTGTCGAGCAGCACCAGGTGGAACTCCTGCGGCCCGTCGCCGGGCGTCACGCCGGTCCACAGCGAGGTGTAGGGGTTCATCCGCTCGCCGGTGGAGGAGCGCGGCAGCAGCTGCAGGAAGACCTCGAAGTCGGCCCAGGTCGGGATCACCTTCTCGATCCCCATCAGCGAGATCAGCACCGGTGGCAGGGTGAGGCACATCCGGCCGTTGCCCTCGGACTCGACGATCGCCACGCTGCCGGTCTCCGCCACCGCGAAGTTGGCGCCGCTCAGCCCGACCTTCGCACGCAGGAACCGCTCCCGCAGGTGCCGGCGGGCCGCGGCGGCGAGGTCGGCCGGCCGGTCCGAGAGCGGGCCGGAGATCTCCATGGTGCGCAGGAAGATCTCCCGGATCTCGGCCCGGTTCTTGTGGATCGCCGGCACCAGGATGTGCGAGGACCGGTCGTCGCCGAGCTGGACGATCAGCTCGGCCAGGTCGGTCTCCCAGGCCGCGATGCCGGCGTCGGCCAGCGCGTCATTGAGGTCGATCTCGTCGGTAGTGAGCGACTTGACCTTCACGACCTCGTCGACGCCGTGGGCGCGGACCAGGTCGGTGATGATCCGGTTCGCCTCCGCGCCGTCCCGCGCCCAGTGCACCTGGCCGCCGGCTCGGGTGACCGACCCCTCGAGCTGCTCGAGGTAGGAGTCCAGGTGCCGCAAGGTCCGTTCCTTCGTCGCCCGCCCCGCCTCGCGCAGCTCCTCCCAGTCCGGCATCTCGGCCACCACGCTCGCCCGCTTGCCGCGAATCGTGGTGGTCGCCCGGCGCAGGTTGGTCCGCAGCTGGGCGTCGGCCAGCGCCGCCTTCGCAGCCTTGGGAAAGGGCTGCGGGCCCGTGCGCCGGCTCGGCCAGGGCAGCACGGTCCGGGTCATGCGTTGCCCTCCGAGGACTCGGTCGAGGCCAGGATCTCGGCGAGATGGGTGACCCGTACGCCGGCCCGCTGGCGGGCCAGGCCACCACCGATGTGCATGAGGCAGGAGGTGTCCCCCGCCGTACAGACCTCGGCGCCGGTGTCGAGCACGTGGCGCATCTTGTCGGCAAGCATCGCCGCGGAGACGTCGGCGTTCTTCATCGCGAAGGTCCCCCCGAAGCCGCAGCACTCCTCCGCCCGGGGCAGCTCCACCAGGTCGATGCCGCGCACCTCCCGCAGCAGCCGCAGCGGCCGGTCGCCGACCCGCAGCATCCGCAGCGAGTGGCAGGTCGGGTGGTAGGTCACCCGGTGTGGGTAGTACGCCCCGACATCGGTGCGGCCGAGCACGTCGACGAGGAGCTCGCTGAGCTCGTAGACCGGCGGGCCGGACCGGTCGAGCAGCCGCGGGTAGTTCTCCCGGACCATCCCGGCGCAGGAGCCGGACGGGCTGACGATTACGTCGTACGGCGCGAAGACGTCCGTGAAGCGTCCGGCCAGCGCGCGCGCCTCGGGTTGGTAGCCGGTGTTGAAGTGCATCTGCCCGCAGCAGGTCTGCTCGAGCGGGAACTCGACGGTGTGGCCGAGGCGCTCCAGCAGCGACACGACCGCGCGGCCCACCCCGGGGAACAGCGTGTCGTTGAAGCAGGTGACGAACAGCGCGATGCGCACGCTCGCACCGTAGCCCGCGGCCGAGGCCGCTAGACGACCCTGGTCAACGGGGCAGCGAACGGACGCTCCGCGGCTCGGCGGTAGGGCTCCAGCTCGGCGTCCCAGGCGTCGCCCAGCAGCCGGGTGAGGCCGGCTGATAGGTCCGTGCCCGAGGCGAGCAGCGAGCGGAGCCGGTCCTCCCCCACCATCACGTCACCGTTGGCGCTGGTCGGCGACCCGAACAGGCCGAGGGACGGCGTCGCGCTGTACCGCTGGCCGTCACAGCCGGAACCGGGCGCCTCGGTCACCTCGAACCGCAGCTGCGGCCAACCCCGCAGCGCGGACGCGAGTCGCCCGGCGGTCCCCAACTGGCCCACCCACTCGCACTCGGTGCGCAGGCTGCCGGGTGCCACCGGTTGGGCCGTCCAGGACAGGTGCATCCGTACGCCGAGCACCCGCCCAACCGCCCAGCTGACGTGCGGGCACAGCGCGGGCGCACAGGCGTGGACATGCAGGACACCGCGTGCGGTCACTCGGACCTCCGACTGGTTCTACCGAGGTGCGCCTTCCCCGACGGCCTCGGTGAGCCGGTACGCGTGCGCCGTCATTGTGTCTCATCGCCGCCGAGAACAACAGGCGCCGGCCGGCGCGCCCGCCGTTGCCCCCGCCTCAAGGTGACGCGACGAGCCAGCGGGCGAGGTAGCGCTGAGCCCCCCCGAGGTCGTTGTTGTCGGCGCGGTAGCCGACGTGGTCATCCGGGCGCACCACGAAGTGCGCCACGCCGCTGACGTGGAGGCGGGCCATGGCAGCCTCGGAGCACAGGATCCCCGGGCCCGGGCGCCGGTCCAGCCGGACAACGGTCAGCAGTGCGCCGTGCCGCTCGGCCAGCGCGGCCAGGTCGGGTTCGTCCCAGCTGTCGGCGGGGCCGGCCAACAGCAGACTGAACGCTGCGGGCTCGAGTGCCTCATGGAGGGAGCAGTGGTGCCCGTCCCGCGTCCCTTGCGCATCCGGCAGCCGGTCGCCGGGCCGAGGGCG
>JBPCOB010000147.1:0-13391 GCA_051000715.1 Mycobacteriales bacterium
CGGCAGTGTGGCCCAGGGCACCGCGCCCGGCACTGCGCGGGCGGGTTGGCTACCGCCCGTTGATTCGAGAGTCGAGAAAGGACCCGACTCCGCCGGGGCTGCGGACGAGCTCGTTGGGGCCGAGTTCCACGTGTGCGTGGTACTGGGCGAGGATCCCGTACCCCATGCGGGAGATGTCGCCGGAGGCGGCGTCGGGACGGGTGTCGAGAACGCGATTCCTGGAGATCTCGCACCTGGAGTGGTCGCCGCAGAGGATCCCGACGCCGAGGACGCCGCTCACCTCGTTGGACCTGATCTCGCCCATCGACATCTCGGTCATGGCGATCCCTCGCAGCGTCGATCCGGCGATCCGGTTGTCGCGGAGCATCGCGTTGGCGGAATGGGTCACGATCCCCTCCCGACCGCCCATCACGGTGCACCCGCGGACCGAGCTGGGCGGCAGGTCGAACGTGTACGAGATGTCGATCCCCTGGCCGTAGGTGCTACCGGTCATGTCGACGGCGCAGCCGCGGACGGACACCGAGCTCGCGCGAACGTGGATGCCGTCGAGCCCGGTGCCCGAGATGCGGACATGCTCGAGCCGAACGTCGCGGAAGCCGTCGACCTCGATGCCGTTCTCGCCGCCGACCACGGTGACGCCGCGAACGAGCACGTTGTTCGCCGCCACCACGATGCCGCCGTGGACAATGGCGCCGCGCGCTCCGATCAGGCGCTGCGGGTGGTCGAGAACCAGCGGTCCTTCGTGTACGCCGGTGGCCAGGTGCACGGTGGGCGGCTGGTTGGCGTACGCCGTACCGCCGGCGCCACCCAGGACCACAATGGGAACGAGCGCGACAGCTGCGCCGGCCCGGCCCAGCTCCCCACCGTCATCGCCGTAGGTCAGGCACCAGCGCGGCAGCGCGGCATGACCCAGCACCTGGGCGAGCACCCACGCGGCGGCGAAGAAGGCCAGCGCCGCGCCTCGCGGCACCGGCACGTCGAGGGCCCGGGCAGCCACCATCACCGCGGCCAGCTCCAGCAGCCCGAGGGGGACCGCCAGCCAGCCGGGCTGGTAGTCGATAATCCGGTGGTAGACCAGCACGTCGAGCACCAGCCCGACCGCCAGCATGAGCGCCGCCAGCTGGAGCGGCCACCAGGACCGCAGCAGCGCGGCCAGGAGGACGGCCACGAGCAACGGGCCGATCGCCGCGGCGAGCCGGGAGTCCAGCCGGCCCCTCAGGCTGTACGACACTGCTGCACCCTCCGAGCGAAGCGCCGGGCGACGTACTTCGCGCCGACCACCGTGTCGGCGCCGGGAAACGCCCACTGCCCGGGCGCACCGGCGAGAGCCAGCGTACGGTCCGCGCCGGTGAGCTGGGGGACCGTCGAGTCCGGGGCAAGCACGATCCAGCCGCCGGCCGTCTCCACGTCGTGGTCGTCGACGAGCCGCCGAAGCAGCCGATGGTGCGAGAACCCACGGACGAACCCGGTGGCGCAGATCACCTGCTCGGCCCCATCGGGGTGCCGCCCGACCCGGAAACGGCCGGTCCGCGCGGCAGCAGCCAGGGGCGCGTCCCACTCGGCGCCGCGCGGGTACGAGGGCTCGGCGAGCCGCTCGAGCAGGCGCACCCGGTCGGTGGCGGCGGTGGCGTGGTAGCCGGCAAGGCCGCGCCGGGAGAACATCGACCGCGGCACCGACAGCGGCCGGCGGGCCGGCTCCCGCCGCCGTACGGAGACTACCGAGGCGCCGGCGTCGAGGGCGTTGAGCCACTCCATCGCGGCGGCCATGCCGGCCCCCACGACCGCGACCCGGCCGGCGTAGTCGTGCGGTTCGTAGGAGTGCACGGCCCTGGCGTCGCCGGTGTACTCCGCGGGCACCGCGAGCCCCGGATGGCCGGGCGCGACCAGGACGTGGTGATAAGTGCCGAGCCGATCGAGGGTGAAGCCGTCGTTGGTGGCCGTGATGCGCTCGACCCGCAGCCGGCGGAAGCTGCCGTCCCAGCCCGAGGTTCCGCGCAGCTCGTCGACGTGGGCGAAGAACTCGTTCACGGTAGGCCGATAGCGGTTGCAGACGCTGCGCAACACGGGAAGCAGCGAGCGCTGCGCTCGGGCGGAGCGGACGGCCAGGCCGGGGAACGAGGCGGGGTGGCAGTGGCCGTCGCTCTCCGAGCGCATGTGCCGTTGCCGAATCGCGGCGCTACGCCGGCGTAAGGGGCCGGCCGGGTCCGCCTCGACGCCGAACACCGCAATGTCGTGGGCCGGTACACCGCAGTGACGCAGGGCGGCGTAGCCGACGAGGCCGGCGAGGCCGCCCCCCACGATGGCGCACCGCTCGGCCACGGCTACTTCACGGCGCCGGCGAGCAGCCCTTGGGCGAAGTACCGCTGGAACGCGAAGAACACCACCAGGGGAATCGTCAGCGAAAGGAACGCGGCCGGTGCGATGACGTCGAGGTTCGAGCCGAACTGCCGCAGCTGCGAGAAGATGGCGACGGTAAGGGGCTGGGTGTTGCGGGCCAGGCTCAGCGCGACCAGCAGGTCGTTCCACGTCCAGAGGAACTGGAAGATCGACAGGGACGCGATCGCCGGCACCCCGAGCGGCAGGATCAACCGGAGGAAGATCCGCATCTCCGAGGCGCCGTCGATTCGCGCGGCCTCGAGCAGCTCCTTCGGGATGCCGATGAAGAAGTTGCGCAACAGGAAGATCGCAAACGGCAGGGCAAACGCGGTGTGGAACAGAACCAGCCCCAGCACGGTGTCGTACAGGTGCAGCTTGTTGTAGATCGAGAACACCGGGATCAGCGCCATCTGCAGTGGGACCACCAGCAACCCGATGATCAACAGGAACAGCCAGTCCCGGCCGGGGAAGTCGAGCCAGGCGAAGGCGTAGCCGGCGAGGGCAGCAATGACGATGGGCAGTACCGTGCCGCCGATGGCGATCTCCGCGGTGGTGACCAGGGAGTGCGTGATCGTGGAGTTGTGGATCAACGCCTGGTAGTTCTGCCAGCTGCCCAGGCTCGGCTTGGCGAAGATCTTCCACCAGCCGGTTCCGTTGACGGCGCCCGGCTCGAGCACGGAGGTGAACAGCAGTCCCAGCGTCGGGATCAGCCAGAGCAACCCGATCGCCGCCAGTAGCAGATGGATCGGCGCCTTGCTGAGACCCCGGACCAACCGCGTCGACGGGCTCTCCCGCCGGACCCGACTCCCGACGACGACGCTGGCCATCAGGTCTCCCTCTTGAAACGGCGGACGTTGAGCACCAGCACCGGGATGACCAGCAGGAACAGGAACACCGCGATCGCAGACCCGAGCCCGAAGTCGTTCACCCCTCCGAACGACGTCCGCCACTGCGCCAGGGCGATGACGTTCGCCGCCGACTGGCTGGAGCCGGGCGCGACCGCCAGCACGATGTCGAACACCTTGAGCACATTGATGACCATCGTGATGAAGACGACGCTCAGAACCGGGGCCAGCAGCGGCACGGTCACCCGCCGGAAGACCTGCCACTCGGTGCCGCCGTCCGTGCGGGCCGCCTCCAGCACGTCGCGCGGGATCGCCGCCAGGCCGGCACCGATCACCACCATGGCGAACCCCGCCCACACCCAGATGTAGGCGAGAATGACCGCCGGCGTGATCAGCTTCGTGCCCAGCCACGACACCCCGCCGAAGGGCTGGGCGAACGTCGCCTTGGAGATTGCCAGCCGATAGTCCCCCGCACCGACCTTGGCGAAGCCGAACTCACCGGACTTCCCTGATGTCGCGGAGTCCACCACCTTCCCGTCGGCGTTGCGGAGCTCGACCTTGACCCGAGGCAACCCCATTTCGCCCGGCTCCACCTTCCCGGGCGTGCCACCCCCCGGCTTGAAGTCTCGCCAGACGACGCCGGTGATGCCGCCGTCGACGGGCGCCGGCTCGGTCGCAGCCAAGGCGCCCTTCGGCACGTCGCTGGGCGGGATGCCGGTGAGGCCCAGCCGAGCGACCTCACCCGGGTGCACCGCTTCGGTCAGCACCAAACCGGTAGCCGGTGAGCCGGTGAGCGTGGAGGTCGAGGGGGCCGCGCGGGACAGCACCCCCGCCGGGGAAATGGCGTCGTGGACGACGCGGATGGCGGCGTTGGCGGCACCGAGGTCGGGGTCCTTCTGATCCACCAGCCGCCAGATCACCCCCGCTGCAAAGAGCGAGATCGCCATCGGCATGAACACCGCTGTCTTGAAGGCGACGGCCCAGCTGATGCGCTCGGTGAGCACCGCGAAGACCAGCCCGATCGCGGTGACGAACGCCGGTACGACCAGGACCCAGATCGCGTTGTTCTTGATGGCGGTCAGCAGGAAGTCGGTCGTGAACAGCGCGCGGTAGTTGGCCAGACCGACGAAGTTGCTCCCCGACCGGTCGAACAGGCTGCGGTAGACCGTGACGAACGTCGGATACACGACCCAGATCCCGAGCAGCACCGCGGCCGGGAGGAGGAAGCCGGCCACCACCAGGTAGCGGCCCCGCTGCCGGAACGGTGCGACCGGAGCGGGCTGCTCGAGGACCGGCGGCGCGGCGGTGATTCCGCCCATCGCTACTTCCCGCTCGCGTAGGCCTTCGCGGCAGCCGCCTCCAGCGCGGTGGCGATCCCGTTGACGTCGGTGGGCCGGCGCAGGAAGTCCTGCAACAGCTTCCACTCCCCCTGGCCCACCGTGCCGCCGAAGGAGGCGGGCTGCAGGTCGGAGAGGTCGAAGCGGAACGTCTGCGCCTGCGATATCGCGGTGGCGGTCTTGCGGGTGATGTCGTCAGGGTAGACGCTCGCGTCGACGTTCTTGTTCGGCGAGGAGAAACCGCCCAGCTTGGCCCAGATCGTCGCCGCTTCCGGGGAGGCCAGGTACTTGACCAGCGCCTGCGCCGCCGGCGTGTCCTTGAACATGACGACCTCGTCGCCACCGCCCATCACGGCCGGGGCCGAGCCGTTGATCGAGGGGAACGCGAATTCGTCGAACCCGGTCCCCGGCTTCGCCTTGGTCATCGAAGTGATGACGCCGGCAACGAAGTCGCCCTCCAGCACCTGAGCCGCCTTCGGCGGAGTGGTGAAGGTTTGGGTGACCGAGGACGGGAAGTCGGTCTGCAACGCGCCGGCGGTCCCGCCGGCGACGTTTGGGGTGTCCCCCACGACCTTGGCCATCTCGCCGAGCGCGGTCTTGACCGAGGCGTCCGTCCACGGGATCTGGTGAGCAGCCAGCTTGTCGTACATGTCGGCGCCCGCGGTCCGCAGGTAGATGTTCTCGAACAGGTCGGTGAGCGTCCAGCCGTCAGCGCCGCCGATGGAGTACGCCGGAACTCCGGAAGCCTTCAGCGTCTTGGCGTTCTTGAGGAAGTCATCCCAGCTCGTGGCCGGGGACACGCCGGCCGTCTGGTAAGCGGTGGTGTTGAACCAGACGGTCGACTTGTTCGCCGCCTTGAAGAACATCCCGTAGAGCTTCCCGTCGATCGTCCCGAGCTTGACGAAGGACTCGGGGAAGTTGGAGCTGATGTCGCCGCTGGCGAAGTCGATCGGCTTCAACGAGCCCTTGGTGGCGAAGTCCTTGACCAGGCCGGGCTGCGCCACTGAGGCCAGATCGGGCGGGTTGCCGCCCTGCACGGCGGTGGACAGGACGGTCGGCAGCTGGTCACCGGCCGGCTGGTAGTTCACGGTGACCTTCGGGTACTTGGTCTTGAAGCCGTCGAGCACGGCCTGGAAGGCCTTCTGCTCGTCGCCGGTCCATACACCGACGAAGGCCACCGTGCCGGAGACGTCTGCCGCGCTGGGGCTGCCGCCGCTGGCCTTGGGGCCGGTTGTGGCCTTCTTTCCGCTTCCACAGCCGGTTACGCCCAGGCTGACCGCCAGGGCAATCGGGAGAACCGCGCGTACGGCGTACCTGCTCATGTGGTGCCCTCCGTCGAGACTTGGTCGTAGATCCCGAGGCCGCTGCCCGGGTCGAAGAAATGCAGCGCGCGGGTGTCCACCGCCGCTTCGATCGTGTCGCCCAGCTGGATGGTCGAGCGCGCTCCGAAGCGCCCCACCACTGACGTCGTCGAGCCGCCGGCCGCCATGTCCTGCACCGCCCGCTCGTCGCCGACGTCGGCAGCCAGCTCGCGGACGTCTTCGGTGACCGCCGGGGGAGCGTCCACCGTGAAGTGCACCATGATCTCTGATCCCAGCGCCTCGCGGAGGACCACCTTGCCGCGCATCCGCTGCTCCGGCGTCGCCCCGGCCAGCGCAACGTCCTCCAGGTCCTCCGGCCGGACGCCCAGGATCACGTCGCGGCCCGCGTAGGACCGCAGCGCCGGTCGCTTGGACAACGTCTCGGGACCGAGCGCGATGCGCTGGCTGCCGGCCACCGCGACCAGGTCGCCGTCGGTGTCCTCGAGCCGGGCCTCGAACATGTTCATCGCCGGGCTGCCGATGAACCCCGCCACGAACAGGTTGACCGGGTGGTCATATAGCTCCTGCGGAGTGGCCACCTGCTGCAGGTTGTCCTTGCGGATGACCGCCACCCGGTCACCCATCGTCATGGCCTCCACCTGGTCGTGCGTGACGTAGACCGTCGTCGTACCGAGGTCGGTCTGCAGCCGGCTGATCTCGGCCCGCATCTGGACCCGTAGCTTGGCGTCGAGGTTGGACAGCGGCTCGTCCATGAGGAACGCTTTCGGCTGGCGGACGATGGCACGCCCCATGGCGACCCGCTGCCGCTGGCCGCCGGACAGGGCCCGCGGCTTGCGCTTGAGGAACTGGGTCAACCCGAGGACCCGACCGGCCTCCTGCACCCGCTTGTCGACCTCGGCCTTCGGCGTCCGGTTCAGGCGCAACCCGAAGGCGATGTTCTCGTAGACCGACAGGTGCGGGTAGAGGGCGTAGCTCTGGAACACCATCGCGATGTCCCGGTCCCGCGACGGCACGTTGTTGACGACGCGGTCACCGATGCGCAGCTGGCCCCGGGAGATGTCCTCCAGGCCGGCCACCATCCGCAGGGCGGTGGTCTTGCCGCAGCCCGACGGGCCGACGAGGACCATGAACTCGCCGTCCGAGATGTCCAGACTCAGGTCCGACACCGCCTCGGTGCCGTCCGGGTAGACCTTGGCGACGCCGTCGAAGGTGACCCCTGCCACGAAGTTCCCTCCAGGTCGCCGGCGACGGCACCGCTGCGTCCGCGGCGGCTGGCAGCCTATGCCTGTCGCAAGTGTTGTGGAAATGCAGGTGCACGTGTGTCGACTCGCGGGTGAACGAACTAGGAACCGCCACCGGTCAGCTTCTCGCGGAGCGCGGCCAGCTGCTCGTCGGAGGCCAGCGCACCGCTGCCGCCCCCTGTCGTGGGAGCGGGCGCGTCCGCGTCTGCCGTCTCCGCGCCGGCGTCAGGAGCTGCTCCCGAGGAGTACGACGTGAGGCCGGCGGCCTCCACATCCTCCGCCTGCGCCTTCTCGATCTGCTTGCGGTGGGTCTCGTACCGGGCCTGCGCCTCGGCGTACTGGCGCTCCCACTCTGCCTGCTGGGGCTCGTAACCGGGCAGCCAGTCGTTGGTCTCCGGGTCGAACCCCTCGGGGTAGAGGTAATTGCCCGACGCGTCGTACTGCGGGGTCATGCCGTACGCCGCCGGGTCGAACTGGACCGCCTCGCCGATGGTGCCCTCGTTCGCCTGCTTGAGCGACAGGCTGATCCGCCGGCGCTCCAGGTCGATGTCGATGACCTTGACCATGATGTCGTCGCCCACGTTGACGACCTGCTCCGGGATCTCGACGTGCCGCTCGGCCAGCTCGGAGATGTGCACCAGGCCCTCGATGCCCTCGTCGACCCGGACGAAGGCGCCGAACGGCACCAGCTTGGTCACCTTGCCGGGCACGACCTGCCCCATGGCATGGGTACGGGCGAACTGCTGCCAGGGGTCCTCCTGCGTCGCCTTGAGCGAAAGGGACACCCGCTCGCGGTCCATGTCGACATCGAGCACCTCGACGGTGACGTCCTGGCCGACCTCGACCACCTCGCTGGGGTGGTCGATGTGCTTCCAGGACAGCTCGGAGACGTGCACCAGCCCGTCGACGCCACCGAGGTCGACGAAAGCGCCGAAGTTGACGATCGAGGAAACCTGGCCCTTGCGTACCTGCCCCTTCTGCAGCGTCTGCAGGAAGGTGGAGCGCACCTCCGACTGGGTCTGCTCGAGCCAGGCGCGGCGGGACAGCACGACGTTGTTTCGGTTCTTGTCCAGCTCGATGATCTTCGCCTCGAGCTCGCGACCGACGTAGGGCTGCAGGTCGCGAACCCGGCGCATCTCCACCAGGGACGCCGGCAGGAAGCCGCGCAGGCCGATGTCGAGGATCAGGCCGCCCTTGACCACCTCGATCACCGTGCCGGTGACGATGCCGTCCTCCTCCTTGCGGGCCTCGATCGTGCCCCAGGCGCGCTCGTACTGAGCGCGCTTCTTGGACAGGATCAGCCGGCCCTCCTTGTCCTCCTTCTGCAGGACCAGGGCCTCGACGTGGTCGCCCACCGAAACGACCTCGTTGGGGTCCACGTCGTGCTTGATGGACAGCTCGCGGGTCGGGATGACGCCTTCGGTCTTGTAGCCGATGTCGAGCAGGACCTCGTCCCGGTCAACCTTGACGATGGTGCCGTCGACGATGTCACCGTCATTGAAGTACTTGATCGTCTCGTCGATCGCGGCGAGAAAGTCCTCGGCCGACCCGATGTCGTTGATCGCGACCTGGGGCGTTTCGTTCGCGGGCGGGTTCGGTAGCCCGATCTCGGGTCGTACGTCGGTGGCGATGGTCATAGGGTCGTCTGGCTCCGGCTACGGATGGCTCGAAGCGCAGCGGGCCTTCTCGTGGCTGTCGAGGACGGCGAAGTCGGGTGCAAGACGGTCCGTGCGTCGACATACATGAGCACGAGCCTGCTCCGGTGAGGCGGCGCGGGCCCACAGCGCTGCGACAGGATACGAGGCGGCGGCAACCAAGGTCAACCGGACCGGCGGGTGGCGATGACGGAGTCGGATCGCACGGCCGCGGTGGGTCGGGATGGAGGTGTCGGCGAGACCACGTCGGCCAACCGCCGGTGGTGGGACGCGGAGGCGGAGGCCTACCAGGCCCAGCACGGCGACTTCCTGCGTGACGTGGGCTTCGTCTGGTGTCCTGAGGGGCTCGACGAAGCCACGGCCCACCTCCTGGGCGACGTACGGGGGCGCCGGGTCCTCGAGGTGGGCTGCGGCGCGGCCCAGTGCTCTCGCTGGCTCGCCGCGGCGGGCGCGAGCGTCGTCGGCGTGGATTTTTCCGCCGGCATGCTGGCCGCCGGGCGGCGGCTGGCGGGGCGCACCGGTGTCGCCGTACCGCTGCTGCAGGCGGACGCCGCCCGGCTCCCGCTGCGCGACGGCAGCATGGATGCGGCCTGTTCGGCGTACGGCGCAGTGCCCTTCGTCGCCGATTCCGCCGCCGTGATGCGCGAGGTGGCCCGGGTGTTGCGGCCGGGCGGCCGGTGGGTGTTCGCGGTCACCCACCCGGTCCGTTGGTGCTTCCCCGACGTGCCCGGGCCGGCCGGTCTGGTCGCCGACTCGTCGTACTTCGACCGGCGGCCCTATGTCGAGCGCGACGGCGCCGGCGCGCTGACCTACGCCGAGCATCACCGCACCCTCGGCGACCGGGTCCGCGAGATCGTCGCGGCCGGCCTACGGCTGGTCGACCTGGTGGAACCGGAGTGGCCGGCCGGCCATGAGCGCAGCTGGGGCGGCTGGAGCCCGTTGCGCGGGCGGCTGGTGCCGGGCACTGCCATCTTCGTGACCGAACAGCCCGGCTAGCGCCGTGACGCGGGACACCGTACGGTAGGCGGCCCCAACCGGTCGACGAGGTTCCCGTTGTCGCTGACGATGGCACCGCTGGTCGCGAGAACCCCGCCCCGACGAAGCCGGCGCCGACCCCTGGTCGCGGCCTTCGTACTCGCCCTGGTGGCCGCGGCGGTGCCGGGGACGCTTGCCGTCGCCCGCGCCCGGATCGTCGTCGAAGGGCCGCGATCCGGTGCGATGATCAGTAAGGCCGGCCTGGCCAGCCTCGGCTTCTACGTCCGCTCGCCGGACGTCGCCATGGACCGGCTGCGGGTGTACCTCGACGGTTCGCCGATGGCTGGGAGCGCCGATGGTGACGCGCTGTTGGTGGCGCCGATCGGCCTGCGCGACGGCCGGCACTGGCTCGCCGTGGAGGCGCCCGGCCGGCTCCCGTTCGCCGCCTCCCGGGTGACCCGGTCGTTCACCGTGGACACCAGTCCCCCGGCACTGTCGGTGAGCGTCTCCAAGGTCAGATCGCTGCACTCGGCGCTGAGGATCACCGGCAGGGTCGGCTCGGAGGGCCGGCTGACGGCGGACGGGCAGCCGGTGCGGCTGGTCGGTGGTCGCTTCCAGCTTAACTACCGCCAACCGCCGGCGGCAGTCCGGCTGGTGGCGACCGACGCAGCAGGAAACGTCACGGCGCGCGACATCGGAATTCCGGTTAACCATCCGCCGATGCGCGGGGTTCACCTCACGGCCGTCGCGTGGTCGACCGGTTTCCTGCGCGAGCCGGTCCTCGCGATGGCGCGGGCCGGCCGGATCGACACCGTCGAGGTGGACGTCAAGGACGAGGGCGGGGTGGTCGGCTACGACTCCGGCGTACCGCTGGCGCAACTGACCGGGGCGGCTATCCCCACCTACGACGTCCGCACGATGCTGGACGAGCTGCACTCGATGGGCGTCCGGGTAGTCGGCCGGATCGTCTGCTTCCGCGACCCCGAGCTGGCTCAGTGGGCGTGGTCCAACGGTCACCGGGACTGGGTGATCCAGGGGCCGGACGGCGCGCCGTACAAGAGCCGGTACGGCGAGTTCTCCTTCACCAACTTCGCGTCCCCGGCGGTCCGGCAGTACAACATCGACCTGGCCACCGAAGCGGCCCAGCTGGGCTTCGACGACATCCTTTATGACTACGTCCGGCGTCCGGACGGGGCTCTGACGTCGATGCGGTTCCCGGGCAGCCGGCTCCCCCCCGAGAAAGAGGTCGCAGACTTCGTCCGGGCCAGCCACGGGCCGGTTCGTGCCGCCGGCTCCTACCTGGGGTTGTCCGTGTTCGGCATCGCGGTCACCCGGCCGAGCGAAATCGCCCAGGACGTCGGCCTGCTGGGCCGGTACGCCGACTACGTCGCCCCGATGGTCTACCCGTCGCATTGGGGTCGCGGGGAGTACGGCGTGGCGGACCCGAACGCGTCGCCGTACGAGATCGTTCGACGCTCGCTGGCCGACTTCCACACCAAGCTGGCCGGCAGCGGTACGACGGTGACACCGTGGCTGCAGGACTTTTCGCTGGGCCGGCACTACGGCCCGGAGCAGGTCCGGGCCCAGATCGACGCCGCGGCGGCAACCGGCGCCAACGGCTTCCTGCTCTGGAACGCCAGCGCCCGCTACTCCGCGGGCGCCCTGTCTGCGGGTAGCTGACGGCATCCGGTATCAGCTCGGCGGCGGCGCCAGGTGCACCACCTTGGTCGTGGTCACCTCGTCGAGCAGCTCCGGCCCGAAGCCGAAGCCACGGCCGCTGCCGGCGTGCGGCTCGGCCGCCCCGCCCGGCGCACCTCCCCACACGGCGTTGACCTTGACGGTGCCGGCGTCCAGCTCCCGCCAGGCGCGCTGCGCGTGTTTCATGGACGGCGTCAGCACCGTGGCGGCAAGACCGTACGCCGACCGGTTCGCGGCTTCGAGTGCCTCGTCGAAGGACTCGACTACTCGTACGGCGGCCACCGGCCCGAACGTCTCGTCGCGCATCAGCGCCATGTCGTCGGTGCAGCCGGTCAGGACGGTCGGCGGGTAGAAGGCGCCGAGCCCGTCCGAAACCGTGCCGCCGGTCCGCGCCACCGCGCCCGCCCGGACTGCCTCGGTCACCTGCCGGTGCACGACCTCGCGCTGCCGGTGGTCGACCAGCGGCCCCATGGTCGTGTCCGGATCCATCGGGTCGCCCAGGGTCAGGCCCGTCGCCTCGACAACGAGCGCCTCGACGAACGCCTCGGCGACGTCGGCATGCACGTAGATCCGCTCGACGGAGGTGCAGATCTGGCCGGCGTTAGCAAAGGCGCCGGCGGCGGCCTGCGCAGCCGCCCAAGCCGGATTCACGCCGGCGTCGACGACGAGGGGGTCCTTTCCGCCGAGCTCAAGGATCGCCTTCGCGCCGGTCCGGCCGCACACCGCGGCGATCTCGCGGCCGGTAGCCAGCGAGCCGACGTGGATGACCAGGTCGACGTCCGGGTGGGCGACCAGCGGGCGGCCGGCTCGGGCGTCGCCGTGCACGACGTTTAGTACGCCGGGCGGCAGGTCGACCAGCTCGACCAGCCGGGCGCCGGACAGCGGCGTGCGCTCGGAGGGCTTGAAGACGACCGTGTTGCCGGTCACCAGCGTGGCTGCCAGCAGACCGCAGGCGATCGCGACCGGGTCGTTCCACGGCGTGAGAATCACGGCGACGCCGCGCGGCTCGTGCACCATCAGGTCGGTGGCGCCCCAGCTGCCCTGCAGGCTGCGCCCCCGGTGCAGCGGGCCTAGCTCGGCATACTGCTCGATCGTCTCGATGCCGGCCAGCACGCCGCCGCGGGAGTCGCCGATCGGCTTGCCGCCCTCCCGGGTCTGCAGCTCGGCCAGCTCGTCGGCGTGCTGGCGCAGCCGTCGGGCGGCGGCCTTGAGCAGGCCGGCCCGCTCCGCGGACGCCGTACGGGCCCAGCCGGGAGCAGCTACCAGGGCCGCCGCCACCGCGGCGTCCGCGGCCGCCTCCGACCCGGCCGGCACGGTGCCGAGCAGCTCGTCGGTGGCCGGGTCCCGCACCTCGATGACGTCGGTCGACGCGGTGGTGCGTAGCTCGGTCTGCAGCACCAGATCTCCTTGGCGGGTGTGGGTGCGACGTCGCTCTCGAACGACGGCCACCGAACCTATCCCGGCCCCTGATGGAGCGCGTCGAGCTCGATGTGCGGGACGCGCAGCCGACGGTGGCGGCAACAAAGTGGGACCAGGACACCGCAAAGGTTCCACAACCCGGGATGCCGTGCGGGTGACCGCCGCTTCAGTGCCGACGGGGAAGCCGGGCCAGCCCATTCCGTCAGTGTCCGGCGTCGTCCCAGGTGCGTCCGACGCCGACGCTGACGTCCAGCGGCGCGGACAGCGGATAGGCGCCGCCCATCTCCCGGCGTACCAGCGTCTCGACTTGCGCCCGCTCCCCCGGTGCGACCTCGAGCACCAGCTCGTCGTGCACCTGGAGCAGCAGCCGGGATGCCAGCCCTTCGGTGCGCAGGGCGGCGTCGACCCGCAGCATCGCGATCTTGATGATGTCGGCCGCCGACCCCTGGATCGGCGCGTTCAGGGCCATCCGCTCGGCCATCGCCCGGCGCTGGGAGTTGTCGCTCGTCAGGTCCGAGAGATA
>JBPCOB010000148.1:0-23238 GCA_051000715.1 Mycobacteriales bacterium
ACTGCAGCACCGGCGACGCGGCGGTCACGGTGCCGGATGACGGAGTGCTGGCCTGCGCCGTGCTGGCGGCCAGGCTGCCGATGAGGGCGACAGTGGAGCAGAGGGCAATGGTTCGGCGTACTCGCGATCGAGTGGACGTGGAGCCAACACGGAGCACGGGTCCTCCTGAGGACACCTGGGACATGGGAAGCGTTGAGGCAAGGCTTCCCCAACGGGGGAAAGATAAGGTAACTCAACGGGTGAGAATTGTCCAGAACTGTCCGATCTCAGCCGACGCGTAGCCGCTCCACCAGGTAGTCCTCGACCCGGTCCAGCGACACCCTGTCCTGCGTCATCGCGTCTCGCTCCCGCACCGTCACCGCCGAGTCGTCGAGCGAGTCGAAGTCCACGGTGACGCAGTACGGCGTACCGACCTCGTCCTGGCGGCGGTAGCGGCGGCCGATCGAGCCGGTCTCGTCGAAGTCGCAGTTCCAGCGGCGTCGCAGGGCGACGGACAGGTCGCGGGCCACCGGGGAGAGCCGTTCGTTGCGCGACAGCGGCAACACCGTGGCCTTCACCGGCGCCAGCCGGGAGTCGAGCCGCAGCACCACCCGCTTGTCCAGGCCGCCCTTGGCGTTGGGCGCCTCCTCCTCGCGGTAGGCGTCCAGCAGGAACGCCAACACGGCCCGGTCCACTCCCGCGGCCGGCTCGATGACGTAGGGCGTGTACCGCTCGCCGGAGTCCTGGTCGAAGTAGGACAGGTCCGCCCCCGACGCCTTGGCGTGCACCGTCAGGTCGTAGTCGGTCCGGTTCGCCACCCCCTCGAGCTCGCCCCACTCGGTGCGCGGGAAGCCGAACCGGTACTCGATGTCGACGGTGCGGGCGCTGTAGAAGGAGCGCTTGTCCGCGGGGTGCTCGTACCGGCGCAGGTTCGCCGGGTCGACGCCGAGGTCGACGTACCAGCTCTCGCGCTGCTCAAGCCAGTAGTCGAACCACTCGGGAGCCGACGCCGGCGGGACGAAGTACTCCATCTCCATCTGCTCGAACTCGCGTGTCCGGAAGATGAAATTGTGCGGCGTGATCTCGTTGCGGAACGACTTGCCGATCTGACCGATCCCGAACGGCGGCTTCCTGCGGGCCGAGGCCAGCACGTTGAGGAAGTTCACGAAGATGCCTTGGGCGGTCTCCGGTCGCAGATACGCGAGGCCCGCCTCGTCCTCCACCGGCCCCAGGTGGGTTCGCAGCATGCCGTTGAACTGGCGGGGTTCGGTGAAGGCGCCCTTGGTACCGCAGTTCGGGCAGGCCAGGTCGGCGAGGCCGCCCGCGGGTTCCGCGCCGCCGTGTCGCTCGGCGTACGCCTCGAGCAGGTGGTCCGCCCGGTGCCGGGTGTGGCAGGACTGGCACTCGGTGAGCGGGTCGGAGAAGCCGCTGACGTGCCCGCTGGCTTCCCACACCGCCGGGGCCAGGATCACCGCGGAGTCCAGCCCGACGACGTCGTCGCGCCCCTGGACGACCGAGCGCCACCACTCCCGCTTGACGTTGTTCTTCAGCTCCACGCCGAGCGGGCCGTAGTCCCAGGCAGCGCGCAGGCCGCCGTAGATCTCGCTGCTGGGGTAGACGAGGCCTCGCCGCTTGCTGAGGCTGACGATCGTGTCCATGCGGTCGGACCTGGTCGAAGCAGGCACGGCGGTCTCCATCCGGCTGGCGGTCGGCGAGTGCCCGTCGAGGCTATACGTCCCGCGCGCGTCGACTCGGGCCGGTCGCCGGAGCGCCCGGGCCGTCGGCGTACAGCACCTCGTAGGCACTCGGCTCGTCGCACCCCCGGCTCAGCAACGGCGTGGCGGCCGTCCTCACCTCGTACGCCGACAGCGCCCGGCGGTAGGCGCCGACGCCCTGCCACTCGGTGGTGAGCACCCAGGCGGTGGGATCGTCCGCGGCCCGACCGAGCCGGCCGCCCCGATACCCGGGCCGGGCGGAGAGTGCGGACAGGGCCGTCCGAGCGCTCTGGCTAAACGACTCGCCTTCGCCCTCCGGCACGCTGAAACGGGTCACGACGAGCACGCAGCCAGCCTACCGGCACAGGTCGGAAGTGGTAACCATTTCCATTTGGGGTTAGGGTCCTCTCATGGCGGTCGCCTTCGCGCTGAGCACCTTCGTGTCCACCCTGCTGGGCGGGGTCGTGGCGCTGCGCAATCGGGACCGGCTGCACCTGGTGCTCGGCTTCACCGCCGGCGTACTGCTCGGGGTCGTCGCCTTCGACCTGCTGCCGGAGATCTTCGATCTCGCCGGCGGCGCGGGCCGCGGCGTCCCGACGGTGATGCTGGCCTTCGCGGCCGGCTTCATCGCGTTGCACCTGCTGGAGCGGACGGTCGCCATGCACGGGGCGCACGAGAGCGAGTACGGCGAGCACAACCACGCCGCGGTCGGGCTTGCCTCGGCGCTCGCCCTGTGCGCCCACTCCTTCATGGACGGGCTCGGCATCGGGCTGGGCTTCCAGGCCGGTCCGGCGATCGGCGTGACCGTGGCGATCGCGGTGATCGCGCATGACTTCGCGGACGGGTTGAACACCGTCTCGATCATGCTCGCGCACCGCAACACCCTGCGGCGGTCGATGCTGCTGCTCGGGCTCGACGCGACCGCCCCGGTCCTCGGGGCGGCGTCCACCCTGCTCTTCACCGTGCCCGACCACCTGCTCGGGCTCTACCTGGGCTTCTTCGCCGGCTTCCTGCTCTACCTGGCGACCGGCGACATCCTGCCGGAGGCGCACAGCCGGCACCCGTCGCGGCTGACCCTGGTGGCCACCCTGGTCGGCATCACCGCCATGTGGGGCGTCGTGACCGCCTCATGACCCGCCAGCGCGAGGCGATCACCGCCGTCCTGGAGTCATCCGGGGGCTTCCGCAGCGCCCAGGAGCTCTACGCCGACCTCCGCCGGTCCGGGCGCCGGGTGGGCCTGACGACGGTCTACCGGACGCTGGCGACGCTCGCCGGCTCCGGCGCCGTGGACGTCCTGCGCGGCGCCGACGGCGAGGCGGCGTACCGCTGGTGTGCGACCGACCGACACCACCACCACCTGGTCTGCCGCGACTGCGGCCGCACCGTCGAGGTCGCAGGTACCGCGGTGGAGCGCTGGGCGGAGCGGGTGGCCGCCGAGCACGGCTACTCCGACGTGAGCCACACCGTGGAGATCTTCGGTCGCTGCGCCGAGTGCGACGGCTGAGCCCCGGTCCTCAGCCCAGCTCGCCGGCCGGCTCGAGCAGCTCCACCCGGTTACCGGCGGGGTCGCGGGTGAAGCCGCGCCGGCCGCCGAAGAGGTCGGCCTGCTCCGTCCACGGCGCCCCGGCCTCCGCCAACCGATCCAGCGCGCCGGCGAAGTCGTCCACGACCATCCCGAAGTGCATGTCCGGATGGCGAGCGCCCGGGCGCTCGCTCACGTGCAGCTGCGAGCCGGTGCCGATGTCGAACCAGGCCCCTTCGGCGGCCACCCCGGCCGCGGGCTTCGGGACCTGCTGCAGACCCAGCACACCGGCGTAGAACGCCACGGCGGCGTCGGTCTGGCCGGGCGGGACGACGACGTTCACGTGGTGCAGGCGCATCAGGAGATCTCCTCGTTGGGAAGCGCGGCGCCGTACCGGCGGTCGCGGCGGGCGTAGCCCTCGATCGCCGACCACAGATGGCGGCGGTCGAAGTCGGGCCAGAGCGTGTCGAGGAAGGCGAGCTCGGCGTACGCCGACTGCCAGAGCAGGAAGTTGGAGATCCGCTGCTCCCCGCTGGACCGAACGAACAGGTCCACGTCGGGCATCTCCGGCTCGTCGAGGTAACGCGCGATGGTGCGCTCGGTGACCGTCTCCGGATCGAGACGGCCGGCGGCGACGTCACGGGCGATCGCTGCCGCGGCGTCGGCGATCTCGGCCCGGCCGCCGTAGTTGACGCACATCGTCAGCGTCAGCACCCGGTTGTCCTCGGTCAGCCGCTCGGCCTCCTCCAGCTGCCGCACCACGCTCTTCCACAGCCGGGGCCGCCGGCCGGCCCAGCGCACCCGTACGCCGAGCGCGTGCATCTCGTCCCGTCGGCGTACCAGAACGTCCTGGTTGAACCCCATCAGGAAGCGCACCTCCTCCGGTGAGCGCTTCCAGTTCTCCGTCGAGAAGGCGTACGCCGACAGCCACCGCACGCCGACCTCGATCGCGCCCTCCACGCAGTCGAACAGTGCATGCTCGCCGGCGGCGTGGCCGGCGGTGCGAGGCAGCCCTCGCGCCTTCGCCCACCGACCGTTGCCGTCCATCACCAGGGCGACGTGCCGGGGCACCCGCTCCGCCGGAATGGCCGGGGGCAGGGCGCCGGAGGAGTGCGGCGTCGGCGGCCGGACCGTGGCCGCCCTCACGTGCGCTCCACCAGCGGCAGCGAGCGCAGCCCGCGCTCGAGATGCCATTGCAGGTACGCCGCGACCAGCCCGCTCGCCTCCCGGCGGTCACGCCCCTCGCTGCCGTCGGCGACCGGCCAGTCGCCGCTGCCCAGCGCGTCGAGCAGGGCCACGGTTGCCGGCGCCGGGGACACCGAGCCGGCCGGCCGGCAGTCCGGGCACACCATCCCCCCGGCCGGTACGGCGAACGCGCGGTGCGGGCCCGGCGCCCCGCAGCGGGCGCAGTCGTGGAGCGAAGGCTGGTAGCCGGCCACCGAGAGCGAGCGCAGCACAAATGCGTCCAGCACCAGCGTCGCCGTGTGCTTGCGCTCCACGAGCGCCCGCAACCCGCCGACCAGCAGCAGGTAGAGGCGCAGCGACGGCTCGCGTTCCTCGGCCGTGAGCCGCTCGGCGGTCTCCAGCATCGCCGTACCGGCCGTGTAGGTCGGGTAGTCGGACACGATCGCCGCACCGAACGCCGTCAGCGACTCGGCCTGGGTGACGATGTCGAGCTCCCGGCCGGCGTAGAGCTGCAGGTCCACGTGGCTGAACGGCTCGAGCCGGGCGCCCCAGCGCGACTTGGTCCGCCGGACTCCCTTGGCCACCGCCCGGACCCGGCCGTGGCGGCGGGTGAGCAGCCCGACGATCCGGTCGGCCTCACCCAGCTTCTGGGTGCGCAGGACGACCGCCTCGTCGCGGTAGAGCGTCACGCCGCTCATTGTCACCGAGCGGCGCCTGAAGCGATGGCCCTCCGGCGGGTCGCCGTCAGACGTCAAGCGACCACAGGCACTGACGTCGACACCAGCATGTTGCTCACAATCGGGCTCAGGCCCCCGGTGGTTGCGGGCGGCCGTTCAGGGTTCAGAAGCCGAGCCGGCGCAGCTGCTTGGGGTCGCGCTGCCAGTCCTTGGCGACCTTGACGTGCAGCTCGAGGAAGACGGGGCTGCCCAGCAGATTCTGCACCTGGTGGCGCGCGACCGTCCCCACCGTCTTCAGCCGGGCGCCGCCGGCCCCGATGACGATCGGCTTCTGCGACGGGCGCTCGACGTAGAGGATCGCGTGGATGTCGACGAGGTCCTTGTCGGGGCGGCGGGACATCTCCTCCACGACCACTGCCAGCGAGTGCGGGAGCTCGTCGCGAACCCCCTCCAGCGCCGCCTCGCGGATCAGCTCGCTCACCATGGTGGCCTCGGGCTCATCGGTCAGCTCCCCTTCCGGGTAGAGCGGCGGCCCCGCTGGCAGCCGGGCGACCAGCAGGTCGGCGAGCAGCTCGACCTGGTAACCGCTGGTGGCCGAGATCGGGACAACCTCCGCCCAGTCGTGCAGCTCTGTCACCGCCAGTAGGTGGGCGCCGAGCCGGTCGGCGTCCATCAGGTCGGCCTTGGTCACGACCGCGAGCACCGGCGTACGCAGCCGAGCCAGCTCGGCAGCGAGGTAGCGGTCGCCGGGCCCGATCCGCTCGTTCGCGGGCAGGCAGCAACCCACCACGTCCACCTCGGCGAGAGCCGTCCGGACGACCTCGTTGAGCCGCTCGCCGAGCAGCGTCCGCGGCCGGTGCAGACCCGGGGTGTCGATCAGGATCAGCTGGGCGTCCGGGCGGTGGACGATGCCGCGGACCGCGTGCCGGGTCGTCTGCGGCCGGCCGCTGGTGATCGCCACCTTGGTACCCACCAGGGCGTTGGTCAGCGTGGACTTGCCGACGTTCGGACGGCCGACGAAGCAGGCGAAGCCGGCCCGGTGCGCCGGCGGGCTCACGGCGTCCAAGTGCGGCGCACGGCTCCATCGGGACCGGCGACGAGCACCAGCGGTACGCCGAACTCCCCCAGCATCGGCTCCCCCGTAAACTCACCGTCCCGCTCGGTGACGACGGCTGCCGCCTCGAACCGGCGGCTGCCACTCGAGGCGGCGGCTGCGATCGCCCCGCGCAGGGCGGTCGTGGTCCAGTCGGGGTCGACATTCTCCACCGTCGCTGCGGCGTAGGCACGCCCGTCGGTGTCGCGGACGGCGGCGCCCTCGGCGGCGCCCGTGTACGGAACGTAGGCGCGGGTTCGAGCGGCGCGGGCCAGGGTGACCAGCTTCGCGTCCTCGGCGGAGAGCTCACTCATCCGACCGCCCTGGCGTCCACCTGCTCCGGCGTGTCCGGGGTCGGCTGCAGGCGGGTGCCGGCAACGCCGCCGTCGGCTGGCAGTCGGGTGATCAGTACCGTGCCGACCCGGTTTCGCCGGCCCTTGGCGCCCTCCGCAGCGAACGACAGTCCCTGCAGGGTCACGGTGGCGCCCGGAATCGGCACCCGGCCGAGCGCGCTGGCGAGCAGGCCGCCGACCGTCTCCACGTCATCACTGGCGAGCGAGACACCGTACATCTCCTCGAGATCCTCGACCGGCAGCCTTACGGTCACCCGGGTCGTGTGCTCGTCCAGCTGCTCGACCCGGGGAGCCTCCCGGTCGTACTCGTCGGTGATCTCCCCGACGATCTCTTCGAGAATGTCCTCGATCGTCACGAGTCCAGCCGTGCCGCCGTACTCGTCGATCACGATCGCCAGATGGATCTGGCGGGCCTGCATCTCCCGAAGCAGCTCGTCGACCGGTTTGGACTCGGGCACGTAGGTCGCCGGACGCATCAGCGACCCGATGGTCTCGGTGGCGACGCCCTCGCGGTGGTCGTAGGCGCGCCGGGCCAGGTCCTTGAGATAGGCGATCCCGACGACGTCGTCCTCGTTCTCACCGACCACCGGGATCCTGCTGAACCCGCTGCGCAACGCCAGGGACAGCGCCTGGCGCACCGTCTTGACCCGCTCGATGAAGACCATGTCGGTCCGCGGCACCATCACCTCCCGGACCAGCGTGTCACCGAGCTCGAAGACGGAGTGGATCATCTGGCGCTCGTCCGGCTCGATCACCGAGCGCTCCTCCGCCAGGTCCACCAGGTCGCGCAGCTCCGCCTCGGAGTTGAACGGCCCCTCGCGGAAGCCGCGACCGGGCGTGAGTGCGTTGCCCAGCAGAATCAGCAGCTGTGGCAACGGACCGAGCACCCGGGTCAGCAGCAGCGTCGGACCGGCGCTGGCGAGGGCGACGCGGTCGGGGTGCTGACGCCCGACCGTGCGCGGCGCCACCCCGATCACGACGAAGCTCACCACGGTCATCACCCCGGCCGCGATGAACAGCGACCGCCAGTCGGCGCCGAGAGCCTGCACGCAGGCCAGCGTCACCAGCGTCGTCGCGGTCAGCTCGGCACCGGTGATGAGCAGAAGCAGAACGTTTAGGTACGGCGCCGGGTCGACGATCACCCGCTGCAGTGGGCCGGCCCCGCGGCGCCCCTCGGCCGCCAGCTGCTCGACCCGCACCCGGGACACCCGGGACAGCGCCGCGTCGGCGCAGGCGAACAGGCCCGCCAGGACGACCAGCACGGCCGCCGTCACGACCAGGACGACCCGAGCCGTGCTCACCGAGCGACCCGCCACGATCCGAGCAGTGCGACCTGGCGCGAGAACATCTCCTGCTCCTCCTCGGCGTCCCCGTGGTCGTAGCCGAGCAGGTGCAAGATCCCGTGCGTACAGAGCAGCTGCAGCTCCTCCGACGTCGAGTGACCGGCGGCCGCTCCTTGTCTGCGCGTGACCTCGGGGCAGAGCACGATGTCGCCGAGCAGCGTCGGCGGCGGTTCTTCCTCGTCCTCCGTCCCGCGACCGGTGTCGAGCTCATCCATGGGAAACGCCATGACGTCGGTCGGCCCCGACTCACCCATCCATCGCTCGTGCAAGGTGCTCATCGTGTCGGCGTCGACCAGCAGGATCGACAGCTCGGCCAGCGGATGGACGCCCATCTCGGCCAGCACGTGCCGGGCCAGCCCCACCAGGCCGGTCTCGTCGACCGCGGAGCCGGACTCGTTGGCGACCTCGACGGACACCGGGGTCAGCCGGCCCCGCCCGGCCGGCCCGGCCGTCGGGCGCGTGGTGCGGCGTTCTCGGCGTCGTACCGGGCGTAGGCGTCGACGATCTTCCCGACCAGCTTGTGCCGGACCACGTCCGCGCTGTTGAGCATCGAGAAGTGCACGTCCGGGATGCCGTCGAGAATCTCCCGTACGACGCGCAGGCCGGACACCGTTCCGACCGGTAGGTCGACCTGGGTCACGTCACCGGTCACGACGATCCTGGAGCCGAAGCCGAGCCGAGTAAGGAACATCTTCATCTGCTCGGCGGAGCTGTTCTGGGCCTCGTCGAGGATGATGAAGGCGTCGTTGAGAGTGTTGTGCGTGACAAGGAAGTCCTCCGTCACGTAGAGCGAGTCCTTGGCCGCGACGGCGATGCATACGCACTCCGCCGCGCCGGCCGGCTCGATTCTGTGAACGAAGCGCATGGGACGCCCGCCGCCGCTCCCGTCATATGCCTCCTGCTTCCCAACGAGCCTGAAGGGCGGCAGTCCGGCGGGCAGCCGGATGTCGAGAACGTGAGCGTCTTCACGGTGGTACACCGGCCGGTCCAGCGTCCCGCCAGGCTTGCGCCCCGGAGCGCGCCGAGTGCTGACGCGGGCAACGCCGCCCAGCGACCGGACGAGGAACAGCACATCGTCGCGGAGCCGGTTCGAACAGGTCGTGTACTGCACCTTGGCGGTCCGTCCCCGTTGCCGGACCGGACCGCCGTCGCTGTCAAGCAGCCCCTGTAGCACGGCGAGCCGGACAGCCGCGCTGTTGTGCAGGTAGGCCTCCGGGACGAACTTCGTCGTCGACCGTGTCCCGTCAAGACCGAGCTGCCGCAGCGCGACGGTGACGGGGTTGGCGACGATGACCCCACCTCGCCCGCCGGCGGCATGCCGAAGCACGTAGTCGAACCGGCTCTTCCGATGCATTTCGATGCCGGGCACTGCTTTCTCGACGGCCTCGGCGAGCTCCGGGTCGGCGGTGGTGAAGCTGGGGGTGGTGGCGGTCGTCAAGCAGCCGTCCCCCAGCAGTAGTCCGAGCGCGTACGGCTCGATCGGCACGTCCTGCGGCTCGAGCTCCACCGGTGCGACGAGGGGCAGTTCGAACCGGTGGGCGTGGGCCCGGCGGAGGGTTCCGACCATCTCCCGCGTCGGGATAACACGTCCGCGCTTGCCGTGCCTCCGGTCGTCCCGCGTCGTCACGAACCACAGGTGTTCGCCGCATGCAAGCGTCGTCGCACCGTCCGACGCCGTGACCCGGAAGACCTGCTTGCACCCCTGCGGATAGACACCGAGGACAGGCGTGGGCCGACCGTCGGAGCCGAGGACGAGGTCCCCTACCCGCAGACTGCCGATCCTGCGAAAGCCCGACGGCGTCAGAACCGGAGTCTCGACGGGCTGCGCTCGTCCACGCATGTACGCCAGCGGCGCGACCTCGATCGTCCCCGACGCCATCAGCCGGGGGATGGAGTCCGGATCGAGCATGTCGTGCAGCGCGTCGTAGAGCGGCCGCAGGTACGGGTCGATCTTCTCGTACAGGGTGCCGGGCAGGAACCCCAGCCGTTCGCCCGCCTCGACCGCCGGGCGGGTGAGGATGATCCGGTTGACCGCCTTGGCCTGCAAGGCCTGCACGGCCTTGGCCATCGCCAGGTATGTCTTGCCGGTGCCGGCGGGCCCGATCCCGAAGACGATCGTGTGCGCGTCGATGGCGTCGACGTACCGCTTCTGGTTGACCGTCTTGGGCCGGATCGTGCGGCCGCGGCTGGACAGGATGTTGAGGGTGAGCACCTCGGCCGGCCGCTCGGGCGTGGCGGCCCGCAGCATCGCCAGGCTGCGCTCGACCGAGTCGGGAGTGAGCACGTCCCCCTTGCCGAGCAGCGCAATGAGCTCCTCGAACAGGGTAACGGCCTGGGCGTTCTCCGCGGGGTCCCCGGTGATGGTGATCTCGTTGCCGCGGACGTGGATGTCGCTTCGAAACGCCTTCTCGATCACCCGCAGCAGCTCGTCCCGGGAGCCGAGCAGGCTCACCATCGAATGCGCGCCGGGTACCACGATGCGAGTCGAGCTCTGCTGCGGTCGCGAGGTCTGGGCCATGGGCTCGGCCGGATCGGCCGGGGACCTGCTCTCGGCTGGGGATACTGACCCGCCAATGGTACCCAGCGGCGGCGCGCTCACCGCCGATGATCAACCGGTCGGCGTACCGAAGACCTGGACGGCGCGGGTCAGGGGGTACCCGGCCCAGTACATGCGCTCGACGCTCCCGTCGGCCGGCCGGACGACGCGCAGCAGCTCGCCCTGTTCACGCCCGGAGACCACCAGCCAGCGGTCGTCGCCGTCGCGGGCGAAGACGGCTGGCGGCAGGTGCTCCGGCGCGTCCACAGAACGGGCCTCGAGCCGGTCGCGCCGCCAGACGAGAACGAACTCGGAGCCCTCCGACCACCAGCGGCCTAGCAAGCCGACGACGTCGGCCGGAGGGGGCGCACTGGGGCGCCAGGCGGCGGGTTCTCGCGGCTCCGTGTCGAGCACCGTCTCGAGCAGCTCACCGGCGAGGCCCTCCACGTCCGCCCCGGTCGAGGTGTTGGCCAGTACGACGACGGCCGCCGGGTCGTCCTCGTCAGGCGAGCACATGACGCTGGCCAGGAAGCCGGGCATGGAACCGCCATGGCCCGACCAGATTCGCTCGCCGCGGCGGTGCAGCATGAGCCCGAGACCCCAGCCCAGCGTCCACCGCTCCAGGTCGGCCATGGCGTGCAGGTGGCGCATCTCGGCCACCGTGTCCGGCGCCAGCACGGCCGGGTCCGGCGCGGCCAGGAAGCCGGCCCAGCGCGCCAGGTCTGTCGCCGTGCTCCACAGCTGGCCGGCCGGGGCGAACGGCCCGAGTGCCGTGTCCGGCTCGGGGTGCAGCACGTCGGCGTACGGGTCGGAGAGGTAGCCGCAGGCCGCTGGCCCGGCCGGGTCGACCGTCGTCCGCTGCAGCCCGAGTGGCTCGAGCACCCGTTCCCGCAGCGCTTCCTCCCAGCTGCCGCCGGTCGTCCGTGCCACGACCTCACCCAGGACCGCGTACGCCAGGTTGCTGTAGTGCCAGCGCCGGTACGGCGCCAGCACGGGGTCGGCCGACTCGAATCCGGCGATAAAGTCCTCGCGTCCGGGGATCTCGAGGGTCTCCCAGAGCTCGCCGGCCCGACCGGGCGCCGGCTCCCGCTTGAGCCCCGAGAGGTGGCTCAGCATCTGGCGGAGCGTCACCGCGCCGTGCCGGGTGCCTGGCAGGTGCCTGTCCAGGCGGTCGTCGAGGTCGAGCCGCCCGGCGTCGCGCAGCTGCATCAGCAGGACGGCCGTGAAGGTCTTGGTGATCGAGCCGATCCGATACTGGGTGTCCAGCGTGGCGGGTCGCCCGGTCTCCACCTCGGCCAGCCCGACGCAGTCGGACCAGGTCAGCGCGCCACCCCGGACGACCGCCGCCACGACGCTCGGCGCCCGGCTCTCGTTCTGGAGTTCGCGCACGCTCCGTCGGCAGGTCGCGAGCGGGTCCTGCTGGGCACTCGCCATCCGGGCGGCCAGCCCAGTCCTCGCCCGCCGAGCACGTGCACGTGCACGTGCGGCACCGTCTGGCCGCCGTGCCGGCCGGTGTTGACCACCATCCGGTAGCCCGGCTCGGCCAGCCCCTCGGCCGCGGCCACCGCGGCTGCCTCCGTGAACAGCTCACCCAGCAGCTCCGGGTCGGCCTGCGCCAGTGCGCCGAGGTCGTCGTGATGCTCCTTGGGGACCACCAGCACGTGGGTGGGCGCCTGGGGCTTGACGTCGCGGAAGGCCAGCGTCCGCTCGCCATTCCGGACCACGGTCGCCGGCACCCGGCCGGCGACGATCTCGCAGAACAGGCAGTCCGCCGGCATCCCCGTGGCCCCCCTTTCCCCGCGCCGGCTCGCGATCCTAAGCGGGTCGGGGCGGGGCTCGCCCGTTTGCGTCTCGGTAAACCGGCGCAGTCAGCTGTGCGTCGTACTGACTATGACCGGAACCGCGCTCGGCGACCGGAAAGGACCGTGGTCCGTGCAGGCGTCCGTGGTGAGCGCCGACGAGGCGATCACCTCGCTGTACGCCGCCCACTATCGCTCACTGGTCCGGATCGCCGCCTTTCTGCTGCACGACGTGGGAACCGCGGAGGAGGTCGTCCAGGACGCCTTCGTCGAGCTGCACGGCCACTGGCGGCGGCTGCGGGACCCGGACCGGGCCACCGCCTACCTGCGGCAGACGGTGGTCAACCGGTCCCGGTCCCGGCTGCGCCACCAGAAGGTCGTCGACCGGCACGCCCCGACGCCCGGTCCGGACGCGCCGAGCGCCGAGTACGGCGCCATCGGGGCATTGGAGCGGGCAGAGGTCATCGCCGCCCTACGGGAGCTGCCGGCCCGCCAGCGTGAGGTCATCGTCCTTCGCTACTACGCCGACCTGTCCGAGGCGCAGATCGCCGATGCCATGGGCATCAGCGTCGGCGCCGTGAAAAGCCATGCATCCCGCGGCCTGGCCGCGCTGCGCACGACCCTGGAGCGACTGTCATGAGCGGCAACGACACGTACGAGGACCGGCTGAGGCAGTTGTTGCTGGCCGAGGCTGCGACCGTGACGCCGGCCGGCGGCGGCCTGAGCCAGATCCGAGCCAAGGTGGCGCGCCGGCGGGCCCGGCTGCGCTGGCTGCGGCCCGGGCTCGCGGTGGTCACCGCAGCGGCGCTGGCCGGGGCGGCGGTGTTCGCCGTCACCCTCGGTGAGCCGGCTCGCCAGACCCTCAAGACCGACCAGCACGTGGCCACCCAGCCGCCGGCGCCTTCCGCCTCCACCGGGCCGACTTCGGCTTCCCCCACGCCGGTTTCCTCGGGCGGCCCGCTGCCGGTCGGCCAGGCGGCGTACACCATCTGGCCCTTCACCTCGCTGGCCCAGGCGCAGGCCTGGCAGCGGGCCGGCGGCAGCCAGCCGTGGCACCTCGACCCCCGCCAGACGGCCCTGTTCTTCGTGAACGCCTACTTGCAAGCCCCCGAGGTCAATGTCGTGATGGCCTCCACGGCCGAGACGACCAGCGTCGGAGTCGGCCGCAAGGTCACTCTGGGGCGCACGATGGCCGACGGAAAGCTTCGCGAAGTGACCGTCGTCCACCTGGTCCGGCTCGGCAGCGGCAGCACCGCGCCGTACGCCGTCACCCGTTCCGCCGGCACGTACACCCTGAAGATCTCGTCGCCGGGCATCGCGGCGCCGGTCCGGTCGCCGCTGCAGGTCCGCGGCACCATCGACGGAGTCCACCAGTCGGTTCGAGTGGAGCTCCGCATGCTGGCCCGGCCGGCACCGATCTCCGCCCCCGCGTCTGGACCGGGCAGTGCCACGACGGGCTGGCAGACCACCGTCTCCTTCACCGCGCCGGCAAGCGGCGTGGGGACCCTGGTGGCGCGCACCGACTCCGACGCCGGCGACGGCGCCACCCAGATCACCGCGCAACCGGTCCTGCTGACCGCCGGCACGAAGACGTCAGCCACGCACCCGTCGACCTTCCTCGGCACCAGCACCGATGGGCGCATCGCGGTCTTCGACGCGACATCGGGCGGGGTGGTGCGATACCTCACGGACCCGCAGCCTGGTGGCGGAGTCTCTGACCTGACCCTGAGCCCGGACGGCAGCCGGGTGTACTTCACCCGGGGCACCGGCACCTGTGCGGCGCAGATTGCGTCGGTTCCGGTGGCGGGTGGGCCCGAGACAGTCGCGGTAACGGCCCCGGTCGGCTCGCTGGTCAGCAACCCGGTGCTGATCGGCGAAGGCGGAACGGTTGCGTACGTGCGAACCTTCTGCGCGGATGCCGGCCAAGCCGTCGTGGTCAGCAGCCTCGGCGGCGGTGGCGGCTCGCAGACCTGGTACGCCGCCCTTCACTACGGCGTGAAGCTGTTCGGCTGGCAGCCGGGCTCGCCGCACCTGCTGCTGCGGGAGTCCGCAGCCGGGGGGAGCTCGCAGCTGCGACTGCTCGACGTGACCAAGCCCCAGGGTCCGCTGGAGCCAGCGGCTCCGGTCGTGCGCCAGCCGGTGACCGGCTGCTCGTACTCCGCCGCCTCCTGGTCGCCGGCCGGTCGCATCGTCGTCGGCCAGAGCTGCAGCGACGGCTCTGCACAGGTACTCCTGCTGCCCGCGTCGCCGGCCGTCGGGACGCCACAGCAGCTCGCCGTGCTGCCCCGGTGGCAGAGCGTAAGCACGGTCGACTACGACCTGGCCGGCTCCGCCGTGGTGCTCGGAGTGTCCCGGCCGGGCAGCACCGGCGGCTACGTCGCCCGGTTGGTGGGCGGTCAGCTCACGACGGTCGTCGTGGGGCCGGTCGACCCGCACTGGAACTGACCTGGCGGGTCAGGACCAACGTCCGCTGCGGGCCAGCAGGAGCGCGGCGGCCGCGACCCCGGCGGTCGACGTACGCAGCACGGTGGGCCCGAGTCGGCAGGTGATCGCGCCGGCCGCCGTGAAGGCGGCCAGCTCATCCGCCGTGATGCCGCCCTCTGGGCCCACCACAATGACCACCTCGCCAGCGGACGGGACCTCGATCGCGGCGAGGGCGAGGCGCGCCTCGCCGTCCAGCACGACGCCCAACGCCACGGCGACCCGATCCGCGACGGCCGAGGTGGTGGCCGGTTCACGAACAGTAGGAAGCCAGACCCGGCGGGACTGCTTGGCGGCCTCGCTGGCCGTGGTCCGCCACCGCTCCAGCGCCCTGACCCCCCGGTCGCCGCGCCATTGCACCACCGAGCGCTCCGCCGCCCACGGTACGATCTCGTCCACCCCGACCTCGGTCATCGCCTCGACGGCCCGTTCACCGCGGTCGCCCTTGGCGAGTGCCTGCACGACGACCAGCCGGAGGGCCGGCGAATCGACGTAGCGGCGGCTCTGCACCGAAAGCTCCAGCCAGTCCGACCCGGCCGCCGTGACCACGCACTCGGCCACCGAACCGGCTCCGTCGGTGAGGTCGACCCGTTCGCCCCGGCCCAACCGCCGTACGCCGGCTGCATGCCGACCCTCCGGGCCGCTCAACCGCACGGAATCGCCCGCCAGAACGGCGGCGGGAGCGAGGAACATCGGTGCGAGCATCCGAGAGACTCCGGACTGTCAGCGTCCGCTGAACGCGTCCCGCAGCCGGGAGAACAGCCCGCCCGAGCCGGCATCGGCTTCCGGCTGCTCCTCGCCCCGCAGCTCAGCCAGCTGGCGAAGCAGCCGCTCCTGGTCTCCGTCAAGACGGGTCGGGGTGCGTACGTCGACGTGCACCATGAGGTCGCCTCGGCCGGCGCCGCCGGTGGCCAGGTGGGGGACGCCGCGGCCCCGCAGCGTGATAACCGCAGCGGGCTGAGTGCCCGGGCGGATGTCGATCCGCTCGTCCCCGTCGAGGGTCTGCAGGGTGACGCCGGTCCCCAGTGCCGCCGCCGTCATGGGAAGCGTCACCTGACAGTGGAGGTCGTCGCCCTGCCGGTCGAAGACCGGATGCTGCCGCTCTCGGATCTCGACATAGAGGTCACCCGAGGGACCGCCGCCCGGACCGACCTCACCGGCACCGGAAAGCCGCAGCCGCATGCCGTCCTCCACTCCGGCCGGCACCGTTACCGGCACGGTACGCCGGGCCCGCACCCTGCCTTCCCCACCGCACTGGGGGCACGGGTGCGGGACCGTGGAACCGGTACCGCCGCAGACCGGGCATGGCCGGGAGGTCATCACCTGGCCGAGGAACGAGCGCTGAACCGACTGCACCTCGCCACGCCCCCGGCAGGTGGAGCAGGTCTCCGGGTGGGTGCCCCTGGCGGCCCCGGAGCCGGTGCAGGTGGGGCAGACGTCCGCGGTGTCGACGGTGAGGTCCCGCTTGACGCCGAAGGCCGTGTCCCTCAGGTCGAGGTCGAGGTGGATGAGTGCGTCGGCGCCCTGACGGACCCGGCTCCGTGGGCCGCGGCTGCCGGTGCCGGCGCCGAAGAAGGCGTCCATGATGTCGCCCAGGCCACCGAAACCGCCGAACCCACCTGCGCCGGCCGCCGCGGTGGACAGCGGGTCGCCGCCCAGGTCGACGACCGAACGCTTCTCCGGGTCGGAAAGGACCTCGTACGCCGCGGTGACCCGCTTGAACCGCTCCTGATGGGCGGGGTCGGAGTTGACGTCCGGGTGCAGCTCGCGGGCGAGCCGACGGTAGGCCCTCTTGATGTCATCCGGCGAGGCGTCCCGGCGTACGCCCAGCGTGGCGTAGTAGTCGACGGCCATGCGGCGCCTCAGGCCCCGGCCAGGATGCGCCCGACGTAGCGCGCCACCGCGCCGACCGTGCCCATCGTGCCGGCATAGTCCATCCGACGGGGGCCCAGGACACCGAGCCCGGCGAGTACCTGCTCACCGGTGCCGTAGCCGGCCGACACGACCGAGGTGCCGCGCAGGCCCTCGTGCTGGTTCTCCGCCCCGATCCGGACCCGGATGGTGGTGGGGTCAGCGGCCTCGCCCAGCAAGCGGATCAGCACGACCTGCTCCTCCAAGGCCTCGAGCACCGGCCGGATCGTCAACGGGAAGTCCAGCGCGGAGCGGGTGAGATTAGCGGTACCGGCCAGCGCCACCCGCTCCTCTGGCCGCTCCACCAGCGCCTCGAGCATCGCCACGACCAACGCTCGGGCGACCGGCCGGTGTTCCGGCGACGCCGACTCCGCCAGGTCGCTGATCGCGGCGGAAGCGTCGATCAGCGGGAAGCCGGCCATCCGGGAGTTGAGCGCGCCGCGCAGGTCGGCGACCACGTCGTCATTGACGACGCCGGGCAGCTCGACGTGACGCTGCTCGACGCGGCCGGTGTCGGTGATGAGCACGAGCAGCAGCCGGCTCGGCGCCAGCGGGACCAGCTCCACGTGGCGGACCGAGGACCGTGACAGCGACGGGTACTGCACCACGGCCACCTGGCGGGTCAGCTGGGCCAGTAGCCGGACGGTTCGGTGTACGACGTCATCGAGGTCGACCGCGCCCTCCAGAAAGGACTGGATGGCCCGCCGCTCCGCCAGCGAGAGCGGCTTGACCGACGACAGCCGGTCCACGAACAACCGGTAGCCCTTGTCGGTGGGCACCCGACCGGCGCTGGTGTGCGGCTGGACGATGTAGCCCTCGTCCTCCAGGGCGGCCATGTCGTTGCGGATCGTGGCCGAGGAGACCCCGAGGTGGTGGTGGCGCTCGACAAGTGCCTTGGAACCGACCGGCTCGTTGGTCGAGACGTAGTCCTCGACGATGGCGCGCAGCACCTCGAGCTTGCGGTCGTCGAGCACGGTCTCACCCCCGTTCGCTCACTGGCACTCAGCGCAACTGAGTGCCAATGATACGGCGCCGGGCCATGAGACCGGCCGCCCTAGGGGCGGACCTCATGGACCATGTTGAACGGCGTGGCTGCCGCCTGCCGGAACCGGGTGAGGCCGGCGTCGTCATGACCTGGCGGATGCCCGCCTCGCCCGCCTGAGCGCCCAACGAGTAGCCACCCGGCTGCGAGAGCGCGTTCGGCACGCCCAGGCAGGTCGAGAACGAGTAGTAGACCGCCCCACCGGGTTGAGGTTGGCCGCGACCGAGTCCCCGGCGAACGGCTCGACGACCAGCCAGCTGCCTTCGGAGTCGAGAGCCTCGCGGACGTGTCGGGCGGCGCCCAGCGGATCCCCCATGTCGTGCAGGCAGTCCAACGTCGTCACCAGCTCGTAGCCGGTCCCGCCGAAGGTCTGCGCCGAGGCGACCTCGAAGGTCACGCGCTCGCCGACTCCGGCGTCCGCCGCCCGCTTGCGGGCACCGTCTATGGACTCGTCGTGGTAGTCGGAGGCGACGAAGTGGGACCTGCCGTACTCCTGCGCCATGAGGATTGTCGAGGCGCCCAGCCCGCAGCCGACGACGTCGGCCACCCGACCGCCAAACTCGGGAGCGCGCCGGCAAGCATGCGACTGAGCGTGCGCCCTACGAAAGTCTCCGGCAAGCATCGGCAATGGCCGACTCGTGGATGAGGGCGGTCGCACCCAGACGGGATTCGGCGCCGGTGTGTCCTGGCCCGGTCCTACAGTGGCTCCGTCCTGGGTCTACCGCGGAGGGAATCGCCAGATGTCGGAGCAACACCCAGCGCAACAGCCGGCGCCCGAAGAAGGCGGCTCGCCGGCCCCGCCACCAGGCTATGGACCCCCACCACCCGGGTATCCACCGCCGAGCTACCCCCCGCGGGGCTACGGTCCCCCGCCCCCCGGCTACGGGCCGCCGGCAGGCGGCCCCGGTCAGCACCAGGGAGCGGGCCGGACCGGTTCGGAGGACACGCTCTGGGCCGTGCTGGCCCACCTCAGCTTCTTCGTGCTGGGACTGATCGCTCCGCTGGTCATCCTGCTGACCAGCGGCGAGCGGTCGCCGTTCATCCGCGGGCACGCGGCCGAGGCGCTGAACTTCCACATCACCGTTCTCATCGCGTCCGTGGTGTCGTTCGCCCTGATCTTCGTGGTGGTCGGAATCTTTCTGTTGCCGGCGGTACTGATCGCCGCAGCGGTCTTCTCGGTGCTCGCCGCAGTTGCCGCCGGCCGCGGTCAGCCGTACCGCTACCCGGTCAACCTGCGACTCGTGCGGTAGGCCGACATCAGCCGTGGTGCAGCTCGTGCACCACGGCGTGTCCCTTGCCGCGCGCAATCAGCCACCGGTTGACCGGCACGGTAACCAAGAAGGCGATCACCAGCGAGAAGGCCAGGCTGCCCCAGAACAAGGCGTCGGCCAGCCCGGCGTCCATCGCGCCGGGAACGGCCAGCACGACGCCGTTGTCGACAATCTCCATTGTTGTGATCGACAGCGTGTCGGCGGCTAGCGCCACGCCGAGCGCCGTACGAAGGGGCAGGCCGGACCGCAGCACCGGCGCCACCGTGAGGCTGTAGCCGAAGACGAAGGCCAGTACGACGGCCAGCACGATGCTCGGGAGGTTCGACCAACCCCAACACGTGGCCAGGACCAGACCGAGGACCTCGCCAATCGCGCAACCGGTGAGGCAGTGGGCGGTCGCCGTCACCGCGAGCCGGGTCAGGTCAGTTCCCGCGGGGCCACCACCGGGCGGGTGGCGGTTGGCCTCGGACGAGGCGGGGTGCTCGTCGTACCCCATCGTGTGTTTTCGCTGTTCCATTCCAACTCCCCGGACGGTGTAGGTCAGCTTAGCCTATACCCCCAGGGGGTAACATAAGGCAAGGGGCCCCGCTCACCGGCGGGAGGACCGGATGCAGCAGCGGCTACAGCACCAGGGCGCGAGTGACGTAGTAGACGATCGCCGCCACCAGCGCGGCCGCCGGGATGGTGAGCACCCACGCCGCCGCGATGTTGCCGGCAACTCCCCACCGCACCGCCGAAAGCCGTTTGGTGGCACCGACACCCATGACGGACGAGGTGATGACGTGCGTCGTCGAGACCGGGACGGCGTACACGTACGCCGTCGTGAAGAGCACCGAGGACGCCACCGTCTGGGCGGAGAAGCCAGCGGCCGGGGTGAGCTCGATTACGCGACGGCCCAGCGTCCGCATGATCCGCCAGCCACCGGAGTAGGTCCCCAGGCTGATCGCCGCGGCGGCCGACACGATCACCCACAGCGGAACGGCGAAGGAGTCGATGTGGCCGGTCGTGAACAGTGCCAGCGTGATGACGCCCATCGTCTTCTGCGCATCCTGGAGCCCGTGTCCGTAGGCCATCGCGCCGGAGGAGAAGATTTGGGCGATGCGGAACCCCTTGTTGAGCGGCGACGGGCGCCCACGGCGGAAGAGCCAGAGCACCGCCAGCATGAACAGGAAGGCGAGCAGGAAGCCGATGAGCGGTGAGAGCACCATCGGGATGACGACCTTCTCGTAGACCCCCGCCCACTTCACGCTGCCGGCCGAGGCCAGCGCCGCCCCGATGAGCCCGCCGATGAGGGCATGAGAGGACGACGAGGGCAGCCCGAAGTACCACGTGATGAGGTTCCACGTGATCGCGCCGACGAGGGCGGCGAAGACGACGACGAGACCGGAACTGCCCTGGGGAGCAGCGATGATCCCTGAGCCGACGGTCTTCGCGACCTTGGTCGATACGACTGCCCCGACGACGTTCATGACGGCGGCCAGGGTGAGTGCGGCCCGCGGCGTGAGCGCCCGGGTGGAGATCGACGTGGCGATGGCGTTGGCCGAGTCGTGGAAGCCATTGGTGTAGTCGAACGCGAGGGCGGTGACCACGATGATCGCCAGACCGAGGGTCTGCACCCGCTCAGGACTCCTTGACGACGATCGTCTGGACGGTGTCCGCGAGGTGCTCGAAGGCGTCGGCCGCCGACTCCAGCTCTTCGGCGACCTCCTTGAGCTTCAGGACGTCGAGCGCCTCGTACTGCCCGGAGAACAGGCGGGCGACCAGCCGGCGATGGATCTGGTCCGCCTCCTTCTCCAGGTCGTTCACCTCGATCCAATAACCATCGAGGTCCTTGAGCGAGCGCAACCGGGGCATCGCCTCCGCGGTGCTCCGGGCCGCCCGCTCGAGCACCTCGACGATCTCGTGCACCTCGGCCGGCAGATCCGCGAGCTCGTAGAGCACGATCAGGTCGGCCGCGGCCTCGACGAAGTCCAGAACGTCGTCAAGGCGGCTGGCCAGCCGGTAGATGTCCTCGCGGTCGAACGGCGTGACGAACGTCGAGTTGAGCAGGCGCAGGATCCGGTGGGTGATGTCGTCCCCGGCGTGCTCGGCGTCGCGGATCTTGGCGGCGAGCAAGGGCCGGTCGCTGCCGTCGGCCACCAGCTGAGCCAGCAGTCCGCCGGTGACCACCAGGTTGTCGGCGGCCGCGCTGAACATGTCGTAGAAGCCGGTCTCTCGTGGGGTCAGGCGCAGGCGCACGTCCACCTCGGGAATGTCGGGAACGGTGACCGGCATGCTAGAGGCGGCTGCGTGGACCTCACCCGGGTCTAGTCGAGGAGGTCGCGGACCACCGCGTCGGCGAGCAACCGGCCGCGAGCAGTTAGTGCCGCCCGCCCCTGGCCGTACGCCGTCTGCTGCAGCAGACCGTCCTCGACCGCGCGGGCGGCGGCCCTACGACCCACCGCCGCCAGCGCGTCCAGCGGCAGGCCCTCGGCGAGCCGCAGCTCCAGCAGGACGCGCTCGACCCGCCGGTCTTGCGCCGTGAGGACCTCGCGGCCCGCCGCCGGACTGCTCCCCGCGGCCAACCGGGCGGCGTACGCCGTCGGGTGCCGGACGTTCCACCACCGGGTTCCGGCGACGTGACTGTGCGCGCCCGGACCGACGCCCCACCAGTGGGCGCCGCGCCAGTAGCCGAGGTTGTGCCGGCACGCCGCTCCCGGCCGGGCCCAGTTGCTCACCTCGTACCACCGGTAGCCGGCCGCCGCGAGGATGTCGTCGGCGAGCACGTACTTGTCGGCGAGGTCGTCGTCGTCCGGGGTCGTCAGCTCACCGCGGACCACCTGCCGGGCCAGCCGGGTGCCGTCCTCGACGACCAGCGCATACGCCGACACGTGGTCGGGGCCGGCCGCCACGGCGGCCTGAAGACTGCCTCGCCAGTCCACCAGGGACTCGCCCGGAGCGCCGTAAATGAGGTCGAGGCTGACCTGCTCGAAGCCGGCGGCGCGGGCCCACTGGACGCAGCGCTCCGGCCGGCCGGGGGTGTGGCGGCGGTCCAGGACCGCCAGCACGTGCGGACGGGACGACTGCATCCCGAAGGAGACCCGCGTGAAGCCCTGTCCCGCCAGCTGGTCGAGGTAGGCCGCGTCGACCGATTCGGGGTTGGCCTCCGTGGTCACCTCGGCGCCGGGCTCGAGCCCGAACTCGGCGTCGATCACGGCGAGAATGCGACCGAGATCGGCCGCCGGTAGCACGCTCGGCGTACCGCCGCCGAAGAACACCGTCGACACCGGCAGGTCTGCGTCGCCGAGGACCCGGCGGGCCAGCACCACCTCGGCGACCGCGGCGTCGGCGTACGCCGCCCGTGAGCCGTTGCCCACCTCGGCTGCGGTGTAGGTGTTGAAGTCGCAGTAGCCGCACCGGGTGGCGCAGAACGGGACGTGGACGTAAAGGCCGAAGTCCCGCCGGCCGAGCTCCGCCAACGCGCCGTCACCCAGCGCCCCGTCGGTAGGCGCCGGGTCGCCGGCCGGCAGCGGGGAAGGCACGCTCCGGTCACTGCCCCAGTTCGCTGGAGAGCGCCGCGATGAAGGCCTCCTGCGGGACCTCGACCCGCCCGATGGTCTTCATGCGCTTCTTGCCCTCCTTCTGCTTCTCCAGCAGCTTGCGCTTGCGGCTGATGTCGCCGCCGTAGCACTTGGCGAGCACGTCCTTGCGGATTGCGCGGATCGTCTCGCGGGCGATCACCCGCGACCCGATGGCCGCCTGGATCGGCACCTCGAACTGCTGGCGCGGGATCAGCGCCCGCAGCTTGCCGGTCATGGCCGTCCCGTACGCGTAGGCCTTGTCCTTGTGCACGATCGCGCTGAACGCGTCGACCGGCTCGCCTTGCAGCAGGATGTCGACCTTCACCAGGTCGCTGACCTGCTCCCCGGACAGCTCGTAGTCCAGCGACGCATAACCCCTCGTACGAGACTTCAGCGCATCGAAGAAGTCGAAGATGATCTCGCCCAGGGGCAGTGTGTAGCGCAGCTCGACCCGGCTCTCGGACAGGTAGTCCAGCGCGGTCAGCGACCCGCGCCGGGACTGGCACAGCTCCATGATCGCGCCGGTGTACTCCGTGGGGGCCAGCACCATCGCCTTGACGACCGGCTCGTGGATCAGGCCGATCTTCCCGGCGGGCATCTCGCTGGGGTTGGTCACGATCACCTCCTCCCCGGCCTCGGTCTCCACCCGGTAGACCACATTCGGGGCGGTGGAGATCAGGCTGAGGCCGAACTCGCGCTCGAGCCGCTCGCGCACGATCTACAAGTGCAGCAGACCCAGGAACCCGAACCGGAAGCAGAAGCCAAGTGCGG
>JBPCOB010000149.1:0-4265 GCA_051000715.1 Mycobacteriales bacterium
GACGCCGTTGTGGAACCACGTCCCGATGGCGCTAGCGATGAAATGAACAGCGATGGCGGCGACGAGGAGGCCAACAAGGCGTGTGACGGCACGCGCCAAGGCCGGATGCAGCCTCGCAGCGATCACGGACGCGAACCGGAACGCAAGAAAGATGACCCCGAGTGCCAGCCCGACCGCAGCCATGATGGCGATCCGGTCCGGCGTCGCCTTGTACTCGTCGAGCAGGACGAGCAAGGCGACCATCGCCCCGGGACCGGCCAGCAGCGGGGTGGCGAGAGGAACGATGGCGACGTTTCCCTCCTCGGAGGCAGCAGACTCCGCCGCGCCGCTGATCATCTGGAGCGCCACCACCATAAGCAGTATGCCGCCGGCAACCTGAAGATCCTGAATAGTTATCTTGAGGTATGCGAGCAGCGTCTCGCCGATCAGCGCGAAGGTTCCGAGGATCAGGAAAGCGACAACGACGGCGAGGAGGGCGGTCCTGTTCCGTGCCCGCCGGTCCTGGCGTCGAGTCAACGACAGGAACATCGGGACATTGCCGATCGGCTCGAGCAGGACGAGCACGGTGACCAGAGCGGTGCCGAACGGACTTGGCATCGGATCTCCACTCGACAGGGCGGCGCCAAGCGTAGGACCGCGGCGCCTCGGCTCAGTCCAGCAACCGGGCCATCAGCCAGTCGTCGACGTACCGGCCGTCAAGGAGGAACTCCTCGCGCAGCACGCCTTCTGTCTCGAACCCGCACGCGGCGTAGAGCCGCTGGGCAGCCGTATTGGTCGCCAGCACTCGTAGGCTCAGCTTCCGGGCGCCCCGCCGGCGAGCCTCGGCGACCGCCGCCTCGAGCAGCGCCCGACCGACGCCGCGCCGACCCAGGGTCGGGTCAACGGCGAGGCCCTGGATCTGCTGGACGTGCGCATTGGACGCCAGCGAGGTCGGCGGGCGGATCTTGACGTAGCCGGCGGGGACGCCGTCCACCTCGGCGACCAGCACGTCCTCGGGCCGGGTGGTCGCGGATAAGAAGGGCTGGGGCGTGACGGCAACCGGCGCGACGCTGCCGCCGCCGGCGAAGCTGGCGCGGTCCAGCCGGTCCAATGCCGCGTCGTCGGCCGGCACGGCGCGGCGTACGGCGATGCTCATGTCGCCTCCTCGAAATGCCGAGCGCCGGCCGTCCCGGCAAGATAGGCGACATGAAGGTGGCGGTGACCGGCGCTTCCGGCTTCCTTGGGTCGGCGCTGGTACCGAGCCTGCGGGGGGCCGGACACGAGGTGATCCGGCTGGTGCGGCGGGAGCCCGCCTCGCCTGACGAGGTCCGGTGGAACCCCGCCGCTCACGAGGTCGACGAGCGCGGGTTGGCAGGCGTCGACGCCGTGGTACATCTCGCCGGCGCCAACCTCGGCGGCCGACGGTGGACCAAGGCCTACCGACGGAAGATCCTGGCCAGCCGAGTCGACGGCACCACGACGATCAGCAACGCGGTCGCCCGGCTCGACCCCCGACCGTCGGTGCTGCTGTCGGCGTCGGCAGTCGGCTACTACGGCGACACCGGCGACCGTGTGATCGACGAGAGTGAAGCGCGCGGCGCGGGCTTTCTGGCCGATGTCGTCCACCGGTGGGAGGCCCCGACCGCAACCGCCCGAGCGAGCGGCGTACGGGTCGTGCAGCTGCGCAGCGGCATCGTGCTGGCAAAGACCGGCGGCGCCCTGAAGCCCGTCCTGCCGATCTTCCGACTGGGCCTCGGCGGCAGGCTGGGGACGGGCCGCCAGTACGTCAGCTGGATCTCGCTGCCGGACGAGCTCGCGGCGATCCGCTGCCTGCTCACCTCGGCGGAGATCTCCGGACCGGTGAACCTCACTGCACCCGGCGCCGTGACCAACGCCGAATACACCAAGGCGATCGGCCGGGCGGTGCACCGGCCGACGGTCCTGCCCGTTCCGCGTGTCGGGTTGCGACTCGCGCTCGACGGGCTCGCCGACGAGGCCCTGCTCGCCGGCCAGCGGGTGCGGCCGCGAGTGCTGACCGAGGCCGGTTTCGCCTTCGCCCACCCCGATATCGACACCGCGCTGCGGGCGGTCCTCTAGGTACGGGCAACCGCGGCGATCCGCCACCCGTCACCGGCCGGTACCAGGTCGACCAGCCACGTCACCGGACCGCGGCCGGGTCGCCGCTCGAGAACCCGGCCACCCGCATCGACGATCTCATACGCCGGCAGCCGGTCGACGACCCGCAGGGTGACCCCGGTCGCCGTACGTCGGACCAGCAGGACGGAACGGATTTCCAGGCGCAGGCCCTCTGCCCGGGCACCCTCGGCGCCCAGCTGCCGGATCGAGGCGGTGTCAACCGCGAGCGGACCGGAGCCGGCGGCGTACACATCGGCGAGCGCCGCGGCGTCGAGGTTGACCATGGCGGCGTCGCGACGCTGGTCCAGCGTCGCCAGTACGGCGGACCAGTCGATGGCGGCCGATGCCGTCGGAGGTCCTGTCGTCCCGAGTGCGGTCGTCGGGGGCGCCGTCCGCGCCGGTTGCAGCGGCGCTGGACCGGCTGGACGGTCGGCGGCCGCCCAGACCCGACCCACCACCACCGCAGCGACGAGCGCCAGTAGCAGACCGACGAGCGGCACGGGCGACGGCCACCGCGTCCTCCGGGATGGCGGCCGAGTTCCCGGCGCGTGGCGGGGTGGCTCGACGAGGCTCTGTCGGGGTGGCTCGACGACCGGGCGTTGGCGGGGTGGCTCGACCGGCGCCTCTCGAGCGAGCCGCACGGGAGCCGGCGGGCCGGCTGACCGCACCCAACGAGCGAGATCCGCAGCGACCGCGCGCTCGCCGCCGGTGTCCAGCACCGCCGTCAACTGCGCGGCTGCGTCAGGGGGAAGGGCACCGACGAGCAGGGAAGCGAGCGCCTGCACGTCGTACGCGGCTGTCGCTTCGTCGGCGACCGTCGTATTTTCGGCGGCTCCCACCAGTGCGGCGACGCCGTAGTCCGCCAGCATTGGCCGGCCGGCCGCGTCGAACAGCACGTTTCCGCTCGTGACGGCACCGTGCACCAGACCTGCGTCGTGCAGAGCGGTCAGAGCGGCGGCCAGCGCCACGCCAAGGGTCACGACCTCCCCCGGCGTGAGACCGGAGTGCACGGCAAGCGCGTCGGCGAGGCTGCCGCCCGATGCGTGGTCTCTGATCAGCACGACACCTGTCGGAACTGTCTGCACGTCCCGAAGCCGGACGAGGTGCGGGTGCCTCACGTCGGTCAGCCGAGCGACCGCGCGAGATATCTGATCGAAAGCCATCGCCGCGCGGTCGAGCCACAGCACCTTCGCCACCACGGTGTCCCCGGTTGCCACCTCCCGCGCCCGCCACGTCTCCCCCGTGGCGCTCACCCCGAGCCGTTCCTCGAGTCGCAGGCCAGCCGGGACCCACCCGGGCGCTCCCCACCCGGCCGCCGCCGTACTGCAGTTCTCCGGCACGTGGTCGATGCAAGCACTCGGCGCCGACGCGGCGCCGCTGTCATCCACAGGCCCCTGCCTCCAGGGGCGTGAAGAACACACGCTGTCCGGAGTTCCCGGGGCAGCCCCGGAGGCCGGTCTGCATAGGGTCTGGAAATGGGAGCGGACGGCGAGCGGCACATCCTGGCGACCAGCGGCGGGTTCCACCCGACCGGGCGCAACGCCTTCGACTGGCGGCCCGGACCGCTGGTGGAACTCGCCCTGGAGCTCACCGGCCGGGACCGGCCACGGGTCTGCTACCTCGGGACGGCCGGCGGCGACTCGATCAACGGCACCGCCGCCTTCTACGCAGCGATGGCCACCGCCCGTTGCCGGCCCAGTCACCTGGCGCTGTTCGCGATGCCCAACGCCGAGGACCCGCGACAACACCTTCTCGACCAGGACGTGATCTGGGTCGGCGGTGGCTCGGTCGCCAACCTGCTCGCGGTTTGGCGGGTGCACGGCCTCGACGTTGTGATGCGCGAGGCCTGGGAGTCCGGCGTCGTCCTGGCCGGGGTGAGCGCCGGCAGCATCTGCTGGCACGTGGGCGGGACGACCGATTCGTTCGGCCCAGACCTGCGGGCCGTCACCAACGGCCTGGGTCTGCTGCCCTACAGCAACGGTGTCCACTACGACTCGGAGGCGCAGCGCCGGCCGCTGTTCCAACGGCTGGTGGGCGACGGCACGCTGCCGACCGGTTACGCAACCGACGACTGCGTCGGCCTGCACTACGTCGGGACGGCGATGGTCGAGGCGGTAGCGGACCGGCCCGGCGCGGCGGCGTACCACGTC
>JBPCOB010000150.1:0-3163 GCA_051000715.1 Mycobacteriales bacterium
CGGCGGCAGCCTCGCGGAACTTGCGCACCGCGGTCTTGAGCGCCGACTTCACCGACTTGTTGCGAAGGCGAGCCTGCTCGTTGGTCCGGTTGCGCTTGATCTGAGACTTGATGTTGGCCACGCGGAAGCCTTCGATCGAGGGTGGGAGTGGGGTGTACGCCGGCAGGGACGCACGGATGGATCAGGTTACAGCGCCATCGGCGGCTGGTCCAAGCCGCGGCGCGGCTAGCTCACCGGGCACCCGCTAGTGCCAACCGGTCCGCCGGGCCAACCAGGCCCGCGCCACCTGGCCCTGCGCGGCCTGAAACGGTCGCAGCGTCGGCAGGCCGGGTGGGGGCGGCCGCAGGGAGCGCTCGATGAAGTAACCCGTCAGCGCGCAGATCACCGCCAGCACGGCGTCCGGGCGCGCGTTCCGAGCGGCGGGATGTCGCCGGAGCAGCTCCTCCGGCGGTGGGCCGCCCTGCATCGCCACGCTGGGCGCGAAGAACACCGCGTCGACCCAGGCCGCTCCCCGGCTGGCGAACGGCCAGTCGACGAACCACACCCGGTGGTCCGACAGCAGCAGGTTGTCGGCACGGATGTCGAGGTGCAGCAGGGTGTTCCCGGCGGCCGCCTCCGGCCAGCTCGCCTCGAGCTCGGCCAGCTGGTCCAGGTGGCGGCGCGACCAGGCATCGAGGTCCGGATGGGATCGCGCCGCCCCGGCCAGCGCCCGCCAGCTCGAGAAGTCCTCCGCCAGCCGCTCGCCGACGGTGCGGGCACCGGGAAGTGGGCACGGCGTCAGCGAGTCGCCCAGCTCGACCAGCGCCGTGATCACCCGGGCGAGCTCCTTCTCGTGCCAAGGCAAGGCCGGCTGCCGCCCGTCGATGTCGGTGAAGAGCAGGGCGACCCACGTGCCGTCGTCGTACGCCGCCAGTAGCCGCGGAACCGGTGCCGACTCCGGCAAAGCGGCAGCGACCCGTGCTTCCGTCCGATGCGAGCCCGGGGAGTCCGGGTTGGCCAGCGAAGAGACGGCCTTGCAGAACGCGCGCCTGCCGTTGGCACACCGGAGCCTGGCCGCCACGCCGGGGGAGAAGCCGCCGGGCTGCGTAACGGCCTCGACGACCGGCGCCCCGAGCCTGTCGTGTACCCAGCCGCGCACCGGCGCCGGCAGCTCCGGCCAGGACAGCCGTACGCCGGCCGCGGCCGGGCCGATATCCACCGACATCGCCGGCCCGTCATCCAGCGACCCGGCCGGCGCGGCGGCCAGCGACTTCTCGACTGGCTCCATCCGCCGATGATCCACCGCACGGGTGGCGCCAGCCAACCGGTTTGACGGCCGGGCGTGGGACGATGAACGGCGAGATCCCCGCCACGAGACGGACTGCCTGGGTGCCTGCGCAACCGATTGACCTGCGGCGTACCGACCCGGCGCGCATCCGCAACTTCTGCATCATCGCGCACATCGACCACGGCAAGTCCACACTGGCCGACCGCATGCTCGAGGTCACCGGCGTGATCGACGCCCGCCAGATGAGAGCGCAGTACCTCGACCGGATGGACATCGAGCGCGAGCGCGGCATCACGATCAAGTCGCAGGCCGTCCGGCTGCCATGGCGGGGCGACGACGCCCTGGACTACGTGCTGAACCTCATCGACACCCCCGGCCACGTGGACTTCACCTACGAGGTGTCCCGCTCGCTCGCTGCCTGTGAGGGCGCCGTCCTCCTGGTGGACGCCGCCCAGGGCATCGAGGCGCAGACCCTCGCGAACCTCTACCTCGCGATGGAGAACGACCTGCACGTCATCCCGGTGCTAAACAAGATCGACCTGCCGGCGGCACAGCCGGACCGGTACGCCGGCGAGCTCGCCCGAATTCTGGGCTGTGAGCCGGCCGAGGTGTTCCGGGTGAGCGCCAAGACCGGCTCCGGGGTGCCGGAGCTGCTGAACATGATCGTGCGCGACGTCCCTGCGCCGGTCGGCCGCCCGGACGCCCCGACCCGGGCGATGATCTTCGATTCGACGTACGACGCCTATCGTGGAGTGATCAGCTACGTCCGGGTCATCGACGGCCGGCTGACCACCCGCGAGCGCGGCCGGATGATGTCGACCGGCAACGTGCACGAGATCCTCGAGGTCGGCGTCATCTCGCCCGAGCCGCTGGCCCGGGACTCCCTGGGCGTGGGCGAGGTCGGCTACGTGATTCCCGGGGTCAAGGACGTTCGCCAGGCCAGGGTCGGCGACACCATCACCTCGGCGAGCGTGCCGGCGATCGAGCCGCTGGCCGGCTACCGCGATCCGAAGCCGATGGTGTACTCCGGCCTGTATCCGATCGACGGCAGCGAGTACCCGCTGCTGCGGGACGCGCTGGACAAGCTGCAGCTCAACGACGCCGCGCTGATCTACGAGCCGGAGACCTCGCTGGCCCTGGGTTTCGGCTTCCGCTGCGGCTTCCTCGGCCTGCTGCACCTGGAGATCGTGCGGGAGCGGTTGGAGCGGGAGTTCGGCCTGTCGCTGATCTCGACGGCCCCCAACGTCGTCTATGCCGTCACGCTGGAGTCCGGCGAGGTGGTGACGGTGACCAACCCCTCAGAGATGCCGACGGCGAAGATCGCCGAGGTCCACGAGCCGGTGGTCAAGGCGATGCTGCTGCTGCCCAGCGAGTACGTCGGCGCCGTCATGGAGCTCTGCCAGGGCCGGCGGGGAAGCCTCGAGGGCCTGGACTACCTGTCCGAGGACCGCGTCGAGCTGCGCTACACGCTGCCCATGGGCGAGATCATCTTCGACTTCTTCGACCAGCTGAAGTCGCGCACCAATGGCTATGCGTCGCTCGACTACGAGAAGGCCGGCGAGCTCGACTCCGACCTGGTGAAGGTCGACATCCTGCTGCAGGGTGAGCCGGTCGACGCGTTCAGCGCCATCGTGCACAAGGACAAGGCCTACGCCTACGGCACGTCGATGGCCACCAAACTTCGCGAGCTGATCCCGCGCCAGCAGTTCGAGGTGCCCATCCAGGCCGCCATCGGCGCCCGAGTGATCGCCCGCGAGAACATCCGCGCGATCCGCAAGGACGTCCTCGCCAAGTGCTATGGCGGTGACATCACCCGCAAGCGCAAACTGCTGGAGAAGCAGAAGGAGGGCAAGAAGCGGATGAAGATGGTCGGTCGCGTCGAGGTCCCTCAGGAGG
>JBPCOB010000151.1:0-7081 GCA_051000715.1 Mycobacteriales bacterium
CTGCCGGCCACCCACGTCTGGAGCCTGTGGACCCGGTACGCATGCACCGCCTTCTACTCGCACCCGTGGGCGTGGAACGAGATCGGGTTCGGCGGTCCGGCGTACCCCCGCGGCTACAAGGCGCTCGGGTTGGACAAGCGCGAGCCGTGGGAGGTCGCCGACCGGGTCGACGCCAGCCCCACCGGGTTCGGGGAGCAGGTCGACGAGGCGCGCCGACGGCACGCCGAGGTGCGGACCCGCCAGCTGCGCCAAGAGCACCCGGACCACTCGGGGCCGCACGGGGTGGGCGACGACATCGCCGGCCGGAACCCGGCGTGAAGGTGCCCTGGCACGACGGCGTACGGTCCCGCAACGCCTCCGCCTGGCTGCTCCCCAACGACGGCCGCCGCACCGACTTCGCCCAACGTCGGGACATGCGCCGGTACGCCGACTCCGACGAGGTGGACATCGCGATCGTGGGCTGCGGCGCGGGAGGGGGTGTCCTCACCCAGCGGCTCGCCCGTGCCGGCTGGCGGGTGGTCGCCTTCGACGCCGGCCCGTTCTGGGACCCGGACCGGGACTGGGTCAGCGACGAGGCCGGCTCGGCGCACATCTACTGGACCGAGCCCCGGGTCATCGCCGGGCACGACCCCGTGCCGCTGGGCTCGAACAACTCCGGCCGCGGGGTGGGCGGCTCCATGGTCCATTTCGCCGGCTACACGCCGCGCTTCCATCCCTCGGACTTCGCGACGTACAGCAACGACGGGGTCGGTGCCGACTGGCCCATCGACTACGCCGACCTGAAGCCCTACTACGCGGCGATCGAGGAAGAGCTGCCGGTCGCCGGCGAGAACTGGCCTTGGGGCGATCCGCACCGGTATCCGCAGACGCCGCACCCGATGGGCGGCAACGGGCTCGTCTTCCAGCGGGGCGCTCTGCGTCGGGGCATCGAGGTCAAGGTCGGCCCGGTGGCGATCAGCAACGGTCGTTTCGGTAACCGCCCGCACTGCATCTACCGAGGCTTCTGCCTCCAGGGCTGCAAGGTCAACGCCAAGGCCTCGCCGCTGATCACGCACGTCCCGGACGCGCTGGCGCACGGCGCTGAGATCCGCGCCGACTCCATGGTGACCGCCGTCGCCGTCGACGACGATCGTGGCCTGGCGACCGGAGTGCGCTATCTCAAGAACGGGGTCGAGCGGTTCCAGCGGGCCCGGCTGGTCGCGGTGGCCGGCTACTCCATCGAGAGCCCCCGGCTGTTGCTGAACTCCGCCACGAAGCGGTGGCCGGCCGGCTTGTGCAACGACTTCGACCAGGTCGGGCGTTACCTGATGGTGCAGGGGGCCCCGCAGACCGCCGGCCGGTTTACCGAGGAGGTCCGCTCGTACAAGGCACCGCCGCCGGAGGCGTCCACCGAGGCCTTCTACGAGACCGATCCTGCCAAGCCGTACAAGCGCGGCTTCTCGATCCAGTGCGTCTCACCGCTGCCGATCACCTACGCCGAACACGTCAGCGCCCAGGGACACTGGGGCCCGGTGCTGCGCGAGTACATGCGCGACTACATCCACTGGGCCAACGTGGGCGCGCTGTGCGAGTTCCTGCCGCTGCCCGACAACCGGGTCACGCTGGCGGGGGAGAAGGACCGTTACGGGCTGCCGGTGGCCAGATTCAGCTATAGCCAGTGCGACAACGACCGTGCGCTCCTCCGCGCGGCGACCGAGGTGATGGAGGAGATCCTGACCGCCGCGGGCGCCACGGAGACGATCACCATTCGGCGGAACGCGCATCTGGTCGGCGGGGCCCGGATGAGCGCGGACGAGCGGTCCGGCGTCGTCGACCGCTGGCAGCGCAGCTGGGCGATCCCGAACCTGTTGGTCACCGACGGCAGCGTGCTGCCGACCCAGGGCTCGGCCAACCCGGCGCTGACGATCATGGCGCTCGCCGCCCGGGTGGCCGACCACCTCGTCGACGGCGCCCGGCTGGGCATCGGCGTACCGGACCGGGCGGCGGCTCGATGACGTCGGTGGACGTGCCGGTCGAGTCGATCGACGTGGCGGTCTTCACCGTCCCCACGGACGCACCGGAGGCCGACGGCACGCTGGCGTGGAGCTCCACCACGCTCGTCGTGGCTTCGCCGGTCGCCGGCGGGCGCCGGGGTCTCGGCTGGAGCTATACCGGCGCCGCCGCCAAGACGCTGATCGACGACACGCTGACTGAGGTGGTGGTGGGTCGCTGCGCCTTGGACGTGCCGGGTACGTTCGAGGCGATGGTGCGGCGGGTGCGCAACCTGGGTCGCCCCGGCCTGGTCAGCACCGCGATCTCGGCGGTGGACATCGCCCTGTGGGACCTCAAGGCCAAGCTGCTCGATCTGCCGCTGTGCCGGTTGATCGGGGCAGTCCGTGCCGAGGTCCCGGTGTACGGCAGCGGCGGCTTCACGTCGTACGACGAGCAGCAGACCCGTGACCAGCTGGCGCACTGGGTGCACGACCTCGGCATCCCACGAGTGAAGATCAAGATCGGCGAGTCGTGGGGATCCAGGGAGCGGCGCGACCTCGACCGGATCGCGCTGGCTCGCGAGATCATCGGGCCGGACACCGAGCTCTTCGTCGACGCCAACGGCGGCTACAGCGTGGGGCAGGCCGTCCGGGTGGCTGACCGGTTCTCGGCGTACGACGTGCGCTGGTTCGAGGAGCCGGTGTCCTCCGACGACCTTGCCGGGCTTGCGGCGATCCGTCGCGAGGTGCAGCCGGACGTGGCTGCGGGGGAGTACGGCTACGACCTGGTGTACTTCGCGCGCATGGTGGACTCGGGCGCCGTGGATTGCCTGCAGGTGGACGTGACCCGGTGTGGCGGTGTCACGGAGTTCCTGCGGGCCGCGGCCGTGGCCGCCGCCCGTAACTTGCAGCTGTCGGCGCATTGCGCCCCGAATCTGCACGCGCATCCCGCCGCGTGCGTGCCCAACCTGCGCCACGTGGAGTACTTCCACGACCACGTGCGCATCGAGGAGATGCTCTTTCGCGGTGCGCTGTCGCCGAAGAGCGGAGCGTTGGTACCCGATGCGGGCCGTCCCGGGCTCGGCCTGGAACTTCGCGAACGCGAGGCCGAGCCCTACCGGGTGGCCTGACCGTTCGGGGTCAGCCGCCGTCAAGGCCCTCGGTGAGGTGGTCGAGGAACGGGGCCAGGCGACGCAGCTCCTCCAGATGCAGCGCCGTGAGCTGCGCAATCCGCTCGGCCCCGAGCGGCGTCAGTGCGAGGCGTACGACGCGAGCGTCCTCGTCGTCTCGACCGCGCTCGATGACCCCGGCGGTCGCGGCCCGGTCGATGAGCTCGACGGCGCTGTGGTGGCGCAGTAGCAGGTAGTCGGCAACCTCGCCGATGGTCGGGCCCCGCGGGTCGGCGTGTGCCCGCACCGTGAGCAGCAGCTGATGCTGAGCGTGAGTGAGTCCGGCAGCCCGGGCCTGGTCCTCACTCCACCGGTTGAACCGCCGCAGCGCGACCCGGAAAGCGAGCAGGTCGCGGTACTGGCGCTCACTCAGCCGAGGCACCGGGCCACGCTCATCTCCTTCGCTCCTCACGGCCAGCGACAACCGGGCCGGTGCGCAAGGGACTATGTCGTGTGCCGATAGTAGTGCCTGCCTGAATGGCGGTGATCCATAACGCCGGGTGACGCAGGGTCGTTCTAGGGTGAGTCCCCGCGAGCCGGCCAGAGTCCGGCGTACGGCGAGGGAGCGGAACCTTGGGCTGGCAGGCGTGGGTAACCCTGGCCGTCGTCGTACTGACGGTCGGGGCACTTGGGACCGAGCGGTTCTCCGCGCCGTACGTCGTGCTGGCCGGCGTCACCGGCCTGCTGGTCACCGGGGTGATCTCCTCGGAGCAGGCCCTGTCCGGATTCTCCTCGGAGACCCCGGTCTCGATCGCGGCCCTGTACGTGATGGCCGGTGCGGCGGAGATAACCGGCGCGCTCGACCGGGCGACCGTGCTGGCGATCGGACATCGCCCCAAGGCGACCGGGCAGCGCAGCGCTACGGTCAGGGAGCTCACCCGCATCCTGTGGCCGACGGCGCTGGTGTCCTCCTTCATCTACAACACTCCGACGACGACGATGCTCGCCCCGCAGGTCGCCGCCTGGGCCCGGCGTAGTCGGCGATCGTCGTCCTGGTACCTCATGCCCTTCAACGCTGCCGTGCTGTTCGGGGGCCTGGTGACCGGGATCGGCACGACGACGAACGTCCTGATCACCGGGCTGTTGGAGAAGTCGCACCAACCCGGTCTGTCGCTGTTCGAGATCACGCCGGTGGGTCTGCCGCTGGCGCTCGTCGGGGTGGCGCTCACGATCATTGTCGCACCGCGGCTAGTGCCGACCCGCAACGCCCCCAGCGACCGCGGCGAGGGAGCCGACCCCCGGCACTTCACCGTGGAGATGGAGGTCGCCAAGGGCCGCCTGGTCGGCCGCACCGTGGCGGAGGCCGGCCTACGCAGCCTCGACGGGGTCTACCTCGTGGAGGTCAACAGAGCGGGACACACCATCGCGCCGGTCGCGCCTACCGAGGTCCTCTCCGATGGCGACCGGCTCACCTTCGCCGGGAACGTCTCGAGCATTCTGGACCTGCAACGCATGCACGGCCTGGTCTCGGCGGAGCAGCCGCACTTCTCCGTGGCGGGCAACCACGGGCGCTTGCTGTACGAGGCAGTCGTGGCGGCCGGGTCGCCGCTGGTTGGTACGACGCCGCGGGACATCGGGTTCCGGGACCGTTACTCGGCCGCGATCGCCGCCATTCATCGCGAGGGGGAGCGAGTTCCGGGGAAGCTCGGTTCGGTGCGACTGCGGGCGGGCGATGTCCTCCTTCTGCTCGGGCCCACCGGCTTCGCGCGGCGGTGGCGTGGCCAGCCGGACTTCGCACTGGTGGCCAGGCTGGGCGAACCGGGACCCGTACGCCGGGACAAGGCGCCCGTGGTGTGGGCGGTGCTGGCGTCGTTCCTCGCGGTGGTGATCACGGGAGTCATGCCGCTGCTCAACATCGCGTTGATCTCGGCACTGGCGCTGATCGCGTTCGGGGTGGTCTCGCCGCAGGAGGCGCGGGCCGCGATCGATGTCGACGTGGTGATAGTGCTTGCCGCGAGCTTCGGGCTCGCGGCCGCTATTCAGACCAGCGGCCTCGCCGGAACCTTCGCCCGGGCGCTCATCTCTGCTTTCGGCGGACTGGGCGATGTCGGGGTTCTGGCTGCGGTGCTGCTGTGCACGGCGGTCATCACGCAGGTCGTGACGAACAATGCAACCGCGGCGGTGATGTTCCCTATCGCAATGGCCACGGCCAGCCAGCTGCACGCGAATCCCCGTGCCTTCGTCATCGCGCTCGCCGTGGGTGCGTCGGCGTCCTTCCTGACTCCCATCGCCTACCAGACAAACATGATCGTCTACGGGATGGGGGGCTACCGGTTCCGGGACTTCGCCGGGCTTGGCTTAGTACTGCTCGTGGCGACCTACCTGGTCGCGCTCGTCACCATCCCGGTCCTGTTTCCGCTGCACTGACCGTCTGTTGGTCGACGTGCAGCAACCGGGCGCCGTTGTCCCAGCACACCGACCGCAACCACGCCTCTCCGAGGTCCAGCCGGGCGAGCGCCGTCAACTGGTCGGCGTAGGCGTACGGGATGTTCGGGAAGTCCGAGCCGAGCAGGATCCGGTCGGCCAGGTCGGCGAGGCGTGGGCGCAGGTGCGGCGGGAACGGCGCGATCTGTTCGAAGAACGGGGTGAAGGCCATCGTGGTGTCGAAGTGGACGCTTGGGTAGCGGTCGGCGAGGTCCAGGAAGTCGGCGTATTCCGGCGCGCCCAGATGCGCCACGACCAGTACCAGGCGTGGGTGCCGGGCGAGCACGGCTGAGATCGGCCCGGGGCCGGTTATCGCCGGCCGGCCGACGGGGCCGGACCCGACGTGGGCCACGACGGGTATCTCGGCCTCCGCGAGCAGCCCCCAGACCGGGTCGAGGAGCGGGTCGCGTGGGTCGTAGCCGCCCACTTGAACGTGCGCCTTGAACACCCGAGTCCCGGCGGTTAGCGCCTGCGCGACGTAGGCCGGCGCCGTCGGCTCCGGAAAGAATGTCGCGCTGCGTACGCAGTCCCCGTGCCGACGAGCGAACTCCTCCGCCCACGCGTTGAGCCCTGCCGCCATGCCGGGCCGGTGCGGATAGCACAGCGCGGTGAACCGGCGCACGCCCAGCGCCCGCAGCCGGGCCAGTCGCTCGTTCTCGCCGTCCCGGTAGGCGATCGGCCAGGGACGTCCGATCAAGGGCCCGGCCCGGTCGAAGTACGCCCAGACCGCGTCGAGCAGCCGCTGCGGCATGAAGTGGGTGTGTACGTCGACCAAGCCGGGCAGCCCCAGCGCCTGCCAGAAGGCGGGCACCTCGTCGTCGCTGCGGGGCTCGAGGGCCATCTGATCACCCTAGAGACCGGCTTTGGCCCGCTCTGGGTTTCGCTGAGTACGCGCCTTCAGGCACGACCGCAGCAACGGTGGTATCAACCCTGCGGCTGGGTGATGTTGACCATCCAGGGGACGCCGAACTGGTCCACGCACATGCCGAACTCGTCGCCCCACATCTGCTTCTCTAGGGGCATCGACACGGTGCCGCCGCCGGACAGCTTCTCCCAGTGGCCGCGCAGCTCGTCGGTGTCGTCCCCGCTCAGGCTCACCGTGATGTTGTCCCCCGGGTTGTGGTCCATCCCAGGCGGGGTGTCGGCGCCCATCAGCGTGAAACCGCTGTCGGTCTCGAGCATGCTGTGCATGATCTTGTCGGCCTCCGGAGCGTCCTGCGCGCCGAACTCACCAAAGGTGTTCAGCGTCAAGGTGCCGCCGAAGACGCCCTTGTAGAACTCCATGGCTTGCCGCGCGTTGCCGGCGAAGCTGATGTACGGGTTGAGACGTGAGGCCACCAGATGCTCCTTGCTCGAGAGAGGGGTGAGTCTTTTGCAGACTAGGGGGAACCACCGATGCCATACGCTGCGACGGGATCGACGCCGGCGGCGTTCACCGCGCCGGGCCCTAGCCCTGCACCAGGACGTCGCTGTCGTAGCGCACGACCCGGTCGGTGCCGGGTAGACCTTCTGCCGCTC
>JBPCOB010000152.1:0-6968 GCA_051000715.1 Mycobacteriales bacterium
TCCGCTACGCCGAGTTGATCGACGCCGGTTGGGCTGCCAACCCCCGCCCACCCCCGACCGGCAAACGCGGCGCCCCAAAACTCGGCCCCACCGGCAGCCTGCTGCGGCGCCTGGACGAACGACGCCAAGAAGTCCTGCGCTTCGCCACCGACCTGGCCGTGCCCTTTACCAACAACCAGGCCGAGCGCGACCTGCGCATGGCCAAGCTACAAATGAAGATCTCCGGCTGCTGGCGCACCACCGACGGCGCCGAGACCTTCGCGGCCCTACGCAGCTACGTCTCCACCATCCGCAAGAACGGCATCGCCGTCCTGGACGCCCTGACCAACCTCCTCGCCGGCGACCCCTGGCTACCAGCCACGACCTGACCAGCCCGGCCCACCTGAGTAGTTACAGATTTCCTGCCATTTCACAGATCCGCAGCGCACCTGAACCCGGTGTGTCCGGTGGAGGTATCCGGCGAGTTGTGGGTCCGGGCCGAGACCCGGTACCGGTTGCAGTAGGACACGTGGCACAGGTAGGAGCCGCCCCGGATGACCCGGTCGGTACCAGTGGACGGACCCTGCGGGTCCACCCGGGTGGCCGGGCTGTCGACGCTGTGCCAGTCGGCGGCGAAACGGTCCGCCACCCATTCCCACGCGTTGCCGGCCATGTTGTGAAGGCCGAATCCGTTGGGGGCGTACGTGTCCAGCGGAGCGGTGCCCCGGTACCCGTCCTCAGCCGTGTTCTTCGTCGGGAACGTGCCCTGCCAGATGTTCGCCCGGTGGTTGCCGTGCGGGGTCAGCTCGTCGCCCCACGGGTACTTCGCCTGATCCAGCCCGCCGCGGGCCGCCTTTTCCCACTCCGCCTCGGTGGGCAGTCGGGCGCCGCGCCACTGGGCGTAGGCGTTGGCGTCGTTCCAGGAGACGTGCACAACCGGATGGTCGTCGAGACCGTCGCAGTTGGTGTCCGGCCCGAACGGATGCGCCCAGTCGGCGCCGTCGACGCCGATCCACCACGGCGCGTCGGCTACCCGGCCTCGGATCGCGCCGCGGCGGGCGCCTCGGGATGCCAGCCCGGCGAAGACGAAGGACCAGCCGAACGTCTCGGCTTCGGTCCGATAACCGGTCTCCGCTACGAAGATCCGGAACTGGGCGTTGATGACGGCGAAGCGGTCGATGCGGTAGGGCGACAGGGTCACGGTCCGGACCGGAGACTCGCCGTCCTGGACATGGGAGTCGGCGTCCTCGCTGCCCATGCGGAACGGCCCCGCCTGGACGGTGACCATGTCGGCTTCGATGAGCGAGGTCGACCGGGCCACGCCGGCGGCCGCATGCGCCGCGGGCCCGCCCTCCCGGCGGATCGAACCGCAACACGCATCAGTCATGGCCACTCGATCAATAAGGTGTGTAGTGTTCACCTTAATAATGCCGGTCGAGCGCGGTCAAGGTGGTGAGCCGGTGGGCGGGCAGGACACGCTCAAGAGTGTGCGGCGCGCCCACGAAGCGGTGGTCATCGATGCCATCGCCCGAGCCGGGCCCCTGCCCAGGCTGGACCTGATCGAGCAGACGGGGCTGTCGCGCACCACCCTGCTCGCCGTGGTCACCGACCTGGTGGCCAAGGGCGCGCTGCTGGAGGGAAAGGCCGACTCCGCGCCGCGCCGGGGCCGCCCGACCCAACTGTTGCGGCTCAATCCCCGGGGCGGGCTCTGGATGGCGGTCGAGGTCGCACCGGCCCGGCTCCGCGTGGGCTTCGCCAACGCCGCGCACGAAGTCATCGCCACCGACGAGTGGCCTATTGCCGTGAACGCCGCCCGCGCCACCCGGATGCGCGCGGTCGATCGGTTGATCGAACAGACCGCAACCCAGGAGGGCATCGCGCTCACCGCGTTGCGCGGGGCGGCCGTGGCCGGGGTGGGCGTCGATCCGTCCGGGCACGTCTCTCACGGACCCGAGATCGCCGATCCGGACGCCGCCGCGGTCCGCCGCCACGTGGCCAAGCGTTTCGGGGTGCCGACTCTGCTCAACGACAGCACCAGGTTGGCGGCCTTCGCCGAGGCCACCTGGGGCGTTGCGCGCGGCTGTAGCGACGTGCTGTTCGTCCGGCTGTCCCACTCCGTCGCGGCCGGGGTCATCGCCAATGGTCAGCTGGTCAGCGGGGCGATGGGGCGCTCCGGCGCTATCGGTCATGTGGTGGTGACGCCTGGCGGCCATCCCTGCCGGTGCGGCCAACGCGGCTGCCTGGAAACGGAAATCGGCGTCGGCGGCCTACTGCGGGACCTCACGGCCGCCGGGCTGGCCGTCAAGACTCCGACCGATTTACTGGACCTGCTCGAGGCGGGCGACCGTACGGCCCGCACCGTCGTCCGCCGGGCCGCGCTGCTGCTCGTCGACGTCCTGGTTCCCGTGTTGGCCGCGCTGAACCCCGAGGTGCTCGTTCTGGGCGGGGTGCTGGCTCGGGCCGAACACGATGTGCTCGAGGTCGTTCGCGAGCAGGTGGCCTCACGAGCCGTGCCCGAATTTGCGGAGAAGGTAAAGGTTGTCGCTGGACGTCCGTTGCACGGCTTCGAGGCGGTCTCGGGTGGCCTGGCCGTCTTGCTCACCGACGACCGCCGGCTTGAGAGCGTCCAGGACCGGATCAGGAATGCGCGGCCGGTGGTGCCGGAGCCGGTTGCCGGGCCGACTGATGACCGAATCGCTCGCCGCGCAGGCGTGTCGATCTGACCGTCGGCTCGGGCCGGCGATCGGCACGGGTGCGCACGGCCGGTTCGATCCGCGCGGCGACGTGCTCGAACTCGGCGATCTCCCGGATCAGCTGCTCCCGTAGCTCGGCGCACACCGGATCGTGTTCGACCGAGTCGATCAGATTCGCCAACTCGTGCGGATCGGCGGCCAGGTCGTACAGCGCGCGTTCGACGTACTGTTCGCTGCTGCCGGTCTGCTGCGGATTCGCATCCGGGGCGGCAACGTAGTACTTCCACCGGGTGGTGCGCAGCAGCCGCCCGACCTCGGACTCGCTGACCTGGGCGAAGCCGGCCGCCATGGGCGCCGCGGGCCGGTCACGGCGCAGCAGGCTTTGACCCTGCACTCCGGCGGGTGGCTGCACTCCGACGGCGCTCAGTACCGTCGGGACCACGTCGACGGTGCTGACCACGCCGGCGACACAGCCGCCGCCGTCCGCGCCGGGACCCTGCATTACCAGCGGCACGCGGATCGACGAGTCGTGGCACGAACGCTTGAACTCCCGGTTGCGGGTGCGGAAGTGCGAGCCGTGGTCGGAGGTGAAGACCACCAATGTGTCGTCGAGCAGGTCCAGGCTGTGCAACGCGTCGAGCAGCCGGCCCAGACATTCGTCCACCCGCTTGATCTGACCGAAGTAGCCGCCGAGATAGCCGTGTGCCGGCCCGCCGGCCGCTGCGATGTCCACCGGAACCCACCGACCCTCGTACCGCTCGGCGTACCCGTCGGGTGCCTGCTGCGCGTTCACCTCGTTCTGCTGGTGCGGCTCCAGCAAGGAGAGGAACAGCAGGAACGGCTCATCGTGATGGTCGGCCAGGAAGCGGATGGCGGCGTCGGTGAGCGCGTCCGCCCGGTAGCCGGGCAGTTCGACCGGGGCGTCGTCGTCGTCGAACACCACGGTCCGGTACGCATCCGAGGTGAACTCCAGAGCATTTGCCCCCAGCCAGTGGCGATACCCGCCGCGGCATTCGGCCGGCACGGCCCGATGTCCTCGGCCGCTCAGGTGCCACTTGCCGATGTAGCCGGTGGCGTAGCCGGCCGAATCGAGCAGGTCGGCCATGGTCGGGGAGCCCGGGCCCAACCCGAGACCGTTGCGGAAAACGCCGGTGGCGCTGGGGTACTGGCCGGTCTGCAGCGATGAACGGGCCGGCGCGCACAGCGGATTCGTGGTGATGGCGCAGTCGGCGAAGGTTCCGCGCCGGGCCATCCGGTCCAGGTTGGGGGTGAGATCGAGCGGACAGCCGGCGTAGCCGGCGGTGTCCCACCGTTGCTGATCCGAGAGCACCACGAGGACGTTGGGTCGACGGGTGTACGAGCCGTTGGGCGTCACAAACGGAGCCGCTTTGCCTCCGTGAAGGTGTTGCGTGGGCGTGTTCATCGATGGTTCTCCCTCATCGGGACGAAGTCGGCGGTTTCGATCATGCGGTCGAGCAGACGTGCCCGAAGCTGCTCCAGATAGTCACGCTGGGCGGGATCCGAAATGACGTTGCGCATCTCGTCCGGGTCGACCCGGAGGTCGTAGAGCTCATCCGGCTCGAGCAGACGGTGCACGTACTTGTGGCCGGCCGTGCGCAACATGACGCCCTTTCCATGGGCGATGCTGTCCTCGCGCTGCAACATCATGCGGGGGTAGTAGAGACCGGTGGGATCGGCCGGGGCGGCGAGCTCCATCGCCGCGGATTCGCCGGGCAGCCTGCCCCCTTCACACATCACGTCCTGGCGGTGCGGAGCACCGGGGTCACGCAGACAGGTCAGCAACGATCGCCCGAAATGGACGTAGTCGCGCGGAATACCGCACAGATCTTCGACCGTGGCCAGGACATCGATCAGCTCCACCATCGCTTCGGAAACACCATGTGCGCCCTCACCACGTGGTGGCTTGATGACCAGAGGCACTCTGACCAGCACGTCCTCGAACAAGTTCTGCGCCTTCTCCGGCAGCCCGTAATCACCGGCGAAGTCTCCGTGGTCAGCGGTGAACACGCACAACGTGTCGTCGTAGCTGCCCGACCGGCGCAGCGCCGAAATGACCTGGCCGAACAGTGCGTCCGTGCGTGCGCACATGCCCAGGTACGTCGCGCGCAGCTCTCTCCATTGGCCCGGGTTCCAGCCGCTCAGGCCCTGTCGTCTACGCAGTTCAGCGTGCGCACGCGGCTTTTCCCCCAGGTCCGGCGGAACCGGAATCGGCTCGGCCACCTGTTCACGGGGAATGAGGCTGTACCACGGCTCGGTCACCGCGTACGGGCAGTGTGGCGTGAGCACGGTGAGCAGGATGCACCACGGTTCGTCGCCCTCACCGCGCGATTCGATCTGTCGCACCGCTTGGTCGACCCAGCGTTGGTCCTGGTCGTCGCGGCAAGAATCGTCGAGTCGACCGACGTAATGCGAGTAATAGCCGGGAGTGTCGGGTTCACCCCACCATCGGTGCCAGTTGTCGACGCGCGGCTGGGCGGGAGTGCTGCCGATGGTGTGGTCGGCTGACGCCCGGATGGCTCCGGACTCCGACAGGGCAGCGGGACTCAGCGCGTCGTTCTTGCCGGCCCACCACACGTCGTAGCCGAGCTCGGTGAGCCGGTGCAGCAGGTTCGGTTCGTCGACCTGCAGCGGAAAGCCCTGGGTACGGTGCCCGCGGACGTGCGGGTACCACCCGGTCAGCAGCGAAGCGCGGCTCGGCACGCACACCGGGTTCTGGCAGAAGGTCCGGCTGAACGACACGGCGTCGGTGGCGACCAGTTCGTCCAGCACCGGGGTCACGCAGCCGGGCGTTCCCAGGTGGCCAAGGGCATCGCCGCGGTACTCGTCGGCCACGAAAATGATCAGGTTGGGGTGCCGGCGCACATCGCTCCCTCCGTGGCTATCTTGCGGTGGTGCTGACAGGTGGCCCTTGACATCATCCGATGGTGTTCTGATAATGGTCAACAGCATAGACTTTACAGCAGTTCAGCCGCCAGATCTTCACTGCCAGTGGGAAACCGAGGCGCCACGATGACATCGAAGTCTTCGTCCTTGCCAGGACGATTCACTGCCCCGAGCTTCGGAGAGCTCGGCGCTACGTCCCCCTCGCGCCGAACCATACTGCTGGGCAGCGCCTCGATCATCGGCTTGGCCGTCACCGGCTGCCAAAAGGCGACCGACGTCAGCCGGGAGCAGGCCGGCAGTTCGTCGCTGGTCATCGGGCAGGTGGGGGACGTCCTGGTCTCGTCGCCGGTGACCAACAACGGCAGCAACGCCTCGTGGCTGGGCCTGGTGCTGGAGTCGATGGCTGTGCAGGACGCCGTGACCCGCAAGCTCGCTCCGGCGCTTGCGGCGAGCTGGACGACCGACTCGAGCGGGAAGGTGCTCACCTTCACGATCCGCGATGGGGTGACGTGGCACTCCGGCCGCGCCTTCGGCCCCGAGGACGTCGTGTACACGTTCAAGGCGCTGGCGGACGGCAAGACCTACACCCGGCCGTTCCCGCAGGCCTGGTTCCTCAAGACGATCACCGACATGAAGGTCAGCGGCAACACCCTGACCATCACCTTGAAGGCGCCGATCGCCGGCGCTCTGGAGACGATGGCCCAGTTCGCCATCCTCGACAAGGACACTGCCGACGGATTCGACAAGGGCACGGCGATCATCGGCACGGGGCCGTTCAAGGTCCAGTCCCACACGTCGGGCGCCAGCCTGAAGCTGACCAAGAACGCCAAGTACTGGAAGGCCGGGTATCCGCTGCTCACCGCGGTCACGGTGTCGATCTTCGACCGCACGGACTCGCTGCTCGCCGCGCTGAAGACCGGCCAGATCCAGATGACCGGTTCGCTGGCCCCCAGGGACGCGGCGACGCTCAACGGCCAGAACGGTCTCACGATCATCAAGGGCGAGCGCCAGGGCCAGGGCATCTACCTCGGCGCCAGCCAATCCAGCAAGCCCTTGCAGGACGTCAAGGTCAGGCAGGCCATTGCCACCGCAGTCGACCGGCACCGCATTGTCACCGACATCTACCAGGGTGGCGCGACGGCGAGTTGCGCACCGTGGCTCGACGTAGCACCCGCCTATTCCGCCGAGACTCGGGACTTCTACAGCTACGACCCGCAGAAGGCCAAGAGCCTGCTCGCGGCCAGCAGCTATGCCGGTGAGGAGATCATCTACGAGATCTCCGGTGCCAAGCCGATCTTCGCGAACATTGCCCAGATCGTCCAGCGCAACCTGCAGGACATCGGCCTGAAAGTGAAGCTGTCGATCCTGCAGAGCGCGGAGAACGACCAGCGG
>JBPCOB010000153.1:0-6827 GCA_051000715.1 Mycobacteriales bacterium
GGCAAGGGCCTGCAAAGCCCTGTACGCGGGTTCGATTCCCGCCTCCGCCTCGGGCGATTGGCGCAGTCTGGTAGCGCGCTTCCTTGACACGGAAGAGGTCACAGGTTCAAGTCCTGTATCGCCCACACCTAAAACCCCAGGTCAGAGCCTATGACTTGGGGTTTTTTCATAACGTGTGCCACGTTCCGTGCCACGTTTGGCCCCGCTGGCGAGCCCCCTCGATCACCGTGCCACGTTTCATCAGGCACGTGTATCGCCGCGCATCTCGCTACGGTTTGCCGGCTAGCCTGAGTACATCTTGCGGCTTGAAGGGGGTACTATCAGCGGACTAGAGGTGGACGCGAAGACTTTGCCGGTAAGGGGGTGTCATTGAAGTACGTCGCGCGAGTGGCCGATGCCGAGCTGGCCGAGAGGTTGACGTCCGCCGGAGCAGTCCTGATCGAAGGTCCCAAGGCCTGCGGGAAGACCGAGACGGCGCGCCGACAGGCCGCGTCGGAGGTCCGACTGGACGTGGACGCGCAGGCCCGCGAGGCCGCGGAGGTCGCTCCCGAGCTCATCCTCAACCAGAACGCGCCGGTGCTGCTCGACGAGTGGCAGCTCGTCCCCTCGCTGTGGAATCAGGTGCGGCGCGCGGGCGATGACCGGCAGCAGGCCGGGCAGTTCATCCTGACGAGCTCGGCCACGCCCTCCGACGATGTGACGAGGCATTCCGGAGCTGGTCGTTTCTCGGTGATGCGGATGCGTCCGATGTGCCTGGCCGAGTCAGGGCACAGCACCGCAGCGGTCTCCCTGCGGTCGCTGCTGGCCGGGCAGACCCAAGGAGCGCGCGACGGCGGGCTGACCGTCCCCGCCCTCGCCGATCTGATCACGATCGGGGGCTGGCCAGCATGGCGAGGCATGAACCCGCAAGCGGTCTCCCGTGCCGCTAGGGACTACCTCACCCAGATCAGCCACATCGATGTCCCCGGCGTCGACGGGCAGCGGCGGAACCCCACCAAGGTCGACGCACTCCTGCGGTCCCTGGCCCGCAACATCGCCACCGAGGTCACCCTCACCACCCTCGCCAAGGACACCGCCGGCGTCGAGGAAACGATGGACCGGGAGACGGCCAGTGGGTACCTGGCCGTCCTCGAACGGCTGATGATCGTCGAAAATCAGCCCGCATGGGCACCCGCGATGCGCTCGAAAGCGCAGCTTCGCAACTCCCCGAAGCGCCATTTCGTCGACCCCTCGCTGGCCGTCGCAGCCCTGCGGGGCTCCCCCAGCACCCTGCTGTCCGATCTGGAAAACATGGGCTTGCTGTTCGAGTCCCTCGTGGTGCGAGACCTGCGCGTGCTGTCCCAACCGCTGGACGGACAAGTGCTGCACTACCGCGACAACAAGGGCCTCGAAGTGGATGCGATCGTCACCTCCGACGGCGGCGGATGGGGCGCCTTCGAGGTCAAGCTAGGGAACAGCCGAGTCGACGACGCCGCCGCGACCCTGCTCGACTTCGCCAAGAAGATCGACACGACAAGGTGCGGCGAACCCCGCGTATTGGCCGTCATCACCGCGACCGGCCTGGCCTACCGCCGAAAGGACGGCGTCCACGTCGTCCCCATCGGCACGCTCGGGCCCTGAGACGCGCAGGTAGCCGCCAGCGACCTCATGGATCCCGTGCGAGGCTCACGCGCTAGCCGGACGAGCCATCGCGAGCATGCCGGCCGAGCCGCGACATCAGCGCCCGTATTGGTAGCCAACGGTGAGGCCACTATCTGGCCACCCCGATTGAGGAGCTATCAGGCTGTCCTGGCGTTCGGTACGGCACCCGAGGCCACCATCGCGTCGAGCTCGGTCACCCGTATCCGGAGCATCGTGGGCCCTACGCGGTAGGCCACGAGCTTGCCCGATGCGACGTACCGTCGGACGGTCTTGGTGCTGCACCGCAGCCGCACCGCGGTCTCCTGAATCGTCAGGTACGGACCGGAGTCCCCCGAAAGCCCCGGGAGCCCGGGCCCAGCCGCACGGGCGCTCATGGGCGCGTCGCACCCATCGGAGCTGCTTCCTGCCGGCTGGCGCGGATGTAGGCGTCGAGGTCGTCGCTGTCGATCCTGATGTGCTTGCCGAGCTTCACGACCGGGATGCGTCGTTCGGTGCGGAGGCGGCGGATGAACCGGGTGGTGGTGCCGAGCCGGGCGGCGGCCTGCTCGACGGTCAGAAGTGTCATGGCTGGCGCTCCTTGATGACGGATGGCGGGTGGGGCCTGGTGCTTGGTTGACCCGGCCGCTGATTTGTCTGGCCTTGCACCCTTGGCAAGTGCGCTCCCGGGGCCTGCTGTGACAAACAGGCGTCTGGCGAGGTGCGGAAACGGAAAGCACCCTGCGGTCCAGCAACCAGACTGTGGCGGGCGAGCCACCCCGCACGCCCGGTCGGCCAGGCGGGGGGGTTAGCGGCTACGGCTGGGACCGCCGCGCTGGGGTGCCCGGTACACCGCGTCGGGCTGCGACAGGCGGGAGAGCTCGGCGAGTTGGCTGGCTTGGATGGCGCTGCGATCGCGCCGGGAGGGTTCGAGGTAACCGAGCGGATCCACCGGCTCCGAGGGCGGTGGCGCCCAGCGCTGAGCCTCGATGCGGTCCTGCCGGCCCTGCTCATGCCCGCGGACCTGCCGGGTCAGCTCGCTGATCTGACCGTCCAACCCCTGCAACTGCTGGTCGGTGGTGCGCAGCGCCTCGTGCATCGCGGTGACACGCTCGGTGAGGTCACGGCGGCGCCGGAACGCCCGGCGAGGTGTCCGCTCCAGTTCGGCCTGTTCCAGCGGCAGGGTCCACCGCCGTTCGGTCTGTTCCTGACCGAGCCGGCCGCGTTGGGTGTGGAGCTGCTCGAGCTGCGCGCGCGCTGCCCGGTGCTCGGGCAGTTCCCGCCCGGCCTGCTCACGAGCCCGGTCCCGTTCCTGCTCGGCTGCATAGCTTTGCTGGGTCTGTGCTTCGCGGGTGTCCTTCCCAGCCTGGACGCGGGCTTGTTGCAGGGCGGTGTGGGCGGCGTCCTGCGCCCCACTGGTCCCGAGGGCGGCTGCCAACACCCGCAGTGCTTGCTGCTCCGCGGTGCGCTCCTGCGCACCGGGGATTCCCTCCACACCGGCGCGACCCGGCGCGGGGTGCTGGCCGGCGGGTCCGTGTCCGTGTCCGTGTCCGTGGCCGTGGTCGTGCTCGTCGTCCACGGTCGGGTCGGGGGTGACGTAGGCGTGGTTACCGAGCCGCCCGCGGGTCATCGCGACGTAGAGGTGTTCGCGGTCCATCCCCGGCCTCACGAGCACGATCCCGACATCGGCGGTGGCGCCTTGGGCGCTGTCGATGGTGGACGCCCAGCCGTACTCGCAATGCTGCGCGAGGTACTCGGCCGGGAGGATGGTGCGGCCGCGGCCGGTGAGGTCCTCCACGATCAGCCCCGGCCCGCTCGCACCGTCGGCCCCACCCGCGGCGCCGGGGGTGGCGGGTCCGGGGCCCAGGACGCGGAACCGGTCACCGTTGCGGACGTGACTGTCGCCGAGCGGGAGTTGGCGGTTGTTGCGGCGGGTCCGGAGCAGGTCCCCGGCCTGCCACTCCCGCTCCCCCGCGACGACAGGCCCAGCGATCTGTCCGTTGGCGACCGCGGCGGTGCGCGCCCGGGTGTTGAGAGCATCGACGTCTTGACGGGTGCGGGCGAGCATCAACGCGTCCGGGCCGTCGGTCTTCGCGGTGCGCCAGTGCGTGAAGACGCCGTCCAAGGCAGCGTGACTGTCGGGGCAGGCGTGCAGCCGGCCTTCGGCCTGGTAGAGGGGTAGGACAGCCCGGTCGCCGGTGCGCAGCGCGAGGGTGGCTTGGCGTTCCCAGTCGTGGCTGAACCGGTGGATCCGATCCAGGCTGCTGGCGTGCCCGGTGTGGACCAGCGCCGCGAGCATCCCGCCGGGGCCGTTGATGACGCCGATCTGGGCTGGGTCCCCGACCAGCACCACCTTCGCGCCCTTTCCAGCGGCCAGGGTCACCAGGCGGTCCAGGTCCAGGGTGCTGGCCATCGAGGCCTCATCGACGATCAGCACCGTCCGGTCGTCCAGGCCCGCCCAGGCCCGCTCGGGTGCGCCCGCGGGGATCTGGCTGAGCCGGTCGCGGGTGTGCAGCCATTTGGCCAGCGTGTCCGCCGTCCCGCCGGTCGCGTCGGCGAGCTCCGCGGCGGCGCGGGCCGACGGCGCCAGCCCAACAACCCGATACCCGGCCTGCTGCCACGCTGCGGTGGCGGCGCCCAGGGTCCGGGTTTTGCCCGCCCCGGCCGGCGCGGTCAACACCGACAGGAAATCACCCCGGCCGGCCAGCTGCCACAGCGCCAGGTACTGCCCCGCGTCCAGCCCGAGAGCCCGGGCCTGCGGGCGAAGGTCGGACAGCGGGAGCTGCCCGTAGCCGCCACCGCGGCCCCGGCCAGCCAGCGCCAGAATCCGGCCTTCGGCAGTAAGGACCTCCAAGGTGGCGTAGCGGGGGTCTGACACCCGCGGGGTGACGCCGTGGGGGTGGTCCCCGACCGAGACCGTCTCGGCTAGTCCGACCGCCACGGTGGTGAGCCGCTCCACCTCCGCCAACACCTGGGCGGCCGACAGGCCGGTAGTGGGCAGGTGCGCGGCGACCTGCCCCGCGACGTCAGCGCGGGAAAACACCGCCCGGCGCTGCCCCGCCGCCCGGACCGCCGCGAAGGAGAGGGCCTCGTGCGCCCTCGGGTCCGGCCAGACAACAGACACCACAGCGGGCAAGACCCGCTCGGTGCCTGACGGCGCCTGCCGGTCACCCCCAACAGCCTCGGCAAGACTTTCGGCAAGGGTCCGGGCACGAGCCTCGGCAAGAGTCTCGGCAGTGTCGGCAGTCCGGGCAAGGGTGTCGGCAAGGGTGTGGGCAAGACTCGGAGCTGTCACAGCCCCCGCAGCCAGGGGCTGTTCGATGCCGACGCTGATCGCTGCGGCCCGGACCGATGCGAGGAGCCGCTCACTGCTGATTCCGGCCTGGGCGGCCTCAGCGGTCCACTGCCCGTGCAACGCCGACAGCTCGGGGTGGTCCTTGCCCGGTCGGGTCTTGAGCACGGCGGTCTTCACCACGTTGACGCGTTCGGCGGCCGTGAGGGTGCGGCCAAGGAGTTTCTCGTATTCGGCGATCTTCAGGGCGGCTTCACCATCTATCTGGGCGGTCCGTTTACTCCACAAAGAAAGCAGCTTCTCGGGCACTCCGAGGACTTCGGCCTGACCGTGCTCATTGCCCCCGCCGAAAGCGACACCTAAACGCTGCCGCATTTCATTTCTTAGGGCGGCTTGATAGATCATGCCGGCTTTTCTTGTGATGAAACAACTCCGTCGCATCCAACGTCCGCCACCTGCCGTCGGCACAGCGCACCTTGTTGACCACCAGCGCGTGAGTGTGCAGCTGCGGGTCACCAGCGCGGCTGGCCCGGTGGTCAAACAACGCCACCGCCAGCCCGGCCGTGCCGATCAGTTCCACGCCGTCCGTCCCGCGCCGCGAGAGTCCCGCATGGGTATCCAAATAAGCCAGGCCGGCTTCGACGGCGGCCCGGTGCGCGCCCATCGCCGCGACCTCAACGTCGGTGTTTCCTAATGCCCACATGGCGCTGACGCTCTTCGGCGCGGAGAACGTCAGATCAAACCCGGTGACAGCATCGGTCCGCCACGCCCTCCCCAACCGCTCGCCCGTCCCCGGGTGCAAGCCGCGGGCGAACAACGCTTCCAGCTGACGTTCATCGACACGTCCCCCCACCTGCAGGCCGAGCTCGGCCAGGCCGCGGCCGTGCCAGCGGCCCGGCGCCTCCCCGACCCCGAGGTAGTACGCCGTCGCCGCACACGCCACCCCGTTGGTGTAGTAGCGCCACGAGGACGTCCCGATCTTCGCCGAACTCAACACCCGGCAAGCACCCCCCTCAGCGATATCGCCGAACGTCACCACCGTACCTTCGAAGAATGCACATGTCTGCTGCTTAGGTTGAGGAGTTTGGTGTGTGGGGGTGACGTTGTTGGAATGTCGGTGCGTATAAGTGAAGTAGAGTTAGGAAAGGTCAGTGAGAGTAATGGATGAATGTTGGTGATGGGAAGGTAGATGTAGCGGATGGATTCCTTGTTCGGGCGTGTCGACGGCTGGTGGGCGCGACGTTGATCGTGGTGAGGACGTCGCGGTCGGGTGTGATCGGTTGGTCTGCGGCCGGGCACGGTGAGCGTGTCGTGGAGCAAGCCTGTGAGGCAGCCGGTTCAACGTGGGCGGTCGAGCACGGCCGTACGCCGATCACAGCGCTCGGTGCAGGACCCGAATCATGCCCAGGCCGGGCAAGATGATCATGAAGTAGCTAGGGGTCACTGGCAGGCGTTCGTCACCACCCTCGACGCGCACGCCGAGGGAAGAGGAACGCGACCTGTTCCCGCCGCCGGTGGAGATCAGCGCTGACGAGTTGGATGCGCTCGGGAACCGGATGCTCGAGCAGATGGAGGAGATCCGGACGTCCTGGACCAAGCAGCTTCGGGTTCAGGTCAGCGGTGTAGAGCCCTCTCGAGGGCTCGCCGTGGTTCGCGAAGATTCGGCGTCGACGTTGCGGTTGGGCGGGGCCTCTGGTCAGCAGAGGTGTGGCCGAGGACGATGGGCCGGTCCGTTCCGGTCAGACACCGTTTCCTCTGTAGCGCCTGCGAGCCTGTAGGTCAGCATGGTGGTGGAGGGCGCCACGGGAACCGTGGATTGTTGCTTCGAGCACGAGCGTCAGACTTCTGATCTTCCTGTCCTCCCCGGGACGGACACCTGTTGATCATCGTCGGGTGCGAAGGGGCGTGAGATGGAGCT
>JBPCOB010000154.1:0-7593 GCA_051000715.1 Mycobacteriales bacterium
CCGGGCGGTGGCGGATAGCTCCCCTGGCGCTGCAGGACGTCGGCGCGGTTGACCGCGCTGGCGGCGATCTCGACCAGCACCTCGCCCTCGCCGGGCTCCGGGTCGGGCACCTCGGTCCAGGTCAGCACCTCCGGGCCCCCGAACGACGGCAGGGTCACGGCGTACACGGACGACAGCGTAGGGGGGCGCCGCGAATCGCCGGCCCCTGATCGGGATTCCGACAGCGAGCCGACAGCGTGCTGGGGTCCCAATGTCGAGCGCTGGACCCCTACCCCGGTGGCTCCGACCAGTCGGCCGGGGTCAGCTGCCCACGCGACGCGGGCCCCGGTTCCCACCCCTGCTGTTGACGACCGTCGCGTAGCGTGCGATCCGAGGAGGGCTCGCGCAGCGGCCTAGCGCGGCGGTCTTGAAAACCGCTATGGGGTTACACCCATCGTGGGTTCGAATCCCACGCCCTCCGCGGATGTTTTGATCAGAACAACGTCTCGCCGACCCACCCACCAGGCGGTGCACCAGGCAGCACCGCGAAGACAGCGCTGGTCGTGTGCGTCACGTATTCGTTGAGAGCGTCATGCGAGGCCAGCCGGCGCAGGAGTGGCACCAGCTGCCCGGGCAGGTCTCGGACATAGGCGAGGAAGAACAGGCCCGCGTCCGCGGTACCCGCGACCGCATCCCACCCGTCGTCAAAGCTGTAGCCCCGCCGCAGGATGCGGGTGCCGGCATTGTTTGCCGGGTGGGCCAGTCGGACATGCGCATCCGTCGGGACGAGGAACCCGCCGTTGGCTCCGCGCGCCGCGAAGTCTGGCGGCGTGCGCTCCGACCCGCCCGAAAGTGGCGCGCCACTGTCCTTGAAGCGCCCGATCACGGCCTGCTGTTCACGCAGCGATGAGGCGTCCCAGCGCTCCAGGTGCATGCGAATCCGGCGTACGCCGAGGTAGCTGCCGCCGGTGAGCCAGGTGGGGCGGTCGTCTTTCGCGACCCACACCGTTTCGGCGAAGAAGGGGTCAGCGGTGGTGGGATTGTCGGTGCCGTCCTTGAGCCCGAAGAGCTTCCGCGGGGTCTAGGGGCGCCGGGGTGGTTGTCGCGGTCGCGCCGAACCCCTGCTGAAGCCAGCGGACCCGGGCGGTTCCGCTGGCGAGCCGAACGAGATGGCGGATGGCGTGGTAGCTGACCATCGCATCTTCGGCACACGCCTGGATCATGAGGTCGCCGCCGCAACGGGCGGCGGACAGCGCGTCCCCGGGCATCGCCGGTAGCGGTTCCAGCCGGCGGGGTCGCGCTGCGGCGAGGCCGAGCCGGGGGTGGAAGACATCGGGTCCCAGGCCGAAGGTCACCGTGAGCCGGCAGGGCGGCACGCCCAGCGCCTCGCCACTGTCGAGCGGCGGCTGCGCCGGCCGGTGCGCCTCGGCCTCCGGCGACAGCCCCCGGGTCATGCGCTCGGCGGCGACAGACCAACGACGCAGTAGTCCGGCCAAATCGTCGCGGCGGGCACCGGGAAGCAGGTCGAAGGAGGCGAAGGACAGCCGAGCCGCTGGCGGTGTTGCGATCCCCAGTTTGATGCCGCCCGTAAAAGGCAACGCGGTCCTCGGCGTACCGCAGTGGTGCCGCCTCGGCCGGCGTTGGCCAGACCGCGCGTGCAGCGGTCCCCGCCGTACCCGCCGCGGCGAGGCCGAGAAGCCTGCGGCGGCTCAGCCGGTAGTCGGGCCCGCGTCAGGCAACCCCTTACCCCCGCGTTCTGCCACGCATGATAGGCGCCACGTCCGGCGCGGCCGAGGCCTGTCAGTGGCAGCGTCCGGTGCCGGTGTCGTGAAAGCTCTTCCCGGACTCCGGCACGAACGACCAGTCGTAGCTGGTGGGGTGGAGCGTGAGCTTGAGGACGCCGAACGTGCTGTTCTGACGGACCTGGCTGTTGGCCACGGGCACCCGGAAGTCGTAGTGGCTGGTGCCGCCGCTACCGACCACGAACTCCCGGATCCCCCGAACCCCGTCGGCCTGCCCGGACGGGTTCTGCGGGGCGAACCGCTCGTAGTCGTGGTCGTGGCCGTTGAGGACTATATCGGCGCCGGCGGCGTACAGGGTGCGCCAGAAGCCGTCGTACTTGGGGTCGCTGCCGTGGTGCCCCGAGCTGAACCGGGGCTGGTGCCAGTACGCCAGCGTGCAGCTGGTCGGATGCGCTGCCAGGTCGGCGGCCAGCCAGTTGAGCTGAGCCGAGCCCGGTGCGCAGCTCACGTGGGTGCACTGCGCGTTGAGCGCTATAAGATGCCAGCGTCCGATGTCGTAGCTGTAGTAGCCGGCCGCGCGTTGTCCCGCCCTGGTGCCGAAGTAGTCGTAGTAGCCGGCTGCGCCAGCCGTGACGTACTCGTGGTTGCCCGGCGTCGGGTGGGTGATCCCGAGCACCCGGCCCCACGACAGGTCGTAGGACCGGCTGAAGTCGGAGAGCTCCCCGGCCGTGTACTGCTCGTCCCCGAGCGGCAGCACGGCGGCCAGGCCGGCGTTCACCAGCAGGTTGGACACCGCTTTCTGCCGGCAGAGCGTGCTCGTGCCCAGCCCGCCGTGAAAGGCTCCGCCGTCGGGGTCGCAAGCGATGTCACCGGCAGCCGCGACCACCGGGTCGGCGGAGGTCGTGGGGGTAACCGGGCGAGCCGCCTGATCGGGTGTCGCCACCGGTCTCGGCGCCGCATCCCCCGGGGAGAGCGGCGCGGCAGAGACGAGCAGGGACAGAGTTGCGACGACGATCCCGATACGGACGACTTGGGCAGCCGAGGACTTCATCGGACCAGCCTAGCCCGGCTGTGGACCGACGACCACGGAAAGGAACGTCTGGCCCTCGGCGCACCCGGTCAGGCTGGCGGCGAATGCCGCTCGAGGAAGGTGTAGACCTCCGTGGTGTCGACGCCGGGGAAGGTACCGACCGGCAGCGCCGCGAGGACGTGCGAGTGCGCCCGCGCCGACGGCCACGCGTAGCCCTCCCATCGGCTGGCGAGCTCCGCCGGTGGTCGCTGGCAGCAGGACCCGTCCGGACATCGCGACGTCGTACGCCGGGTGGTGAGCCGGCCGCGGAACCATCGCGCATCTTTCACCGAAGTGCCCACGGTGACTGCATGATGGGGTTCACGGCCGGTCTCCACATGATTGACGCAGAAGAAGCTGCCAGCGGGCGTATCGGTGTACTGGTGATGGAGAGAGAACTTCTCGGCTGACCGGAACACCTCCCGGGCTCCCCAGTTGCGGCATACACGCTGGCCCTCGATGGCGCCGCTCGCGTCGGCCGGAAACACCACACCGTCGTTCTCGTACGCCTTGTAGATGGTGCCGCTCTCGTCGGTTCGCACAAAGTGCACGCGGATGCCAAGGTGGCGCGTCGCCAGGTTGGTGAACCGGTGAGCCGCCATCTCGTACGACACCGCGAAGATGTCCCCGAGATCGGCCACGGACAAGTCCTTGTCGACCCTGGCCTGCTCGAGAAGGGGCAGTACCAGCGGTTCGGGCACCAGCACCGCCCCGGCGAAGTAGTTCGCCTCGACGCGCTGACGAAGGAAGTCGGCGAAGTCCTCGGGATCGGAGTGGCCCAGCGCGAAGTGGCCGAGCGTTTGCAGGACGACGGTTCGGGCGTCCTGGCTGCCGAGCGCGTCCCGCTGGGGGATGAAGATCCGGTGGCGTCGCAGGTCGCTGACCGAGCGCACCGACCTCGGCAGGTCCTGGACGTAGTCCACGGAGAAGCCGAAGTGGGTGGCGATGTCGAGCAGCACCCGCTGCGGCAGCGCACCGGCCCCCCGGTACCCGACCGACTCCAAGGTGCGGGTGGCCAGCGCCTCGATGTCGTGGAAGTAGTTCTCTCGCTCCCGCATCGTCTGGCGGAGCGCGGCGTTGGCCCGCCGGGCCTCCTCCGGTGTCGCGGTCTGCGGCACGGACCTGCGGCGCAGCTCCTCGTAGAGCCCAACGAGGTGTTCGAGCACGTCGTTGGGTACTCGAGCCGTGGGCTTCAGGTAGGGCAGGCCCAACTCGGCGTACGCCGGCTCGCGCTGCGCCCGCTCGATGGCGAGTTCTAGCTCGGCCCGCCGGTTGGGGGCCTCGGGCGCAAGCAGGTCGGCCACCGCTACGTCCAGAGCGGCGGCCAGCGCATGCAGCAGCGACAGTCGCGGTTCCCGCCTGCCGTTCTCCAACAGCGACAGTTGCGACGGTGGGCGGCCGACCTTGGCCGCCAGCTGAGCAAGCGTCAAGTTGCGGGCTCGGCGCAGATGCCGAAGCCGATGCCCGAAAACCGCCGGATCGACGACGGCGATCGACAAAGTGCCCGTCCTTCTACGACAAGTATCGTCGGTGCGTCCCCGTTGCGAAACTTCGAGCATTCTTCTCACGGCGGGGGTCTGGCGCAAGCGGAGCCGGGGATCCAGGCTGCAGCTCAGCCGCGAATCGATCAGGAGCCGACTCATGCAGAACGACCGCCGTGCCCAAGCCGAGCAGCTGGAGCGGTCCTGGCAGGACCCCGGCCGATGGACCGGGATCCGGCGCGACTACACGGCGGCGGACGTCGTCCGGCTACGCGGCTCGCTGTCGGAAGAGCTGACGGTGGCCCGGCGCGGTGCCATCCGCCTGTGGGAGCTGCTGCATCGCGAGGACTACGTCGCCGCGTTGGGTGCTCTGAGCGGTAACCAGGCCGTGCAGATGGTCAAGGCGGGACTGCGCGCCATCTATCTGAGCGGCTGGCAGGTCGCCGGCGACAACAACCTGGCTGAGCAGGTCTACCCGGACCAGAGCCTGTACCCGGCCAACAGCGTCCCGGCGCTGATTCGGCGGATCAACAACGCGCTGCGCCGGGCCGACCAGATCGACTGGTCCGAGGGCAGGGACGGGACCGAGTGGTTCGCCCCGATCGTGGCGGATGCGGAGGCCGGCTTCGGCGGCGTACTCAACGCCTATGAGCTGACCCGGTCGATCATCGAGGCCGGCGCGGCCGGGGTGCACTTCGAGGACCAGCTCGCGTCGGAGAAGAAGTGCGGCCACATGGGCGGCAAGGTGCTCGTGCCTACCAGCCAGCACATCCGGACCCTGACCGCTGCCCGGCTCGCCGCGGACGTGCTGGGCGTCGAGACGCTCATCGTGGCCCGGACCGACTCGTTGGGTGCCACTCTGCTGACTAGTGACATCGATCCCCGCGATGCAGCGTTCGTGACTGGGGAGCGGACACCGGAGGGCTACTTCCACGTTCGCGCTGGAATGGAGGCGGCCACCTCTCGTGCGCTGGCCTACGCGCCGTACGCCGACCTCATCTGGTGCGAGACCTCGACGCCGAATCTCGACGAGGCGCGCCAGTTCGCCGAGAAGGTGCACGCCGAGTTCCCCGGGAAGCTGCTCGCCTACAACTGCTCGCCGTCGTTCAACTGGCGGCGTCACCTCGACGAGGACACAATCGCGAAGTTCCAGCCCGAGCTCGCCGCGATGGGTTACAAGTTCCAGTTCATCACCCTGGCCGGCTTCCACGCCCTGAATGCGTCGATGTTCTCCCTCGCCGCCGGTTACCGCGAAGAGGGTATGGCGGCGTACGCCCGGCTCCAGGACAGCGAGTTCGCCATGGAGGCGGGCGGCTACACCGCCACTCGCCACCAGCGCGAGGTGGGCGCGGGCTACTTCGACCTGGTCTCATCGGTGATCGCCGGTGGTACGTCGTCGACCCTCGCGCTGGTCGGTTCCACCGAGGCTGATCAGTTCCACCCGGCCGCGGGCTCGGCGAGCGAGCCACCGCGGCCGCCAAAGACTTGAGCAAGTCTTTGCCATGTGCCCTGTTTACAAATTGCGTCTTCTCCGCATAAATACACCATAATCGCCTCCAGTCGGGAGGCCTTTTCCGGAGGTTTCATGTCTCGTCGTGTCTTTGTCGGCGTCGCGTTCGCGGCCGCCCTAACCACCCCGCTGGCCCTGGCCGGCACCGCAGGCGCGAGTCCGGCGCCGTCCGGATCCACACACAGCAGCGCGCGAGTATGCGCGGTCGCCACGCACGGTTATGCCGCCTGTTCGGCACTGGTCCGTGTCAACGCCAAGGGTCAGCCGGCCGTCACGAGCTCTCCGTCTGGATACGGCCCGGCGGACCTGCAGAGCGCTTACGCACTCCCATCCGCCACCGCGGGTAGCGGTCAGACCATCGCGATCGTCGACGCCTACAACGACCCCAGCGCAGAGGCCGACCTCGGCGTCTACCGCAGCCAGTACGGCCTCTCGTCCTGCACCACCGCCAACGGCTGCTTCAGCAAGGTCGACCAGAACGGCGGCACCGCCTACCCGCGCAACGACAGCGGCTGGTCGCAGGAGATCTCCCTGGACGTCGACATGGCCTCGGCCATCTGTCCGAACTGCAAGATCCTGCTGGTCGAAGCAACGACGCCCTCGTTCGCCAACCTCGGCGCCGCTGTGAACACCGCCGCGAGACTAGGTGCGCAGGCGATCAGCAACAGCTACGGCGGCTCGGACGCCTCTGACGCCAACTACGGTCAGTACTACAACCACCCCGGTCACGCGATCACCGTGAGCTCGGGAGACAACGGGTACGGCGTCGAGTACCCGGCGTCGTCCCAGTACGTCACCGCGGTCGGCGGCACGCACCTGATCCGGGCCAGCGGCACCCGCGGCTGGGCCGAGACGGCATGGTCCGGCGCCGGCAGTGGTTGCTCGGCCTACAACGCCAAGCCCAGCTGGCAGACCGACGGCGGCTGCGCGAAGCGCACGGTCGCTGACGTCTCCGCGGTTGCCGACCCGGCGACCGGGGTGGCCGTCTACGACAGCTACGCCTCCAAGGGGACCAAGGGTTGGCTCGTCTTCGGCGGCACCAGCGTCTCGGCGCCGATCATCGCGGGTGTCTACGCGCTGGCCGGTAACGGCAGCGCCGTCAACTACGGCAGCTACCCGTACAGCCACACCGCTTCGCTCTTCGACGTGGTGGGCGGCAGCAACGGGTCGTGCTCCACGGCCTACCTGTGCAACGCCGTCACCGGCTTCGACGGCCCCACCGGGTTAGGTACGCCGAACGGCACCGGAGCTTTCTAAGCTCAACGCACCTTCAGAACGCCCGGCCCCCTAAGGGGCCGGGCGTTCTGTCGTGGCCCAGCACGTGGGTGCTTGATGGCTGCATGGTAATTAAGTTGCGCCCCCAGGTGTAGGACGAGTGGATGGGTAGAAGCCTGCGCGTGAGATCGCAGCACAGCTTTCAAGGAGGAACTCAGATGCTATGCGTACCGACCCGTTCCGGGACTGGACCGGCTCGCCCAGCAGGCCTTGGCCGGCACCGTCTCGCGGCCGACCTTCATGCCGATGGACGCCTACCGCAACGGTGACCGCTTTCTGGTGCAGTTCGACCTGCCCGGCGTCGACCCGAACGCTGTTGAGCTGACGGTGGAGAAGAATGTGCTGACGGTTCGTGCCGAGCGCGGCAAGCCGACCGGCGAGGGCGTGGAGATGCTGGCCGCTGAGCGGCCGCAGGGCGTCTTCACCCGGCAGCTCTTCCTCGGCGAGACGCTGGACACGGACCGGATCGAGGCCAACTACGACGCCGGCGTGCTGACCTTGTCTATCCCGGTGGCCGAGCAGGCCAAGCCCCGCAAG
>JBPCOB010000155.1:0-6773 GCA_051000715.1 Mycobacteriales bacterium
CCCTCGAGGACTACCGCGCCCAGTTGGCGGAGGCCCGGGCCGAGGCGAACCGGCTCCGCGAAGAGGCCCGCGAGCAGGGCCGGGCGATCATCGAGGAGCTTCGGGTCAAGGCCCAGGAGGAGGCGGCCCGCATCAACGCCGCCGGCGAGAGCCGGCTCGCCACCGAGCGGCAGTCGGTCATGGCGTCCCTGCGGGCGGAGGTCGGCCAGCTCGCCGTCGACCTGGCCGAGAAGATCGTCGGTACGTCGCTGGCGGAGGAGTCCCGCCAGCGGGCGGTCGTCGACCGGTTCCTCGACGAGCTGGAGTCGCGGGAGCCGGCCGGTGACGAGGGCGGTACGGCGGCGGTCCGCTGATGCGCGGTGCCAGCCGCGACTCGCTGTCCGCCGCGCGCGAGCGCCTGGAGGAGCTGGCTGGTGCCGGCGATCCCTCAGAGCTGGCCACTGCGGGCGACGGGCTCTTCGCGGTCGCGGCCCTGCTGGAGCGGGAGGGCGCCTTGCGCCGGGCGCTCGCCGATCCCTCGTTGCCGAATAAGACGAAGACCGAGCTGGCCCGCCGGCTGTTCGGCGAAGCGCTCCCCGAGCCGGCGCTGGTCGTGCTGGACGGCGCGGTATCGGCTCGATGGTCCCGGCCCGCGGACCTGCTCGACGCGCTGGACGAGCTCGGTGCCACCGCCCTGCTGATCGGGGCCGAGGCCACCGGTGAGCTCGACGACGTCGAGGACGAGCTCTTCCGTTTCGCCCGCATCGTCGACCGCGAGCCTGCCCTGCTCATGGCGCTGACCGACCAGGGCTTGCCCCTCGATCACAAGCGGGACCTGGTGCACGCGCTGCTGGAGAGCCGGTCTCGTCCCGCCACGATGCGGTTGGTCGACGAGGTGGTGGCCCATCCCCGGGGCCGGACGCTGGACCGGGCTCTGGAGAACTACGCCGAGCTGGCCGCGCAGCGTCGGGCTCGGCTGGTGGCAACGGTGCGAGTCGCCGTACCGCTCACCGAGCCGCAGGAGGACCGGCTCTCCGCCGGTCTGGCCCGCGAGTTCGGGCACCAGGTGCAGCTGCAGGTCGAGGTCGACCCGTCGGTACTCGGCGGGGTGCACGTCAAGGTGGGCGACTCCGTGCTCGACGGCACGGTCGCCGGCCGGCTGAGCGAGGCGCGCCACCGGTTGGCAGGATGACGACCGCAAGAATGCCCCCCGCTCCGGCGCGTCGAGCCCGCGTGGGCGCCGTTTGGCCAACCTCCGAGAGCAGGGACTGCGAATGACCGAGCTGAGCATCCGGCCGGACGAGATCCGCGAAGCGCTCGAGCGCTACGTGTCGTCCTACACCCCGGAGACGACCCGCGAGGAGGTCGGTCGGGTCACCGAGACCGGCGACGGGATCGCCCGGGTCGAGGGTCTGCACTCGGCGATGACCAACGAGCTGCTCGAGTTCGAGGGCGGCGTCCTGGGTCTCGCGCTCAACCTCGACATCCGCGAGATCGGCTGCGTCATCATGGGCGACCCCCAGCACATCGAAGAAGGTCAGGAGGTACGCCGGACCGGCGAGATCCTCTCCGTGCCGGTGGGTGACGGCTTCCTGGGCCGGGTCGTCGACCCGCTCGGCCGCCCCATCGACGGCAAGGGTGAGATCGAGTCCAGCGAGCGGCGGCCGCTGGAGGTCCAGGCGCCCTCGGTCGTCCAGCGCCAGCCGGTCAAGGAGCCGCTGCAGACCGGGATCAAGGCCATCGACTCGATGACGGCGATCGGCCGCGGCCAGCGTCAGCTGATCATCGGAGACCGGCAGACAGGCAAGAGCGCGGTCGTGCTCGACACGATCATCAACCAGCGGGACAACTGGGCCACCGGCGATCCGGCGCTGCAGGTGAAGTGCGTCTACGTCGCCATCGGCCAGAAGGGTTCCACCATCCGTGGCCTGGTGGCTTCCCTCGAAGACGCCGGCGCGATGGACTACACGACGATCGTCGCGGCACCGGCCTCCATGCCGGCCGCGTTCAAGTACATCGCGCCGTACTCCGGCTCCGCGATCGGCCAGCACTGGATGTACGCCGGCCAGCACGCACTGATCGTGTTCGATGACCTGTCCAAGCAGGCCGAGGCCTACCGCAACATCTCGCTCCTGCTGCGCCGCCCGGCCGGCCGCGAGGCCTACCCCGGTGACGTCTTCTACCTGCACTCCCGGCTGCTCGAGCGCTGCGCCAAGCTTTCCGACGAGTTGGGCGGCGGGTCGCTCACCGGGTTGCCGCTGATCGAGACCAAGGGCAACGACATCTCGGCCTACATCCCTACCAACGTCATCTCGATCACCGACGGCCAGATCTTTCTCGAGACCGACCTGTTCAACTCCGGCGTACGGCCGGCCATCAACGTCGGTGTCTCGGTGTCGCGGGTCGGCGGCAACGCCCAGATCAAGGCGATGAAGTCCGTCGCCGGGCGACTGCGCCTGGACCTGGCCCAGTTCCGCGAGCTGGAGGCCTTCGCCGCCTTCGGCTCCGACCTGGACAAGGCGTCCAAGGCGCAGCTCGAGCGTGGCGCCAGGCTGGTCGAGCTGCTCAAGCAGCCGCAGTACTCGCCGTTCCCGGTGGAGCGGCAGGTCGTCTCGCTGTGGGCCGGCACCACCGGCAAGCTCGACGACGTACCCGTGGCGGACATCCACCGGTTCGAGGCGGAGCTGCTCGACTTCATCGGCCACTCGCACCAGGGGATCTACGACGCGATCGTGCAGACCGGCAAGCTCGACGACGAGCTGGTGTCGTCGATGCAGGGCGCGATCGACGAGTTCAAGCGGCAGTTCTCGCCAAGCGAAGGCGGGTCCCTGGGCAAGGAGGCCGAGGCCGAGGCGATGGACGAGGACGACGTCGGCCAGGAGGCGATCCAGGCCAGGCGGCGCCGCCCGCCGCCGCTGGAGGGCGGCTCCGTGCGGGCCGCGGGCTAGCGTCGATGGCCGGCCAACTCCGCGTATATCGACGCCGGATCCGCTCGGTCCAGTCGACCAAGAAGATCACGCGCGCGATGGAGCTCATCGCGGCATCGCGCATCGCCAAGGCGCAGCAGCGGGTTGCCGCTGCTCGGCCATACGCCGATGCGATCACCGGGGTGGTGTCGGCGGTGGCGAGCCAGACTTCGGTGACCTCGCCGCTGACCACCCCGCGGGAGAACCCGGTCAGGGCCGCCGTGCTCGTCATCACCAGCGACCGCGGCCTGGCCGGCGCCTACAACGCCAACGCCCTGCGTACGGCGGAAGAGCTCCGCAGCCTGGTGCACGAGGAGGGCAAGGAGCCGGTCCCCTACCTGGTCGGCCGCAAGGCGGTGGCCTACTACCGGTTCCGCGGCCGGGACCTGTCGAACGCCTGGACCGGGTTCTCCGAGCAGCCGGCGTACGAGAATGCCAAGGAGGTGGCCGGAGCCGTCATCGACGCCTTCGTCCGTGGCGCGGACGACGGTGGCGTGGACGAGATCCACCTCGTGCACACCGAGTTCGTCTCGGCGCTCACCCAGCGGGCGGTGGCTCGCCGGATCCTGCCGCTGGTGATCACCTACACAGACGAGCCGGAGCACACCGGGCCGACCGCGCTCTATGAGTTCGAGCCCTCCGCCGAGGCGGTGCTGGAGAACCTGCTGCCCCGCTACATCGAGGCGCGGATCTACAGCGCGCTGCTGGAGTCCGCGGCGTCGGAGTCCGCTGCCCGCCGCCGGGCGATGAAGGCCGCGAGTGACAACGCGGACGATCTGATCAAGACCCTGACCCGGGCCGCCAACGCGGCCCGGCAGGCCGAGATCACCCAGGAAATCATGGAAATCGTCGGCGGCGCCGAGGCGCTGTCGAAGACCGGAGGGGACTGAAATGACCGCCACGCTCGAGGAGCGCCCGGACACCGACGCGGGGGGGACCAAGGGCCGCGTCGTGCGGGTCATCGGCCCCGTCGTGGACGTGGAGTTCGCGCCCGACCAGCTGCCGGAGCTCCACAACGCGCTGCACGTCGAGCGCACGCTGGGCGAGGAGACGGCGACGCTCACCCTGGAGGTCGCCCAGCACATCGGCGACAACATGATCCGCGCCATCGCCATGCAGCCGACGGACGGGCTGGTGCGGGGCACCGACGTGGTTGACACCGGCTCGCCGATCACCGTGCCCGTCGGCGACGCGACCAAGGGGCACGTCTTCAACGTTCTCGGTCGCCCGCTCGACGTCGAGAAGGTGGACGCCGACACCTACTGGCCGATCCACCGCCCCTCTCCGCCGTACGACCAGCTGGAGAGCAAGACCGAGATGTTCGAGACCGGCATCAAGGTGATCGACCTGCTGGCGCCGTACGTCTCGGGTGGCAAGATCGGCATGTTCGGCGGCGCCGGCGTCGGCAAGACCGTGGTCATCCAGGAGATGATCTATCGGGTCGCGGAGAACTTCGGCGGCGTGTCGGTCTTCGCCGGGGTGGGCGAGCGCACCCGCGAGGGCAATGACCTCTTCCTGGAGATGACCGAGACAGGCGTCATCGACAAGACCGCGCTGGTGTTCGGTCAGATGGACGAGCCGCCCGGCACCCGGCTGCGGGTTGCCCTGGCGGCGCTGACCATGGCGGAGTACTTCCGCGACGTGCAGAAGCAGGACGTGCTGCTGTTCATCGACAACATCTTCCGGTTCACCCAGGCGGGCTCGGAGGTGTCCACGCTGCTCGGGCGGATGCCGAGCGCGGTGGGCTACCAGCCGAACCTCGCCGACGAGATGGGCGAGCTGCAGGAGCGCATCACCTCCACCCGCGGCCACTCGATCACTTCGCTGCAGGCGATCTACGTGCCGGCTGACGACATCACCGACCCGGCACCGCACACGACCTTCACCCACCTGGACGCCACGACGGTGCTTTCCCGCGGGATCTCCGAGAAGGGCATCTACCCCGCGGTGGACCCGCTGGACTCGACCTCCCGAATTCTCGACGCCCGCTTCCTGGGCGACGAGCACTACGCGGTGGCCCGTGAGGTGCAGCGGATCCTGCAGCGCTACAAGGACCTTCAGGACATCATCGCGATCCTCGGCATCGACGAGCTCTCCGAGGAGGACAAGGTCACCGTCGGGCGGGCCCGCCGGATCGAGCGGTTCCTGTCCCAGCCGATGTTCGTTGCCGAGCAGTTCACCGGCCAGCCCGGCAAGTTCGTGCCGCTCGAGGAGACCATCTCCTCGTTCCGCGCGCTGACCCAGGGCGAGTACGACCACCTCCCCGAGCAGGCCTTCTTCCTGTGCGGCGGGGTCGAGGACGTCGAGGCCAAGGCCAAGGAGCTGGAGAGCCAGTAGCCCGGGCAGGTAGGCCGGCCGGCATACGCCGTACGCCGTCGAGCAGTGAGGAGGGGCACGTGGCGGAGCTGCACGTCGAGTTGGTTTCGCCGGACCGCCAGGTGTGGTCGGGCGAGGCCGAGATGGTGATCGCCCGGACCACCGAGGGCGAGATCGGCATTCTGCCGCGGCATGCGCCGCTGCTCGGCGAGCTGGTGCCGGGCCCGGTGCGGATTCGCCGGGCAGGTGACGACGACCTGGTCGCCGCCGTGCACGGCGGCTTCCTGTCGGTGACCGAGGCCGGTGTCTCGGTGCTCGCCGAGAGCGTGGAGCTGGCCGAGGAGATCGACGTGCCCCGGGCCCGGGCGGCGCTGGAGCGGGCCGGGGGCGACGAGGACGCAGCCGAAGCGGCGCGCCGCGCGGTGGCCCGGCTGCGCGCCGCCGGCGAGTCGGCCTGAGCCCGGGTAGTACACGCAGGCCCTAACGGTTGGCGCCGGGCTTCCAGAGCACGTCGCCGGCCGGGTTGGCCACCCGGGCCAGGATGAACAGCAGGTCCGAGAGTCGGTTGAGGTACGTCGCGGCCAGCGGGTTGGTGGTCGCCGGGTCGGCCTCCTGTTGTGCCCAGGTGCTGCGCTCGGCTCGACGGGTGACCGTCCTGGCGACGTGCAGGAGGGCCGCTCCGGACGTGCCGCCCGGCAGCACGAAGCTGCGGAGCTTGGTCAGCCGGGCGTTGTAGAGGTCGCAGGCGGCCTCCAGCCGGTCGACGTAGACCGAGGTGACCCGCAGCGGTGGCCACTCCGGGTCGGGGACGACCGGCGTACACAGGTCGGCCCCCACGTCGAAGAGGTCGTTCTGGATCGAGGTCAGCAGCTCGGCGACCTCGGGGGGGAGTGAGCCGAGGGCGATCGCGACGCCGATCGCGGCGTTGGCCTCGTCGACATCGGCGTACGCCCCGATCCGCGGGTCGGTCTTGCGAGTGCGGCTCATGTCGCCCAGCGCGGTCGTGCCGTCGTCACCGGTTCGGGTGTAGATCCGGCTGAGTACGACGCCGCCGCCGGCCCGGTCGTCGGTTTCGCTCACGGCTTCGACCCTACTTGTCCGGGAAGCTCGGCCCCACGTCGATCTGACCGCGATAGATCCGCCGACCGTCGCCGTCGAGCACCTCCACGAGGTCCGGCTGTTGCTGGCCGATCGCCGGGCCGGTCCGGTCGAAGACCGCCCAGCCGTCGGTGCCCACGAAGCCGGGCAGGTGCTCGACCGGCTGGAAGCGCCGGCCGTCCGCGGCGTAGCGAATCTGTCCGGTCGTCGGCGGCCCCAGCACGACGACGTGCGGGAACGCGCCGCCCTGCAGCACGGACGAGATCTCCCTGACCCCCTTCGGGGTGACCTGGTCGAGCACGATGAACGTCAGGCCGTCCGCTAGCCGCTGCCCGACAACGGTGTACGCCGTGCGCGATCCCAGCTCCCAGAACTGCCAGATGCCCGCGGCGCCGCCCCCCGGCAGGTTGGCCA
>JBPCOB010000156.1:0-6937 GCA_051000715.1 Mycobacteriales bacterium
CACCTGCACCTCGGGGGAGTGGATGTAGATCCAGTTGTCGGGAAAGCCTGCGCTCTCCGGCACGACGAGGGCGACGGTGAGGAAGTCGCGGTACCGCAGCCCATCTGCCGCGGCCAGCACCTCGGCCGGCGGCGGCGGATCGAGCGCGCGCACCAGCGAGGAGAAGGGCATGGAGGAGATGACCTCCTCCGCGGCGTACAGCTGCTCGGCTCCGACGTCGGTGCGGCGACCGTCCGGCGCCCCCGCGCCGGCGCCATACCCACCGGTCACCACCGTGCGTACGGCGGTGGCGCCGCTGCCCGGCGTCCAGTGCACGGTGCGCACCTTCTCCTCGAGCCGGATCGCGCCGCCCGCTTCGGTGATCTTCCGCGCGGCCGTCTCCCACATCATCCCCGGCCCGTACTTCGGGTACTGGAACTCCTCGATCAGCGAGGTGATGTCCTTCTGGTTGCGCTTGGGCAGCAGGGCGTTCAGGACCGCGTTGACCAGCGAGAGGTTCTTGATGCGCTGCGCCGCGAAGTCGGCCGGCAGCTTGTTGACCGGCACCCCCCACAGCTTCTCGTTGTAGGTCTGGAAGAAGTGCTCGTACAGCCGCCGGCCGAAACGGGCCACGATCCAGCCCTCGAGCGTCGTCTGGTCACGCGGCGGTCGCACCCGTGACCAGCCGTAGGACAGCACGCACCGGACCGCCTCAGGCAGGCCGAGGTTGCGTAGCGCGTTCGACGCCTTGAGCGGGTAGTCGTAGAGCTTGCCGCGGTAGAAGATGCGGCTCATGCGGGGCCGGAGCAGGAAGTCCTCGTCCGGCAGGATCTCGTGCCAGAGCGCCTCGACCTCGGGCACCTTGGTGAAGAACCGGTGACCACCGATGTCGAAACGCCAGCCCTCGCGCCGGGCGGTGCGGCTGATGCCGCCCACCATCGCGTCACCCTCGACCACGGTGACGGGTAGGCCACGCTTGACCAGCTGGTACGCCGCTGTCAGGCCGGCCGGTCCGGCCCCGATGACGACGATGTTGGGCGGGTCGCTCATGCAGCACCAGTGCTTGTCGTCTGTCCCGGTGCCGGCCGCCCGTGGGCAGCCCCGAGTCGGCGTAGGAACAGCATGACAGTGGTACTGCCCGTCGGCGGGAGCCCGAAGCACTGATCCCTGCGGTCACACACTACGATGCCCAGTCCGGACGCGACCGGGGCGTGGAAATGCAATGGTCGCGGAGCGAAGACGGCCGACCCTGAACCGGTCGTTATGAATGACTCCCTAATTGTTACTCAAGCGAGACGCCGGCCGGTGTCGCCACCGCCGCGGTTCGGTCAGCATCTCTCCATATGAGGCCGCGGTTGACGCTCCCGGATCCGGAGCCGCCACCCCGGCCGGCGCGGCTGCGGTTGCTGAGAACCGGCGGTGTGGTCGTGGTCGCGCTCGGACTGCTGGCGGGACTCGGGTACGGCGCGGTGGCCCTGGTGACGCCGTCCCAACCACCGGGCAGCGTGCCGGTCCGAGCGGCGGGATTGGCGGCCGGGCCCACCTTCGGTCCGCCGCCGGGAATCGTATTTCTCGACATCAATCACTTGTCGATGACGGGATATCGACCGCCGCTGACCACGGTGCTGGTGCCACAGGACTCGTACGCCTTTGCGCCCGACCCGTCCGGCCGGCTGCTCGCCTCCCCGTCGGGCCACATCGTCGATCCGGCTGTGCCAGCAACCCAACGGAACCCCCCGATCGACCTTCCGGCCGGCTTCGCGGCCGTCCGGCAACCGTGGGCGGATGACGGCCGCAGCCTGCTGCTGGCCACGACCGACCGGCTGGTGTTGTGGAACCGCAGCACCGGCGGGCTATCGCCGCTCGGCGCCGGCACGGGGGCAGCTCCCTTCGGTGGCATCCTGGACACAGGCGCGGCGGCCGACCCGGCACATGCGGCAGCGGTCGTCGTTGTGCCGGGACCGCAGGTGTTCGGCGACTCTGGCCCGATCACCACGAGCGATCGGGTCGAGTATCGACGTGTCGGCGCCGGCACTCGGGTGCTGCTCACGGCGGCGCGATTTCGGTCGCTCGCCGGACTTCCCCGCTCCAGCGCCGTAGTTCTGTCGGCGAATGTCTCTGCCAACGGCTATATCGCCGCGAGCGGCTTCGCGCCGGATGCCCGAGGGGGCAACACGCCCAGTTCCGTCGTGGTACTGCGCACGGACGGGCGGGTGGCCGCGGTGGTCCGCTCCACCGAAGGCCGCAGCTGGTTCGTCAACTCCTGGTCACCGGCCGGGCCCGCGCTGGCGTTGATTGCGAGCGTCAACGATGCCGGCGGCAATCTGAAAGAGGAGGCGCTCTACCTGCTCGACCTGGACAAGGCGGAACGCCCGGTGAAGGTGGACCTGCCGTTGCCACCGCCCGACTCGAGCGGTCGCACCTTTCTCGGCACGGTGAGCTGGTCGCCCGACGGTTCGGCGCTGGTCGCCGGGACGGACCGCGCCTGGTTCGTGGTCGGATTCTCGCCGTACGCCGTGTCGACGTTCATCGATGTGCGCGGCAACCCGGTCGGCTGGCTCCGGCTGCCTAGCGGCGGCCGATGAGCATCAGCCGATGACCGAGTCGCTGCGGCTGGCGCTGCGCGGCATCTGGGCGCGCCGCGGCGTCTCCATCGCCATCCTCCTGGTGGCGGTGACGACCATCGCGACCGCGGCCGCCGGTCCCATCTGGCGGCGGGCGGCGGGCGAGTCCGCGCTGGGTGACCGGCTGTCGCGGGCGAGCGGAATCGCCGTCGCCGTCGAGGCGAGCCTCAGCGGGTCGGTCGCCTCCGCCCCGGCCCGGCTGTTGGTAACGACGGTCGGCCAGGCCCTCGCGGTCGCCCCCGCGGCGCCGTTCGGCCCCGCCCTGCGGTCCCTGGACAACGACGACGGCCTGGCCGACGGGGAGACCCACGCCCGGTTGGCCTGGCGGGAAGGGGCCTGCCAGCACGTCAGGTTGGTCGAGGGTCGCTGCCCGCAGGCCAGCGGGGAGATCATGGTGAGCCGCCGTAGCGCCGCGGCGGAGCGCTGGAGCGTCGGCGGTCGTGTGCAGCTGCTGGTGCCGGCGCCGGACCGTGCCGGATTCCTGATCAGCGGCTTGTACGAGCCCATCGACTCCGGCGAGAGGTACTGGTCGATACAGTCATTTCTCCCGATCGGCACTGTGAAGACGCTGCCCGTCGACACGCTCTTCACCGCTGAGCGGACGATGAACGACCTTCCGCCGGACGCCACCGTGCGGGCCGTGGTCGAGTTGCCGCTGGACCCGTTGAAGGTGCGGCTGGTCAATGCCGACCCCGTGCGGGCGACGGTGGCGACATTGCGCAGCCGGGTCGCCGTGCTGTTGCCCAAGGCGCAGGTCGACAGCACGATCGAAACGACCCTGGACGCAGCCCGCAGCGACCGCAACAAGCTCGACCTACCGGTGTTCCTCGTGGTGGCGCAGCTGTTCGCCCTGTGCCTGGTGGTGCTGCTCCTCGTGGTCGGCGGCGCGGTCGAGGCCCGCGGACCCGAGGTGGCGCTGGCGAAGCTGCGCGGGCTGGCCGCCGGCGCCACGCTGGCCTTCGGACTGCTCGAGCTCCTGCTCCTGCTGGTGCTTGCGCTGCCACTCGGCCTGGCCGCCTCGTGGCTCGCGGTGCGACTCGGGGCGCGGGTCCAGCTGGCAGTCGGGACTCCGGTCGTCGTCACCGCGGATGCGCTCGGGGCGGCCGCCTTCGCCTTCGTCGTCGCCGGCCTGGCCTGCGCCGCTGCCGCGCGCGGCATGCTGACCAGGCCCGTCCTGGCGGAGCTGCGCAAGACGGCCCGGCGCCCCGGGCGGGGCAGTGCGCCGCTGGATGTCGCCGTCGGTGCGGTGGCGCTGGCCGGGCTGGCGGAGCTGTCCTTCGGCCGGCTGGCGCCCGGGCGGCCGGACGTGCTGTCGCTGCTGGCTCCCGGGCTGCTCACCGTCGCGGCGGCCCTGCTCGGCGCCCGGCTGTTCCCGTACGCCGTCCGGCTGTTGCTGCGCCCGACCCGGGCCGGCCGGCGGATCGGGCTGTTCCTCGCGGTGCGCCAGGTCGCCCGCCGGCCGGCGGCCCTGCGCGCCGTACTCGTCGTCGCCGTCGCGTTCGGACTGGCCGCGTTCGGCGTCGACGCCTGGTCGGTCGCCAGGGTGAACCGGCACGACCGGGCCCTGGCCGACGTCGGCACCGGCACCGTGCTGCGAGTGCAGGCTCCTGCCTTTGCCGACCTGACCGGTCTGGTGCGAGCCATCACACCGGACGGGACAGCGATGGCCGTCACTCGCTACCAAGCGCTCAGCGGCAGCGAGGGCCAACGCAACCTGCTGGCGGTGGACGCCGGCCGGTTCGCCCGAGTCGCGTTCTGGCGTCCCGACTTCGCCGGCATGCCGGTCGGCGAGCTCGCCAGGCGGCTCACCCCCAGAACCGGGGCACCGATCGAGATCCGCGGGAACGGCCTCGGCATCAGGACCGGGGCCATCGGCTTCGCCCACCCGGTGAGCCTGGTCGCCGAGGTGCAGCGGGCGGACGGCTTCGTGCGGTCGGAGGACCTCGGCCTACTGACCGGGACGGTGCATCGCGCCGACATCTCCGGCTGTGAGCTGGCTCCCTGCCGGCTGCGGGCGATCCGCCTCAAGGGAGACTTCGGCCGGCCGGTCGCCGGCTCGGTCGTGGTGACCGGCCTGGAGGATCGGCGTGGCGGGGCCTGGCGCCCGATCGATGCCGGCCTCGCCATCGCCCGCCGTTGGGGGCCCGCCGATCCCGGCGGCGGTGATCAGATCGAGCAGGCGCAGCCGACCGGGACCGACCTCAAGGTCACCGTGTCCGCCGCCGCGGAGACGGACGCCCCCGGCATCCAGGTGGCCGACGACGTGCCCACCCCGATACCGGCCGTCGTCACGGCGAAGACGGGTGCGACCGCAGCCGCGGACCAGGTGCAGGTGCCGGGGCTGGACGGTCAGCAGCTGCCCGTGCGGGCCCTCACCGTGGCGCGGGCGCTGCCCTCGCTCGGTGACGACGGCGCCATCGTGGACCGGACCTTCGCGTTGCGGGCAACGCAGTTCCAACCCGACTACCTCTCCTACGCCGACGACGAGGTGTGGCTCGGGCCCGGCGCCCCCGCCGACATGAACCGGCGGCTCGCCAAGGTCGGCGTCCGCGTGCTGGCGGCCGAACGGGCGGCGAACCGGGAAGCCGAGCTCGCCCGGCAGGCGCCCCAACTCTCGCTGGGGCTGCTGTTCAGCGCCGGCATGGTGGCGGTCCTGCTCGCGGCGGGCGGGGCGGTGCTGATGCTGGTCCTGCTCGGCCGTCGCCGTCGCTACGAGATGGCCGCGCTGCGCCTGGTGAAGGTCGCGCGCCGCAGCCTGCTCGGCGCACTGCTGGTCGAGCAGGCGCTGCTGCTGGGCTCCGGCGCGGTGCTGGGAGTGACCGCCGGACTCCTGGGCGGCCGGGTCGCGGTGAAGAGCGTGCCGCTGTACTCCGACAACCCGGCGGCGCCGCCCTATCTCTACGGCGCCCGCCCGCTCGATGTCCTGGTCTTCGTCGCCGTGGCGGCCGTGGTCGTCGCGGTGGCGGTTGCGGTGGCGGCCGGCGTACTCCTGCGGCACACGGACGCCGAACGGCTGCGCGAGTCCCAGCCATGACCGCCGAAGCCACGGCGACCGATGCCGCCGAGAGCTCCGCTGGCGGGGTGCAGGGCGCCCGCATCCGCTGCGACGGGGTGGTCGCCGTCTACCACCTCGACGGGACCGAGGTGGTCGCGCTGCGCGGAGTCGACCTGGCGGTCGAGCCGGCCGAGTCGCTGACCCTGCTGGGCCCGTCGGGCTCGGGGAAGTCGACCCTGCTCTCGCTGCTCGCGGGCCTGCTGCGCCCAACCGCCGGCCGGGTGCACCTCGACGGACGCGACCTCTCCCGGCTCTCCCAGCGGCAGCTGTTGGACGTGCGGGCGCGCCAGGTGGGCATCGTGCTGCAGAACCCCGGCACCAACCTGCTCGGCTACGCGAGCGCGACGGAGAACCTGCTGTTCGCCCAGCGGCCCAGCCGCCGGGCCGGTTCGAGCAAACGCCGGCGGGCGGCCGAGCTGCTGGAGGCGGTGGGGCTCACCGCCGCAGCCGGCCGGCCCGCGCGACTGCTCTCCGGTGGTGAGCAGCAGCGGCTCGCCGTAGCGGCCGCGCTGGCCAACGGGCCGCGGCTGCTCCTCGCCGACGAGCCGACCAGCCAGCTCGACGTCGACTCCAGCGCCTCGGTCATCGAGCTGCTGCGGGCGGCCGCCGAGCTGGGGACGACGGTCGTCGTGGTCACCCACGACCCGTCGGTCAGCGCCGGGCTGTCCCGGACGGTGACGATCCGGGACGGCCGGGTCGGCAGCGAGGGGCGCGGCGGCCAGGAGTACGTCGTCGTCGGCCGCGAGGGGGCCGTCCAGCTGCCGGAGGACGTGCTGGACCTGCTGCCGCCCGGCGCTCTGGCGAAGGTGCACCGGCAGGAGAAGGGGATCTTCCTCGAGCGCAGCGAGGACGCCTCGTGAGTCTTCGCGCCGACAACGTGACCGTACGGCGCGGCACCCTGAGCCTGCTCGACGACGTCAGCCTCGAGGCGCCCGCCGGCGAACTGCTCGCCGTCGTCGGGCCCTCCGGGGCGGGCAAGTCGACCCTGCTCGGCGTGCTCGGCGGGCTCATCGACCCGGATGCTGGCAGCGTCAGCCTCGACGGGCGACCGGTCGACCCGGCCCGGATCGCGGTCGTGCTGCAGTCCTACGGGCTGGTGAGCGTGCTGACTGCAGCGGAGAACGTGGAGGTCGCCCTGCAGGCCGCGGGCTACGGCCGAGCGCGGGTGCGATCCGTAGCGGCGGAGGCTCTCGCCCTGGTCGGGTTGACGCGGCGCGCGGACAACCTCGTCGAGGAGCTCTCCGGCGGGGAACAGCAGCGGGTGGCGCTCGCCCGGGCG
>JBPCOB010000157.1:0-6235 GCA_051000715.1 Mycobacteriales bacterium
TGCCGCGCCGGGCCGGCTGGGACTGCCACGGCCTGCCGGTCGAGCTGGCGGTGGAGAAGGAGCTCGGCTTCACCGGCAAACAGGACATCGAGGCGTACGGCGTCGCCGAGTTCAACGCCCGCTGCCGCGAGTCGGTGCTGCGGCACGTGGCCGAGTTCGAGCGGCTGACCGAGCGGATGGGCTACTGGGTCGACACCGCGGCCGCCTACCGGACGATGGACCCGGAGTACATCGACAGCGTGTGGTGGTCGCTCAAGGCGATCTTCGACCGGGGACTCCTGGTCGAGGACTACCGGGTTTCGCCGTACTGTCCCCGCTGCGGCACCGGCCTGTCCGACCACGAGGTCGCCCTGGGCTACCTGACGGTGACCGACCCCAGCGTGTACGTCCGCTTCCCGGCCACCAGCGGCCGACTGGCCGAGCTGCGCGCCACCCTGCTGGTCTGGACGACCACGCCGTGGACCCTGGTCAGCAACACCGCAGTCGCGGTGCACCCGGAGGTCACCTACGTCGCCGCCCGGGTTGACGGCGAGGTGCTCGTGGTCGCCGAGCCGCTGCTGGTCAGCGTGTTGGGCGGGGACGCCGAGGTGGTCGAGCGCTTCGCCGGCGCGGCGCTGGAGCGCACGACGTACGACCGGCCGTTCGACCTCGTCGACATCGAGGGCGACCGCTACGTCGTCCTGGCGGACTACGTGACCGTCGAGGACGGCACCGGACTGGTGCACCAGTCGCCGGCGTTCGGTGCCGACGACCTAGCCGTCGCCCGACGCTACGGGCTGCCGGTGGTCAAGCCGGTCGATGCGACCGGGCACTTCACCGCCGACCTGCCGCTGGTGGGCGGGCAGTTTTTCAAGGCAGCGGACGAAGGCATCGTAGAGGACCTGTGGGCCCGAGGGCTGCTCTTTCGCTCCGACTCCTTCGAGCACAGCTACCCGCACTGCTGGCGGTGCGACACCCCACTGATGTACTACGCACTGCCCAGCTGGTACATCAGGACGACGGCGATCCGGAACCGGCTGCTCGAGGAGAACGCGCGCACCGACTGGCACCCGCCCGGCATCCGGACCGGCCGGTACGGCGACTGGCTCGAGAACAACGTCGACTGGGCGCTGTCCCGGAACCGCTACTGGGGGACCCCGCTGCCGATCTGGCGCTGCCCGGCCGGGCACCTGGCCTGCGTGGGCTCCCGGGTCGAGCTCGGTTCACTGGCCGGCCGAGACCTGACCGGGCTGGACCCGCACCGGCCCTACGTCGACGAGGTCACCTTCGGCTGTCCCCGATGCGGAGGGCCCGCCACCCGGGTGCCCGAGGTGATCGACGGCTGGTACGACTCCGGCTCGATGCCGTTCGCCCAGTGGGGTGCGCCGTACCACAACCAGGCGGAGTTCGAGGCGGCGTACCCGGCGCAGTTCATCGCCGAGGCGATCGATCAGACCCGCGGCTGGTTCTACACGCTGATGGCGGTCGGCACCCTGGTCTTCGACCGGTCGGCGTACGAGACCGTGCTCTGCCTAGGTCTGCTGGTGGACTCGGACGGCCGCAAGATGAGCAAGCACCTCGGCAACGTGGTGGATCCGTTCGAACTGTTCGACCGTCACGGCGCCGACGCGGTGCGCTGGTTCATGTTGTGCACCGGCAACCCGATGTCGACCCGCCGGATCGGCGACGAGTCGCTCAACGAGATCGTGCGCAAGGTCCTGCTCACCTACTGGAACACCGCGGCGTTCCTCGTGCTCTACGCCAACGCCAACGGCTGGGAGCCGCTCCGGACCGCGGCACCGGCCGTCGCCGACCGGCCGCTGCTGGACCGCTGGGCGATCTCCGAGCTGCACGCCACGGTCACCGAGGTGACCGACGCGCTCGAGGCGTTCGACTCCGCCCGCGCCGGTCGCCGGCTGACGGCGTACGTCGAAGCCCTTTCGAACTGGTACGTGCGCCGCTCCCGCCGCCGGTTCTGGAACGGCGACCCGGCGGCAATGGCGACCCTGCACGAGTGCCTGTACGTCGTGAACCTGCTGTTTGCGCCCTTCACCCCCTTCGTGGCCGACGCGCTGTGGCGGGTGCTCTTCGCCGACGGGTGGCCCGAGGCACCGGACTCGGTCCACCTGGCCGCGTGGCCGCGAGTGGACGGCTCGCTGGTCGACCTGGAGCTCTCGGCGCAGATGGCGCTGGCGCGGCGGCTGGTGGAGCTGGGGCGGGCCGCACGGGCGGCGTCCGGCGTGCGGACTCGCCAGCCGCTGGGCCGGGGGCTGGTGGGTGCCTCCGGCTGGGCCGGCCTGCCGCCGGAGCTGCGCGCCCAGGTGGCCGACGAGCTCAACGTCCGGTCGATCGACCCGCTGGGGGGTCAGGGGGAGCTCGTCGATGTGAGTGTCAAGGCGAACTTCCGATCACTGGGCCGGCGGTTCGGGAAGGGCACCCCAGCGGTGGCGGCGGCGATCGCGGCCTGCGACGCGGCGTCGCTGGCTGCCTCGCTGCGCGAGGGTAGGGCGAGCGTCGAGGTCGACGGCGCGCCCGTAGAGCTGAGCCTGGACGACGTCGTACTCACCGAAACCCCGAGAGCCGGCTGGGCGGTGGTAGCCGACGCGGGCGAGACCCTCGCCCTCGACCTCACCCTTACAGCGGAACTGCTGCGGGCCGGCTCGGTTCGCGAGGTGGTCCGGCTGGTCCAGGAAGCCCGCAAGGGGGCCGGCCTCGACGTCTCGGACCGGATCGAGCTGTGGTGGGACGCCGCCGGTGAAGAGCTGGCCGGCGCTCTGCGGGAGTCGGCGGAGCTGCTCGCGAGCGAGGTGCTGGCGGCGACCGTCGAGGAGGGTGCGCCGGTGGCCGACCTGTCGCCACACCGGGACACGGAGCTCGGTCTGACCTTCTGGCTGCGTCAGGTCGGCGGTTGACCGGCGCTCGGCGGGCGGCGCTGGTAGACGCCCAGCGCAAGCAGCGCCGCAGCCACCAGGCTGGCACCGATCGACAGGTAGACCTGCCCCACGGCGCCGGTCGCGAGCCCCGCCACCAGCAGCCCCAGGGCCAACAGGACGAACAGGCCGCTGACGACTAGCACGTGCCTACCCTAGGACGACGGGGGCTCGACGTCGGCAGGCTGCCCCGTGCCGTGAGCCACGTCGGCTGAGTGGTCGACGTCACGATCCATGGCACCCTCGGTGACCGTGGCGGACGTGAGCTGCTCGCGTCCCTCGGCGGTACGCGGCTGGGACTCCACGGAGGTGCGCGGTGGCGACCGGTGCTGCCGAAAGGCCCTGAGCTCGGCCACCTCAGACTCCAGCGCGGCTCGCCGCCGCTCCAGTTCGCTGCTGACGTAGCCGCGCCGCTGGACCCCGGGCGGCAGGACGCCGACCCGCGCCCGGATCTCCCCGGCGGACGCCGCCGCGACAACGGCAGGCGCCAGCTCCGGGGCTACCGGGGCCCCGGGTCCGGGGGAAGGGCCTGCCGCGAGCCGCGCCCGCAGGTCGGTGTTCTCCGAAAGCAGCCTGGTGAGCTCGGCCTCCACCTCGTCGAGGAAGACGTCGACCTCGTCCTCGTCGTACCCCAGGCGGAACCGGGTGGGCGTGAACTGCTTGTTGTGGACGTCCTCGGGACTCAACGGCATGGGATCACTTCCGCACGGCGAAGGCGACGGCACTCACAGCTGGGCTACCAGGGACCGGAGTATGCCGACAGCCAGGAAAAGCACAAGGAAAGCAAGATCGATGGAGACCCCGCTGCCGCCGAGCCGCAAGGGGGGGATCACCCGGCGCAGGAGCTTCAGCGGTGGGTCGGTGACGGTGTAGGCGAACTCGAGCAGCACGAGCACGACCCCCCGCGGCCGGTAGGACTTGGCGAAGAGAAAGACGTACTCCATCACCAGCCGGAAGACCAGCAGGAGGAAGAAGACCAGCAGCAGGTCGGACAGCACCCGACCGACGACGCTCAAGCGATGCGCCCCTCGTCCCCGGCCGGACCGGTGGTCAGCTCTGGTTGAAGAAGCCGCCCTTGGCGATGCGTGCCTTGTCCTCGGCCGTGACCTCGACATCGGCCGGCGAGAGCAGGAACACCTCCCGGGTGACGCGCTCGATGCTGCCCCGTAGCCCGAAGGTGATGCCTGCCGCGAAGTCCACCAGCCGTTTGGCCTCGTCGTGGACCACGTCGGTGAGATCCATGATCACAGTGGTGCCGTCGCGGAAGCTCTCGCCGATAGGCAGGGCGTCGCTATAACTGCGCGGGTGCAATGTGGTGATCCGGTAGGACTCCACCGGCGCCTCGACCGTGGACTCGGCGGTCGGGACCCGACGCACCGTCGTCGCGACGCTGCCCGACCGACCATCTTCTTGCCGCCGGCCAGAAGTGGCCCCCACCGTCCCGGCGGCCGTCTGCGGGTACCGCCGAACGGTCGACGGCTCCGCCGTCTCCTCCGCCAGCTCCTCGTCGTAGGGCTCGTCATCTTCCACGAGGCCCAGGTATACGGCCATTTTCCGCATCGCGCCGGCCATGCTCGGGTGTCCTTCCGGCTCATCGGACGGGTGGCGTACGGCTGTCCGCCTTGCGCGGCGACCCTACCCGAGGATCGCCGGCCGGCCGCCGAACAGCGCCGTACCAATCCGGACGTGCGTCGACCCTGAGCGAACCGCAGCCTCCAGATCGGCGCTCATGCCGGCCGAGATCGCGGTGGCGGCTGGATGGGCCGCCCGTACCACCGCCGCCAGCTCGGCCAGCCGGCGAAATGCCGGCGCCGGATCCGCGGCCAACGGGGCGATCGCCATCAGGCCGCCCAGGCGGAGCCCGGCCTCACCCGCCACGGCGTCGGCCAGCTCCGGTACGCCGTCGGCCGGCACGCCGGCCCGGTGGACTGCGTCATCGAGGGACACCTGGACCAGGGCGGTCACGATCCGGCCGGCGCGGCGGGCGCCGCCGCCGAGGGCAGCAACGACCGGTACCCGGTCCACGCTGTGGACCACGTCGGCGTAGCTCGCGACCGAGGCGCACTTGTTGGTCTGCAGCCGGCCGACGAAATGCCACTGCAGGCCGAGGCCGGCGAGCTCCGCGGCCTTGGGGCGGGCCTCCTGGTCCCGGTTCTCGCCGAAGTCCCGGACGCCCAGGCCGGCCAGCAGGCGTAGGTCCGTAGCCGGCCAGGTCTTGCCGACCGCCACCAGCGTGACCTCGTCGCGGCGGCGGCCGGCGGCGGCGCAGGCCGCGACCAGCCGCGCCTCGACCGCGGCCAGCCCGGCTGCCAGCTCCTTGCCGCGGCTCATGTGCGCCAGGCGTAGCCGGCGAACCGGCCGGTCACCCCGTCCCGGCGGTGTGAGAAGTACGCCGGATCGTCAGCCGTGCAGACCCTCGACCGCGTACAGCGGCGTACGCCGGCCCGGCGCAGGACGCCGACGACGCCGGCCGGCAGGTCCAGCGCCGGTGTCCCATGCCGGGTCGGTGCTGCGGTCCCCGGCACAGCGGCCGCGACCTCCGCCTGCAGCTGCGCCGGCACCTCGTAACAGCATGGGCCGATCGCGGGGCCGGTCGCCGCGGTGACGGCCGCCGGAACCGCGCCCAGCTTGACCATCGCGGCCAGGGTGGCCGGCAGGATCCCGGCCGCCAGCCCGCGACGGCCGGCGTGGGCGACCGCGACGACCCCGGCCACTGCGTCGGCGAGGAGCACCGGCACGCAGTCGGCGACCAGCACCGCCAGCACGACGTCGCGGCGGCGAGTGACCAGCGCGTCCGCCGGTACCGGTCCGGTCGGTATCTCCTCAATCACCGCCACACCGCAGCCGTGGGTCTGTTCCATCCACACCACGGACCCCGGCTCGAAGCCCAGTTCGATCGCAGCCCCGAGCCGGTTCCGACACACGGCGCCCGGCTCATCACCAACGCTGAGGCTGAGGTTGAGGCTGCGGAACGGCGCCGAGCTGTCTCCGCCCAGCCGGGAAGTCACCGCCCCGCGCGCACCCCGACCGAGCTCTACGGGAACCACGCCGAGCGGAGGAAGTCCGGAGAACGCCACTGTGGCCCCAGCATGCCGCATCCCAGCCAGGTGAGCCCTACAAGTCTCAGCGAACGGCGTTCGGCCGGCCGGCTGGCCCGAGGATAGGTCCAACGTGGAGCCTCTACGAGCCCCTTTCCGGACCCCCAGGGGCTGGCTGTTGACAGTCGATGCCGGCCGCGGAATGGTTGCCGCCGGCGGGGTCATTCCTGTCTTCGCGGCGACCCCGCCGTTCGGAGGCGGTCATGCGGCGTATCGGTCCTGTCGCAG
>JBPCOB010000158.1:0-5174 GCA_051000715.1 Mycobacteriales bacterium
GGGCGGCATCCGCGAGTTCGTGGCCGGCACCGGAGGATCGACGAACTATCCCTTCGGCTCTCCGGCGACCGGCAGCCAAGTACGCATCGCGAAGACCCCTGGCATCCTCCGGCTCGACCTGGGCTCCGGCTACACGTGGCGTTTCGTCACCCGGAGCGGTGTGAGGGACTCCGACCGGTCGTCCTAGTGGGCAGTGGCGGCTGGCACCACACCCGCGGGCCTCGGACCGAGCATCTCCGAGATTCCCTACGTCTTGCTGAGGCCGGGCTAGCCATGGCCCGACCCGTTCGAAGAGTGCTCCCTCGGGGCGGGAGCCACCGACCGCCCCACCACGATCGCCTTGTTGCACTTCACGTCCCCCAGCTGTGGGACATGTGGCGTCCGTCGTACCACCGCTGCCATGCGCCGCGGCTCGCCACCCTCAGCCAGGAGCAGGTACGACGCCGGGGCGCACAGCACCACCGCCGTCGCGCGGACGCGCCGACCCCGACGCGTGATCACCACCGCACCGACCTTAGGTGCCCCACGCAGAAGCAAGCCGGTGGCGCGCGCCTCCGGCTTGCTTCTCTGCGACAGCGGATCGAGGGACTACTCGACGCCCTCGAACTGGTGGTCGACGTTTCCGGCCGGGTCCTCGTGACCGCCGGGGCCGTCGCTCTCAGTGGCAGACTCACTCTCCTGCTCACTGCCGGACACACCCGCCGACGCACCGGCGGTGGTGTCCGGACTCGTCTGGTCGCCCTCTTGGATGGTGTCGGTGTCGGGCGCCGACGGGTTCTCCGACTCGCTGCTCGCAGCCTTGGGAACCGCGACGGCACCCTTGACGACGGCGGCCGGGCGAGCGGTGGAGCTGCTCGACGAACCCACCACCGCCGGAGCCGACTTGACCGTCGGCCGGACCGGCGGCGCCTGGTGCGATGATCCAGCGAACGCAACTCCGCTGCCCAGCGCGCCAGCCGCCAGGGCCAAGCCCGCCACCACGGCGAGCTTTCGGCTAACTGTTGGCATCTGCCTTACCTCCTCGAGCTCCGTTGGACTCTCCACCGGAGACATCGGTCACGCTGTCACCGGCGTCCTGAGATCTTGCTGAGCCAGCCTGAGAGAACCCTCGGGAGCACCCAAAGCACCCGAGCGGGCACCTCGCCGAGTCTCAGGAAGCTCTCAGGGAGCGGGGCCTGCGCTTGCCCAAACGGCGGCCGGGACGAGGCATGCGCGTACTGGTGGTGGAGGATGAGCGGTCGCTCGCCGGGGCGGTCAACCGCGGACTGAGTGCCGACGGCTTCAGCGTCGACGTCGTCCACAACGGCGAGGACGGCCTCTGGCGGGCAACCGAGCAGCCGTACGACGCGATGGTCCTCGACATCATGCTGCCCAGGCTCTCGGGCTACGAGGTCCTCAAGCGGATGCGCGCCGCGCAGAACTGGACGCCGGTTCTCATGCTCACCGCGAAGGACGGGGAGTACGACATCGCCGACGCTCTCGACCTCGGCGCGGACGACTACCTCACCAAGCCGTTCTCCTATGTGGTCCTGGTGGCCAGACTCCGGGCGCTGCTGCGGCGTGGTGCTCCGGCCCGGCCCGCTGTCCTGGAAGCCGGTGACCTGCGGCTGGACCCGGCCTCGCGCAGCTGTCACCGCGGGGAGGACGACATCGGCCTCACGGTGCGGGAGTTCGCGCTGCTGGAGTACCTGCTGCGTCACCGGGACGAGGTCGTGAGCAAGACCGAGATCCTCTCCCATGTCTGGGACGAGAACTTCGACGGTGACCCCAACATCGTCGAGGTGTACGTCGGCTACCTGCGGCGCAAGATCGATGCACCGTTCGGGCGGCGGTCCATCGAGACGGTGCGGGGAGCCGGGTACCGGCTGAAGGGCAGCGGAGGGTGACCGCGGTGAGCGCTGAAGAACCCGCCGGCCGCCGTCGCTCCTGGAGCCGCTGGTGGCGGCGGCGGTCACTGCGGGCCCGGCTGACCGCCGCTGCCACCACCGTGATCGCGGTCTCGATGATCGGTCTGTCCGCGCTCCTGGTTCTCCACCTCCGCTCCAGCCTGGTCGCCGGGATCGATGACGCCGCCCGCCAGCGCGCCCAGGACGTCGCGGCCGCGCTCAGCGCCGGGGCGCAAAGCCCGCTGCTCGGCTCGGAGGAGGGGGAGGCCGCGATCCAGGTGGTCGCGGCTGACGGCAGTGTCGTCGCCAGCTCCGCCAACATCGAAGGGGAACCGCGGCTGTTCACCTTCCCGGCGAGGGGGGGAGCCGCCAACGCGGACCCCCGCACCGTGCGCGGGCTGCCCGTCGGCGAGAACGGCACCTACCGCGCAATCGGGGTCACCGCGGTAGGCCGCGGCGGGCGGTCCACCGTGTACGTCGCTCTGCCGACTGCGGTGGTGCAGAACAGCGTCGCCAAGCTCACCGCCGCGCTCTCGCTGGGACTTCCGTTGGTGATTCTCGTGCTCGGTGGCATCGGGTGGCTGCTGGTGGGCCGCGCCCTACGACCCGTCGAAGCCCTGCGCCAGCAGGCTGCCGAGATCACAGCCACCGGCGTACAGCGGCGCCTCGACGTCGCCGAGCCCCGTGACGAGCTCGCCCGGCTGGCCGTGACCCTCAACGACATGCTGGCGCGGCTGGAGCACTCGACCAACCGCCAACGGCAGTTCGTCGCCGACGCCGCCCACGAGCTGCGCAGCCCGATCGCCGCGCTACAGGCGCAGTTGGAGGTCGCCGCCCTGCATCCCGGGCAAACGGACTGGTCAGCGAGGCTGCCCGAGCTCGTGGCGGACACCGGCCGGCTCTCCAGGCTGGTCGACGACCTGCTCCGGCTGGCCCGGCTCGACGCCGAACCTCGGCTCGGCCGCCAGCCGGTAGACCTCGAAGAGCTGGTGTTCGCCGAGGTCCGGCGGGGTCGAAACCGCACCGGTCTAGCCATCGACGTGAACGCCGTCTCCGCCGCCAGGTTGACCGGCGACCCAGACGCTCTGGTGCGGGTCGTCCAGAACCTTCTCGACAACGCGATCAAGCACGCTCGCACCCAGGTTCGGATCTCACTGGTTACGACGGCAGGCACGGCGACGCTGGTCGTCGCCGACGACGGCCCGGGAGTTCCCGAGCCGGACCGCCAGCGGGTCTTCGAGCGCTTCACCCGGCTCGACGATGCCCGCAGCCGAGACGCAGGCGGCTTCGGACTGGGGCTCGCGATCGTCCGGGATGTCGTGGAGAGCCACGGCGGCGAGGTTCGGGTGGACGACAACAACCCCGGCGCGCGCTTCACCGTCACGCTGCCGACGGGCGCTTGGGCCGCACCCTTGCCGGTACGCCGGATTCCCGTGCCGGCCGGTCACGTAACCGCGCGCTAACCTCGGCAGGCGCTGACGCTTACCCTGATCCACCTAGCGTCCTGTACATGGCTCACCGAGATCACCATCTCCGCCCACGGGCGGCAGGAGATGCCCCGAGCGCTCGCCGGTGGGTCGTTGCCGTCGCGACGCTGCCGTTGCTGGCCCTGAGCGCATCGGCATGCAGTGGTCAGGGCAGCACGCCAGCGGCGGCCAGGCGCTCCGGCGTGCCGCCGACGAGCAACGCTCCCTCGACCGGGGCACCGAGCCCGCAACCGAGCTCGGCGGCGGCGGCGCCGTCGCAGCAGCCGGCGCCCGTCGAGAGCAACCCGCCAGGGGACATTCCGGACAACATCGCCTACGTCGCCTACCACAACGCCACCGGCAGGTACGCCTTTGTCCACCCTGAGGGCTGGGCCAGCATCGTGCGTGGCTCGACGGTTACATTCACCGACAAGCTCAACGGCGTCACCGCGACCGCGGTAACCGCAGGTGGTGCCCCGACCGTCGCCACCGCCAAGCAGGACATCGCCGGACTTCAAGCGAAGCAGCCGGCGTTCGAACTGCGCAGCGTGAAACCGGCCACCCTTCCAGGCGGGTCCGGCGTACTAATCATCTTTCGCCGCAACTCGGCACCGGATCCGGTCACCGGAAAGGTCTTCCGCGACGAGGTCGAGCGCTACGAGATCTACCGTTCGGGGCACGAGGTTCTTCTCGACCTGTACGGCCCGGTCGGCTCGGACAACGTCGACCCGTACACCAAGATCTCGCAGAGCCTGCGGCTGTCATGACAGCGACCGCGGCTGCCGACCGGAACTGCGTCCTGGAGGCGCGAGGGCTGCACCGGTTCTTCCGACGCGGCGACGAGGAGATAGCGGCGCTGCGGGACGTCTCGCTGAGGGTGGCACCGGGAGAGATGGTGGCGGTCGTCGGACCGTCCGGATCCGGTAAGTCGACTCTGCTCAACCTGCTCGCCGGCCTAGACGATCCTGACGGTGGCAGCGTGTGGGTCGGCGGCGAGCGGTTCAGCCACCGCGGACCGGCGGCGCAGACGCGGTTGCGCGGGCGTCGGATCGGCGTTCTCACCCAAGGCAGCGGCCTGGTCGACCACCTGACGGTGCTGGTAAACGTCTGGTTGGCCGTATCATTCCGTCGGGGCGAAGACTCCGACGGTGCCCGGCCGGGAGGTCGCCCGGAGAGCCCGGAGGTGCTGCTGCGCCAGCTGGGTATCGGTGGCCGCGTACGAGGACGGCCATCCACGCTGTCCGGCGGCGAGACCGCACGGGCGAACCTCGCGGTCGCGCTGGCGGGCGGTCCGCTGGTGCTGCTCGCCGACGAGCCGACCGCCGAGGTCAGCCGCGACGAGGAAGCAGCGATCCTCACTCTGCTCCGGCGGGTTCGACCCGCAACCGGCGCGACGGTCGTGGTCACCCACTCTCAAACGGTGGCGGGCGCCGCCGACCGCGTGCTCGAGATGATCGACGGGAAGCTGCGGTGACCTTGCTGTCAACCACCTCGACCCGCGTCGAACCGGTCGTTGTCGGAGTCGGGATAGGGCTCAGCTACGGCGCGACGCGCGTACTCGCGGACACCAACATCGTCGTCGACCCCGGCGCGGAGCTGGCGGTCACCGGCCGCTCCGGCAGCGGCAAGACCACCCTGCTGCTCGTGCTTGCCGGCCTGCTCGCACCGGGACGGGGCTCGGTGCGCTGGCCGGGGCTCGATGCCCAGCCGGCCAGGCGGCGCGGCCAGATCGGGCTGGTGTTCCAGGCGCCGTCGCTGTTGCCCGAGCTCACTGCGGCCGAGAACGTCGCGCTCCCGCTGCGGCTGCGCGGCAGCACGGTCC
>JBPCOB010000159.1:0-2936 GCA_051000715.1 Mycobacteriales bacterium
CTATGGCAAGACGGCTGATCAGCAGGACGAGATCCTGAAGTACTTGAGAACCGTCGAGCCATTGCTCCGACGAGGCGCGACTCTCGAACTCGATGGCCGTCGGCCGGTCACCGAGTTGGCGGACGTCATCGAGGGACTTGCACACCCGATGGCCTCACGTACCGGGTCTGCCGGGATGCTCGACGATGAGCGGTAGACGATCCTCAAGAGACACGGGTCGATCCTCATCCAGCCGGTCAGTGCGTGCGGATGCCGGCATGCAGCGAGGCAACCGCCTTGGTGATGCGTGCCGCGCGTGTCTCGACCTTCCTGGCTTCTTCCACCCAGCGAACCCACTCCTTGCGGTGGGTGAAGGCGAGCTGGTCGAAGAACGTCTGCGCCTCGGCATCCTGTCCGAGTGCCGCGGCGAGGTCTGCCGGCACCGCGACCTTGCGCGGTTCGTCGTCTGGCTCGACATCGGCGTCGACCTCGTCGCCCGCGCTGACCCGTGCCGCGGCGCGGTTGTCAGCGTTGAGCGGCACGAGAAACCGGCCGCCCCATCGAGGCCACCGTCGTCCGGTAGGTGTGGGCACCGGTCGTGACCCGGACAGCCGGCCGCTTGCTCGGCCCAAGCGCTGCGACGATGTCGTCGGGGACCGCGAGCCCCGTCGCGGTCTTACCGCCCAACTCGACCACCGCGTGGAATCTCACGCCAGCGAGTATGCCGCGTAACGCATTCGCGCTGTGCCGGATGCCGATCCTCAACCGAACATGACGAGGTGCCAACTCGGTCGCGGCTTGAGCGCTGATAGAACGTCATGGCCGGCGTGTCTGATCTCGTCGTCGCCGGACCGTCCGGGGCAGGCAAGACCACGGTGGCACGCTTCCTGAGCCGCATGTTCGAGCCAACCGCTCTGGTCGCCGGCGACGACTTCTTCGCGTTCATCGACCAGGGCTACATCGCACCGTGGACAGCCGAGGCCCATCAGCAAAACGAGATCGTCGTCGAAGCCGCCGCAGCAGCAGCCGGACGGCTGACCCTCGGCGGGTACACAGTCGTCTACGACGGCGCCATCGGCCCGTGGTTCCTCGAACCCTTCGGCGAGGCGGCGGCCTCGACTGTCTTCACTACGTGCTGCTGCTCCCACCCGAGCGGGTCTGCGTGGAGCGGGTTCGGTCTCATGTTGGACACGGTTTTACGGATCTCGACGCCGCCCGTCACATGTATCGCGAGTTCGCCGACGCGGACATCGATCCCCGCTACGTTGTGACGGTCACCGGCGCACCCACCGACATCGCCTCGTCCATCTTCGAGTTGGTGAAGGCCGGCACGTACCGGGTGGTCACCGCACCATCCGCTCGTCCCAGCTAACCCCGGTCTTTCAGTAGGCCGATCGTGGTCGTGTGGATGATCTTCGCAGCGTCGGTGATCGAGGGCGGCTGATGGGGCGCAGCCGGATGTCCCCGGCGCGCTGGCCGGTGTCTCCGATGGTTCCGCGGGGAATGCGGGAGGGTGCCTCAGGTGGGTAGCGGGATGAGCCGGAGTCGGGTGAATGCCAGGGCCAGGGCCAACGCCCACGGCCAGTTGCGGGCCAGTCGCAGGTAGATGCGGTGTTGGCCGCGGGTGATCCGGGCGGCGGTGTGCAGCAGCCGATAGCGCAGCTTCTTCGGCTCGGCCTTGGCCAGTTCGCCGTCCAGGAGCATGGTCTGGGTCCAGGCCAGCAGGTCCATCGCGGTCAGCGAGGCTTCCAGCCAGGCGGCGTTGATCGCCAGGTCGCGGGAGGGGAACCGGCCGATGCCGGTGTCCTTGCCGCAGCGGATCCGGTCCTCGACCCGGGCGTGCGCCCGGTGGCGGGCTTCCAGGAACTGGATCTGCCCGCCGAGAGTGTTGGTGCACACGGCCTGGTAGCGGTAGCCGTCTCGTTCCTCGAAGGCGTCGAGTTGGGCGCCGGGGTGCGGTCGTTCGCGGCGCACGATCACCCGCATCCCGCCCGGCCACCCGCGCAGGTTCAGCAGGGCGGTGATCTCCGCGACGTCGGCGCCGTCGCGGACCCCGCCGTCGGCGGTGATCGCTGGGCGCCACACGAAGGCCGGGATCAGTCCGATCGCGGCCCGCACCGCGGCGTTGGTCGGGAATCCGACGGAGTAGCCCAGACCTGCCGCTGCCAGATGTCCGATCAGCGAATGGGAGAACCCTGCGCCGTCGACCCGGACCAGGATCGGCTTGGCGCGGTGCGCCTCCGGGAGCTGCGCCAACGCCAGATCCAGCACCGCGATGTGATCGGCGGCGGTGTTGGAGCCGGAGTTGCCCGGGCGCAGGATCGCCGCCAACGCCTCACCGGTGTTGTCCAACCAGGCACCGATCGGGTGGTAACCCAGCCGCCCTTGAAGTTCCCCGCCGCGCACTCCTTGTCCGAGTGCGCGGTGACCAGGGTGGCGTCGATGTCGATCACCGCGTAGTTCAGGTCCCGGCCCGCGGCGCGGGCCGGCGGCAACTCCACGCCGGTCAGCTCACCGCGGGCCGCCCAGGCCCGCTCCCGCGCGACCGCCCGCGCCGCCCGAAGTCGGTCCAGCCCCGCGGCGTCGATGCCGTCCAGAACCCGCCAGATCGTCGCCGTCGACACGACCCGCCCATGCAGCGCGGGCTGCTCGGCCAGCCCCTCCACGTCGCTGATCGTCTCCGCGCCATCGGCGATCGCCACCGCCACATCGACCAGCACCCGCCCCGGATCGTGCCCAGACCGACGCTGCCGCAGTCCACCGGTCGCCTCGGACAAGGCCGCGGTCAACCCAACCCGATCAGCCACCTCGGCCAGCAGCGCCGTCCCGGCATGCGACACGACCCCAACACCATCGGCGGTGACGATCGGGTACGACCCACTCGTTGTAGCCTCCACTCGCGAGGTGCCTCTCCTGCTCGGTGATCCTGGACTCTCGACAAGCTCAGAATCCCAAGC
>JBPCOB010000160.1:0-9476 GCA_051000715.1 Mycobacteriales bacterium
TTCCGCGTGGCCAACATCAAGTCTCAGATCAAGCGCAACCGGACCAACGAGCAGGCTCGCCTTCGCAACAAGTCGGTGAAGTCGGCGCTCAAGACCGCGGTGCGCAAGTTCCGCGAGGCTGCCGCCGCCGGGGACGCCGAGGCGGCGGGTTCGGCCATGCGAACGGCCGCGCGCCAGCTGGACAAGGCGGCCAGCAAGGGCGTCATCCACGCCAACCAGGCCGCCAACCGCAAGTCCGCCATGGCCAAGCGGGCTCCCAGCCGGTAACCGGCCGGACGTCGTGATCCGCGCCCGACCCCGCCAAGCCAGCCCTCGCTGGTCTAGTCGGTCATCGGTCGGCTCGCGCACCGCTGACCGCGAGGACAACCTTCTCTAGGGCGTACGCCGGATCGGCGCCGCCGCCCTTGACCTGCTCGTCGGCCTCGGCCACGGCGTACAGCGCCGCGGCCAGCTCCTCGGGGCGCCAGTTTCGCGCCCAGCGCTGCGCCTTCTCGACCTTCCAGACCGGCATGCCGAGCGACTTCGCCAGCGCGAACGAGCTGCGCCGACCGGCGCCGGCCACCTTGGCGATCGCCCGCACGTTGGCGGCGAGTGCGCTGGTCACCAGCACTGGTGCCGTGCCGACCGCCAGCGCCCACCGGAGGGTCTCCAGCGCAGCGGCGGGATCCCGCTCGACCGCCCGGTCGGCGACAAGAAAGCCGGTCACCTCGGCGCGGCCCCGGTGATATCGGGTGACGACCTCGACGTCGATCGTTCCTTCGACATCGGCGACCAGCTGACCGCAGGCGGTCGCCAGCTCACGCAGGTCGGTGCCGATGGTGTCGATGAGCAGGTCGACCGCCGCCGGCGAGATCGACCCACCCGCGCTGGCCACCTCGCCGGCCACGAATCGAGGCCGCTCCGCCGCCTTGAGCCGCGGGCAGTCCACCACCTTCGCTCCGGCCCGCAGGATGTCGATGAGCTGGCGACCTTTGGCACCGCCACCGTGCACAGCAACCAACGAGACCTCCGGGACCGGATCCGCGGCGAACGCCGACAGGGCCGCGGCGAGCTCCTTCGTCGCGTCCTGAACGTCGAGCAGCACGAGCACCCGGCGTTCGGCGAACAGCGTGGGCATCAGGGCATCGGAAAGCTGACTGGGCTCCAGCCCGCTGGCGGACACCTCGCGGACGTCGGCATTCGCGTCGGCGGCTCGGACGCCGGCGACCACCGCGCCGACGGCACGGGCGGCCAGCAGCTCCTCGTCACCGACGACGAGAGTCATCGGCGCGGGCGAATCTGACACGAAGTCCAGTCTTGCACCGGGGGGCCGCGGGCGGCCGGCGCGGCTGTCCCATGCGCTTGGGGGCCAACCGCGAGGTCGATTCCTGGCAGTGGCCGGCCGGCGGCCGACGTGGATCGCTTCGGGGCCGTCGAAAAGACGACCCAGGTCAGCCCCCGGACCTGCCCGGGCGTGACGCCCCCGGACGGCGTGCCCAACCGAACTTTGGGGGGCGAATTCACGTCGGTTCGCAAGCCGGCGGACGACCGTCCGCCAACCCGGGCATTGGCGGGCGCCGATCCGCTGGCCTGGGAACCGCTGTGCGAAGGACCGGCGGGCGGCGTACCACTCCCCCGGCGCGCCGTCGCCACCAGGGCACCGTCCCGTCGCAACAGGGCCACTGCGCCGTCCCGGTCCGTCCGGTAGCTGCGGGCGCCATCGGTGGAAAGGCGCTGCAACGTCCTGGCCGAGGGATGTCCGTAGGTGTTGCCCGCGCCCACCGACGTGATGGCCAGCGAGGCAGCCGCGGCGTCGAGGAACGCCGGCTCCTGGTGATCCGAGCCGTGGTGGGGCACCTTGAGCACGTCGGCCCGGAGGTCGGCACGGCTATCGAGCAGTGCCTTCTGCGCCGGTGGTTCCACGTCGCCGGTGAGCAGAGCGGTGAAGCCGGCTAGCTCCACCCTCAGCACGATCGAGCTGTTGTTGGGGTCGGAGTTGGTGCCGATGAACGGCCGGGCCGGTGCCAGCACCCGCCAGCGCAGGGGGCCCAGCGAACGCTGCTCGCCATCCACCACCCGGGTCAGCCGGGCACCGGAGCGCCGTACCCAGCCGGCCACCCGATCCCGCTCCGCGGTGGGCTCGCCCAGGGGTCCGATCTCGACTTCACGAACACCATGACCTCTCAACACGGCCGGCAGCCCCTCCACATGGTCGGCGTGGAGATGCGTCAGCACGACGAGCGGCACCGACCGCACCCGCAACGTGCGCAGGCAGCGATCGACCAGCGTGGGGTCGGGCCCGGCATCCACCACGAGTGCCGTCCCCCGGCCGGCAGAGAGGACCAGGGCGTCACCCTGCCCGACGTCACAGGCCACCAGCTGCCATCCCGCAGGCGGCCAGCCCGGCATGACCGCCCGGACACCGGCCACCGCCAGCAACCCGCTCACGACCACCGTGGCGAGCAGCCGCCGGCCGAAGCCGAAAGCGAACAGCACGCCGATGATGACGGAGGCGACGGCCAGCATGGCGGCGCCGGTCGCGCCACCCGGCCATGACAGGGCAGCGCCGGGCAGCCGGGCGCCCGTGTGCGCCACCGCGATGATGGCAGCGGTCGGCACCCCGGCGAGCCGGGCCAGGATCCGACCCAGAGGCATGCACCACGGCGCCACCAGGGCGGTGAGTACGCCAAACAACGTCGCTGGGACGACCGCCGGCGCCGCCAGCAGGTTGGCCGGCACTGCCACCAGGCTCACCTGCGCCGACACGGCCGCGATCAGTGGTGCGCAGGCACACTGCGCCGCCAGCGGCACGGCGATCGCGTCAGCCAGCCACCCCGGCAGCCGGCGGGCCAGCCGCTCGCGCCAGGGCGGCGCGAGCACGAGCAGACCCGCGGTCGCCGCCACAGACAAGGCGAAGCCGACCGAGCGGGACAACGCCGGCTCGACGAGCAGCAGGCCGAGGACGGCAGCGGACAGCGCCGGCAGGGCCCCCCGACCGCGGCCGGTGGCCAGCGCCAGCACGACAACCAGGCCCATGCCGGCGGCCCGGAGCACGCTCGGAGACGGCCGGGCCAGCACAACGAAACCGGCCAGGGCGAGCGCGGCGAGTGCGGGACCGGCCCGCGGTCCGAGCCGCAGCCAGCGAGCGAGCACCAGCGCCGCCCCCAGGATGATGGCGACATTGGCGCCGGACACCGCGAGCTAGACAGGTGCATCTCACAGGTGTCCGCGGCGGTCTCCCTCCAGAGCCCGCGGCCGCGATCACGCCAGATGGCGGACCGCGGTGCCTTCGGGCTACTGGCTCAGGGAGTACCGGGCGACGGCTTCAGCCTGGTGCTCGAGGGTCTCCACAGTGACCGCTCCCGTCCGTCTCGACTTCCACCCCTTCCGCGCCGGAGGAGTTATCCGCCGTGGGCCTCGGGCCCCTCCGTCTGACTGGCCGAGGGGCTTCCTTGCTGGATCGGCGAGCCGGTGACGTCGCCGGCCACGTACACGAGGTTGATCGTCTGACCGGAGGCATCGGCGGCTGGGCCGTGCTCGATGAGCTGGACGCCTCCGTGAGTGATGGTTGCCACGACCGGGATGCCGCCCCAGGCCCACTCGACTCGAACCAGGCGCTCGCCTTCGAGGTACTCCATCGCCGTTCTGACCTCGTCCGGGCTGTACGCGGTTCCCGCGTAGGTGCCGCGCTGCCCGGACAGGAAGTCGGCCACGTTCCCGGTCGACCACGAGGTGTCGTGCCGGTCGTACAGCCAGGACAGCATGGCCGACCGCAGGGCTCGACGTCGTTCGATGGGCACTGTCATCCGGCGGCCTCGGGATCCGATGGGAGCCCGCTGTCCTGCTCTGCGCCAGGACTGGCCTGCTGCACCTGGGAACCGTCCACGTCGCCGTGGAAGTGGATGACGCTGGTTTCCCGGGGGCTCGGAGGACCGTCTTCGATGTAGGCGATGCCGGCCAGCTCGATGATCGCGAGCACAGGCCACCGAAACTCCGCCACCCCCTCCGCGTCAATCAGTCCCTGATCCTGGAGAACCGCAGCCGCCGCGCCGATCTCGTCGGCCGAGAAGGGTTGTCCCTCGTGCACCGCCCGCTCGTCACCAAGAACTCGGATAGGTGTCTGGCTCCGACCTCGGAACGGTGGTCGTACAGCCAGGCCAGAAGAGCATCGCGCACCACGCGCCCGCGGGACGGGTGGCGATCATCGCCGCGGCCTAGAAGGGCCATGGGAGGCCAAGGATCGCCGCAGTTGCGGCACCGGTAGCGACACCCTCGACGACCTTCCGGACCGACGTGCCCATCGCTTGCAGGATGCTCTCGCGAGGCTCGGGGGAGGCCAACTCGCGGTCGAGCACGTCCAGATCCTGGGCCGTCCGACCCGCCGTCGCCGGGTCCAGCCCAAGCGTGGGAAGGGCGTCCCTGACCGCTCTGGAGAAGTCAGCCACCTGCTGCCGCTGGTCGACGGTGAAGGTGCTGGACTGAGTCGCGCCCGGGCTGCCCTGCTGGAACTGGGAGCCGCTCACGTTGCCGCGAATGGTGGTGACGTTCACCATGGGCGCGAAATGCTGGGTAGGACGATTCGGCTCGGACTTCGCCTGTTCTACCTCGACAGCGCCGGCTTGAGTGATCTGCACGCCGCCGGGGAGGGGGCCGCCACCACTCCAGAACGGCCTTACGAGCCCCTCGCCTTCGAGGTAGCGGATTACGTTCTCAAGTTCGCCCTCCACGGTTCCCGTCTCCGCCAGGAACTGCGCCTCGTTGACGATGTCCGTTTCGTTGCCATCGGTGGCGTCGTACAGCCAGTTCACGAACTCGGTGCGGAGCTGCTTCTTTCGGTCGATGGACACGAGCCTCTCCAGACATTGGGTACTCCGAGCCTAATCCCGCGGTGACCGACGGAACTCTTGACCGGGGCTGTGGGAGTACCACGGACACGGCCTTTGAGCGACTGCCCCTGCCGGCGTCAACCTTGGCGGCGAAGATCACTCCGGGAAGATCATGTTATGGGTCACGGGCGCCAGCGGCCGGGCTGACCGCGTGCCACGGGACGCGAAGGAGCTCCTAGTCCCGGACGGCACACCGCTCGACGAGGCGAGATCTGGGCTGCAGAATGCGATCCGCCGCGGCGACAACCTCGGCTCGGCGTACTGGGCGCTGCAACTGGCGGCGAAACTCCTGGCTGCTGTTCCGCCGCCCCGCCATCATCGCCTGCGAGTACGCTGGGCTGGCCGACCCGCCCACGCTCACTGTCGTGGTGAACGCCGTCACCGCCTACGGGTACCGGTGAAGGAGTCGCGAGCTCTTCGGCCGGAGTCGGTGCTGGTGGTCTGGGCAGCCCTGTCTTGGCCCGGTCGCCGAAGAACCGCGAGGCCCGACGACCTGGTCGATGCGCCGCCAACCGTTGGTACGACGAAGGCGTGCCCGAACTCTGCTGGGCGTGCAAAGACCACGAAACTCCAGCGCCAGCTCACTGGGGCCATCGGTCAGCGATGTAGGCAGCCAGCTCCGCCTGGGGCAGCGCCCGTGTCGAGTTGTTCATCCGCACGAAGAAGACGCGATCCTCCTTACTGGTCCTCGCCCACACCGGCCGGGAGGAGCGGGCGACGTCGAGGCGGCAGAGTTCGTGGCCCTCGTGGACGGCGATCCTGGCTCGGGTCCGCATCACGGCGGCGTGGCCGAGCGCGTTGGTGAGATGGGTCGTGAGCCAGTTGACGAAGCCGTCCCCGTTCGGTGGCTGCACCCGCCGGTAGTCATAGCTGAGTCCGACCACGTGACGGTGGGGCCCGACGCCGACGAGCAGGGTCCCGCCGTCGGTGTTGAGGAAGCCGGCCACGGTCTTGACGACGGCATCCTCCATTGCCTTGTTGGGCCGGTCCTCCTTGAGGTCCCACCGAGCGGTCGACTTGAACTCGACGGCGAAGTCCTCGTCGTTGTCGATGACCTCGGCCACGGTGCGCAGCGCCGCCCCGCCGACGAAGCCGAGCTGCTCGGCTACCAGGGAGGCGAACTCGGCATCGACGCGGATGCGCTCGACCACCTCGGAGGCGATCGCTGCCAGATCGGGCGGCGCCGCCCCGGCAACCTGGGCGCTGGCCGGGACCGGCTCGGCAGCCTCGTTCGCATAGACGCTGGCCTCGTCGTCCCCGTAGGCGCTGATCACATGGTCGAAGACGGCCTGGACCTTGGCGTCGGGAACACCTGTCCGCGTACGACCTCACGTGTAGGCGTTGGTACGACCTCACGTGTCGGTGCTCCGGCGAGTTGAGTCCCTGCTCGCCCTGAGGTTGATCACCCTTCGGCTCGTCAGCCGGCAAGCGACGAGACCGAAGGGTGACCGCCTTGATGATCCCGCCGGAGAGATGGATGGACCTACGTCGGTACCAGCCCCTGCATGCCGCTGGGGCTACCTACAAGGAGATCGCCGACGAGGTCGGCGTGGACTGGAGGACAGTCCGTAAGTATCTGGCCGCCGGGGCGCCGAGCGCGCCGCCGGCGGCGCCGGCCCGGCTCGGCACCCAGCCGCGGAAGATCGACCGGCTGGCGCCGGTGGTGGACCGGATGCTTTCCCGGGACCTGCGGCTGCGGGCCAGCGTGATCTATGAGCGGCTGGTCGCCGACTACGGCTTTGATGGGCACTACCAGCGAGTCAAGCTCTACGTCACCGAGGCCCGGCCGCGGCTGGCGGTGGCGAATGGCGACCGCAGGCCGCTGACCGGGCTGCACCGCCGGTTCGAGGTGACCCCCGGCGCGCAGGCGCAGGTGGACTGGGGCACCGAGGACGCCCGGTTCGCCGCGTTGCTGCGGGTGGCGTTCGTCTACTCGTTCCACATGACCCTGTCGTTCTCCCGGGACCCGTTCTGCGCCTTCACCACCTCGATGGACCTGGCCACCTTCTGGGCCTGCCACGTCGCGGCGTTCGAGCACTTCGGCGGGGTACCGGGCGCCATCGTCTACGACCGGACCAAGACGGTGGTGAAGCGCCACGTCGCGCCCGGCGCGGCGGTGCCGCTGCACCCGGAGGCGGTCGCCTTCGCCGACCACTACGGCTTCGTGATCGACGTGGCGGCGGCACACCGGCCGACCTGCAAGGGACGCGTCGAGCGACAGGTGCTGATCGTGCGCGAGCACGTGCTGGCCGGCCGCGACTTCGCCTCGCTGGCGGCGATGGACGCCGCGTTCGCCGATTGGCTGCCGCACCGCCGGGCCCAGATCCACCGCACCCACGGGGAGGTGATTGCGGTGCGGGCGCAACCCGACCGGGCGGCACTCGCGCCGCTGCCGGCCCGGCCCTACCAGGTGGTGGACCGACACCTGCGCCGGGTCGGCAAGGACTGCCTGATCTCCTTCGCCGCCAGCCGGTACTCGGTCCCGGCGGCCGTGGTCACGGCCGGGATGAGCGTCGAGCTGCGGGTCGCCCCGGACCGGGTCGCGATCCACGCCACCGGCCCGGACCCGGTGCTGCTCGCGACCCACCCGCGGGCGGTCCGCCGGGGGGAGGACCGGATCGACCCGGCGCACTGGGACGGGCTGCCGGACGGGTCGAGCCGGGCCACCACCGTCGACCCACCGAGCGCACCCGGACCGGGCGGCGCGGCCGGACCGGAACAGCTGGCGGTGGTGCTGGCGCACCGGGCGAAGCTGGCCACCCCGGTCGCCCGCCGGGACCCCGGGCTCTACGACACCGCGGTTGGGCTGACCGCCGTGGGCACCGCCGAGGGAGGCCGCCGATGAGCGAGCTGGTCGCCGACCGGATCCGCAGCTGCGCGCTGCGGCTGTCCCTCGGGCACCTGGCCGAGGAGGCGGCCGCGCTGGCCGCCCGGGCCGAGGCCGGTCAGCTCGGATACCTGGACTTCCTCGACCTAGTGCTCGAGGAGGAGGTCGGGATGCGGGAGGGCCGCCGGTTCCGCAACGCGCTGAAGCTGTCCGGGCTACCGCACCACAAGACCCTCGACGGCTTCGACTTTGCCTTCCAACCCGACCTCGACCCCCGCAAGGTCCGCGACCTGGCCGGGCTCGGGTTCGTCACCAGCAAGGCCAACGTCGCCCTGCTCGGCCCGCCGGGGGTGGGCAAGACCCACCTCGCGGTGGCGCTGGCGGTCGCCGCCTGCCAGGCCGGCTACTCGGTCTACTTCAGCAGCGTCGACGACCTGGTCCGCCAGCTCCGCGAGGCCGAGCTCACCGGCCGGTTCGCCAAGAAGCTGCAGACCTATCTCAAACCGGCGGTCCTGGTCCTGGATGAGGTGGGCTACCTGCCGCTGACCCGGGCCGAGGCCAACATGGTCTTCCAGCTGGTGTCCCGCCGCTACGAACGCGGCTCGATCATCCTGACCTCCAACAAGGCCTTCGGTGAGTGGGGCGCCGTGTTCGCCGACGACGTGCTCGCCACCGCGATCCTGGACCGATTGCTGCACCACTGCGATGTCGTTTCCATCAACGGGCCCAGCTGGCGCCTGAAGGACCGGTTCCTGACTCCACCCGGGGAGCGGCCGTGAACCCTGACCGCCGGTCGCGAGACGACAACGAGACGACAACCGACCCCCGGCAGCGCAGCTGCCCGGTCTGCGCCGCGCCCTTCATCCCGATCAAGCGGCAGCTCTACGACACCAACGCCTGCCGCCAGATCGCCTACCGCAGGCGCACCGCCACCCAACCGGCCCCCGTTGTCCCGACCGGCCGCCGCCGCGCCAGCACCGTCTACCTCTGCACCGACTGCGAGACCCGTTACCTCGGGGAGCAATGGTGCGCCGAGTGCAATCGGCCCTGCCGCCGGGTCGGGCTCGGTGGCGAATGCGCCCACTGCGGCGACCTACTCACGGTCGACGAGCTCCTCGGGGGTGAACTCATGGCATGATCCCAGAGCCGGGTCACCGACACGTGAGGTCGTACGCCGACCGACACGTGAGGTCGTACGCCGACAACACCGCGGGCGGATAGGTCTCGGCCGGAAGGTCGGGGTCGAGGACGTCCCGAATGGTGTTGTCGACGTCGGCCATCGTTGCGGCCCGCCGTCGCCAGTCCACCACTAGCTTGTAGTGCAGGCGGTCCGAGGAATCGCTTGGCACTCGCCTTGACGACCACACGCTCGGTGCCGCTGAAAGCGGGGTCGCGCCTGGTCAACAGGTCGGAGATCGCAGCTCCTCCTCGGTCAGCTCCTCGAGGACCACCCGCTGCTCCTGGGAGGTGAGGTCCTGGGTGAGCGCAACGAGCCCGGTTGGGGTACCGGAATCTGTCAACCTGTATGAGGCACCGATCGTCGACTATTACTGAGCGGTGGCCTCCCTCCGCTCCGGCTCGTTGATCCAGGAGACGGTCGGCAGCTCGGGCGGTGTCGGGAGCTTACGGACGAACCGCTCGGGGTGGGCGGCGTAGTCCGCCGACAGCACGTTGGCGCGGGCTAGCTGGACGGCGCTGGCGCGCCCGTAGTGAACGTCGGCCGGCACGTGCAGGGCCAGGCCGGTGTGGTGATGGCTCTTGTTGTACCAGCGGAAGAACCGCCG
>JBPCOB010000161.1:0-13905 GCA_051000715.1 Mycobacteriales bacterium
ATGCCGGGTCGCGGGCTGCCCATGCCGGGACGGCCGGGGGCGCCCATGCCGGGACGGCCGGGGGCGCCCATGCCGGGACGGCCGGTCCCCGGGCCAGTCGGGCGGGCCGGGTACATGCCCGGGCCGGGCCGGGGGCCGCCCGGACCGGCACCCTGGGGCCGCTGCGGAACCGCGCCCGGAATGGGACGCGGGCCGCCGGGGCGCGGTGGCATTCCCGGCATCCCGGGCACGCCCGGAATCCCCGGGCGGTCGCCGCCGGGCCGGGACATGCCGGGGATGCCTGGCCGTGGACCGGCCGGGCGCGGTGGCATGGCGGGCACCGCACTGCGATCGGGCGGAGAGGTGAAGGGGTTGTTGCCTGGCCGCGGGCCCGGCCGGGGGCCGGGGAGCGGGCGCGGCATTCCGACCCCGGGGCGCGCGGTGCCGTCAGCCGGCGCCGGCAGGGAACCGGGATGGGACGGCACCGGGGTGACCGGGCCGGCTGGCGCCTGCGAGGCAGGCGCGGCGACGGCGGGCTGCGCCGGGCCTACCGAGGTGGGGCGTGCGGGCAGGGTTGGAGCGCCGTTGCCGGCCACCGCGCCGTTGCCGGCCACCGCCGGCGGGAAGACTTCCTTGAGCTTGCGAACCACCGGCGCCTCGATCGTCGAGGATGCCGATCGGACGAACTCCCCCAGCTCGGTGAGCTTGGCCATCAAGACCTTGCTCTCTACCCCGAACTCCTTGGCGAGCTCGTAGACCCGGACCTTGGCCACTGGACTCCTGTCTCGGTCCGCGGCTGGTCCGCGCGACCGTGGTCACTAATGCATGGTGCTACTCATCGCGTTGTGCTCATCGAGCGCTCATTCGCCGTCTCGACCCGCTTCCGACTCGACTGTCTTGCCGACCGTACGCCGCACCGACGCCTGCTCCTCGACGTACGCCCGCAGGGAACCGGCGTCGAACGGACCAGCGAGGCGAAGTGCCCGCGGGAACGCTCGCTGGCGCTCGGCGAGGTCGAGGCAGCCCGGATCGAGGTGCACGAACGCGCCTCGGCCGGGCAACCGGCCGCGGGGGTCAGGCACCAGGGCGGCCGAGACTCCCACGACTCGCAACAGGTCTGGCTTCGACGCCCGCGACCGGCAGCCCACACAGGTGCGCACCGGCGTCGTACGACGAACCACCCGGCAGTCTAGCGCACCAGCGCGCCGGCGGAACCCGGCATTCCGGCGGTGCTCGTGTCCACCGGCGGCTCGGCATCGGAGTGGATGTCGATTCGCCAGCCGGTGAGCCGCGCCGCGAGCCGGGCGTTCTGCCCCTCCTTGCCGATGGCGAGGGAGAGCTGATAGTCAGGAACGACGACTCGGGCCGAACGATTCCCCTCGTCGACCACGGCGACCGAGGTGACCGTCGCCGGCGAGAGCGCGTTGGCGACGAACCGGGCCGGGTCCTCCGACCAGTCGATGATGTCGACCTTCTCGCCGTGCAGCTCGGAGACCACAGCCCGTACCCGAGCCCCCATCGGGCCGATGCAGGCACCCCGGGCCCGGACCGCTGACACGTTGGACCGTACGGCGATCTTGGACCGGTGGCCGGCCTCCCGGGCCACGGCGACGATCTCGAAGGTGCCGTCGGCGATCTCGGGAACCTCCAGGGCGAACAGCTTGCGAACCAGGTTGGGATGGCTGCGGGACAGGGTGATCGCAGGCCCGCGGACCCCCTTGTGCACCTGCAGGACGTAGCAGCGCAGCCGGCTGCCGTGGGTGTAGCTCTCGCCGGGGACCTGCTCGGTCGGCGACAGCACCGCCTCGACGTTGCCGAGGTCGACCAGCACGTTGCGGCCACCGGCGGCCGTGGGGGCACCCGACTGCTGGATCACGCCAGCGACCACGTCGCCCTCGCGGCCGGCGTACTCCCCGTAGGTCAGCTCCTGCTCGGCGTCCCGTAGCCGCTGAAGGATGACCTGCTTGGCGGTCATGGCGGCGATCCGGCCGAAGCCGGTGGGGGTGTCGTCGTGCTCAGGCTCGGGCTCCCCGTCGGCACCGATCTCGCGGGCGTAGACGGTGACTTCGCCGGTCGTGCGATTCAGCGCCACCCGGGCCGACTCCGAGGCTCCCTCCGTCCGCGAGTAGGCGGCGAGGAGAGCCACCTCGATCGCCTCAACCACGGTTTCGAAGGAGATGTCCTTCTCCCGCACCAGCCCTCGCAGGGCCGTCATGTCGATGTTCATCCGGAGCCTCCTTCCTCGTCCTCCCGCCGGAACTCCACCTGTACGGCGCCGGCTCCGAGCTCAGCGAGCGGCACTCGGCGCTGCTCGCCGGCCACGTCGAACAGGACCGCCTCCTCGTCGGCCTCGACCACCCGACCATCGAGCGAACCGCCGGCCCGTAACGGCACCCGCACCCGCCGGCCGGCGGCTCGCCGCCAGTGCCGGGCCGCCGTCAGCGGGCGGTCGACTCCAGGCGAGGTGACCTCCAGGACATACGGCGACTGCCCCATCGCGTCGCCGGCGTCCAGGGCCGCAGCCACCGCCGTACTCACTTCGGCCACCACGTCGAGGCTCACCCCGCCGTCCCGGTCAACCACCAGCCGGAGCAGCCGGCGGCGGCCGGCCGGGCTCACTACGATCTCCTCCAGGTCGCAGCCGGCCGCAGCCACCATCGGCTCGACGAACGCGCGCAGCCGGGCGCCTTCGACAGCCTCGACGCGGGGAGTCATCGGTGACCTCCTCGGGCTGCTTTGCTCTTGTGCCGTTACGGCGTGCGGAAGCCTAACGTCCGCCGCCGGGTGCGCGGTTCCGCCAACCGGCCCGACGGCCGGCGCGGAGCCGGCCATGGCGAAGCCGGCAGCGCAGGGGCAGCCATGGAACACTCGGATTTGCGGCTCGAGGACCCCGGAGGACCCACGTGCACTCGCGGCGGGCCGAACTGTCGCGGCGGGGAGTGCTCGGCCTGTCCGCCGGTGCGCTGCTCAGCGGCTGCCTGCCAGGAAGGCACCGCGCGGACCGGCCGCTCCCTCCCGACCCGGACCTCGTGGTGACAGCCTCGGTTCGCACCGACGAGCTGGCCCTCGTCGCGGCCTACGACGCCGCCATCGACACCTTTCCGGCCCTCGCCCCCACGCTGGCACCGATGCGCCAGCACCACCAGGACCACCTGGCCGCCCTTCCACCTGACGCTCGGAGCGGCTCGCCGAGGGCTGTCCAGCGGGCAACGACCTCGGATCAGGCCGCCGTTCTGCGTTCATTGGTTGCCGCCGAGCGGGCCGCCGCAGCGACCCGGATCGCCGACTGCCTGTCCGCATCGGTGCGGCTGGCTCCGCTACTAGCCAGCATCGGCGCCAGCGAGGCGGCGCACGCGAGCGTGCTGGCCGGCGTAGGGAGGTTCCGATGAGCCGGCGGGTTGCGGAAGCTTCGCTACAGGCGTGGCTGGCGGGGGAGCACGCCGCGATCTACGGCTACGGCGTCCTCGGGGCCCGGCTGCCCGCGCGGTTACGGCCGGCCGCGGTGGCGGCGCTGAATGCGCATCGCGGCCGGCGCGACGCGCTGCAGGCACTGGTGGCCGGGCGCGGGTTGGCCCCGGTCCCCGCGGCGCCGGCGTACGACCTGCCTGCGCCGGTACGCGACGCAGCCGACGCGCTCCGACTGGCGATCGAGCTCGAGGAGCGCCTCGCCGCGGTGAGCTACGGAGTCGTGGCCACCGCGGACACCACCGACGTACGCCGGGTAGCCGCAGTCGCGATGCAGGAGCAGGCGGTTCGGGCCGCCGGCTGGCGCTCGCTGGACCGAATCGCTCCGCCGACCACCCCCTTTCCTGGCCGGCCCGGGATGACAGGCAACTCTTCGCCCTGAACGGGCGGATTGTCGCCTCTTGGTCGGGCCAGTCCACTCGACCTCGAATTTCGTAAGACAATGTACTGTGTCCGTATGACGATGCTCAGTTTCCGGGTCGAGGAGGCCGACGCACGCGACGCGCAAGCGTGGGCTGATCGTCTGGGTGTGCACCGATCGGATCTGCTGCGCGACGCCCTTCGCCGTCACGTGCTTCGGCTGGCGAGCGAAGTGGACGCGGAGACCTGGGCGAGCAAGCCGCTGGACGCCGACGAACTCTCCCTCGCAGCAGCTGCGGATTGGGGGCCGGCGGAGGAATGGGCCGACTGGGCCGATGCAGCGAGGTGAGGTCTGGTTCGCCGCGACACCAGGCGGCGACCGACCCGTGCTCGTCCTGACTCGTGACCCGGTCGCCGACCGGATCGGATCGGTCGTCGTGGCGGCGCTTACCCGCAACGTTCGCGGGCTCGTGTCCGAATTCGAGCTGACTCCGGGCGAGGATGGCGTGCCGAGCACCTGCGTTGCCAACTTCGACAACCTCCACACGCTGTCGAAAGGGGCCTTTCGTCGACGCGTCACCTCGCTCTCGTCAGCACGAATGGCTCACGCCTGCAGGGTGCTCCAAGCAGCAGCGGGTTGCTGAGGCCTGAGCCCGAGGTGTCGCGTGACCGCGCCTATTCGGCGGACCAGTCGTCAACGAGCGGGAGCAGCTCCGAGAGCGCCGAGATGGTGGCGTCCGGCTCGACGTCGTACCCGGGGACGTAGTCGTTGGGCAGCAAGACCGCTCGCATGCCCATCGCCTTGGCGCCGAAGATGTCGTCATGCGGCCGGTCGCCCACGAAGACCGCTCGGGCTGGATCCTGCACCGCCAGCTCCGACAGCACCGCCTCGAACGCCTCTCGGTGCGGCTTCACGTGCGTCAGCTCGCTGGTGTAGACCCTGGCATCCAGCAGGTCGGCCACCCCGTCGCGCTCGAGGATGCGCTCGTGCCACTCCCGCGGCCAATGCGTGTTCGATAGCAGCCCGGTCTTGATCCCGCGATCCGTCAGCGCGCGAAGCAACGGGGCCGCCTGCGGATCGGTGTAGGTGTGCGGGGTGAAGGCCTCGAAGTGGGCGGCCAACGCTCCACCGTGCAGTGCGCGGTCGATCAGCAGGCCGGTCGAGGCGGTGGCCGCGGCGACCACGTCATCGATCGTCCCGCTGCGGCCGCTGCGCACCGCCTCGGCCCACCATTCCCGCTCTGCGTCGACCAGCGCCGCCGCCAGCTCGTCGGCTCGCTCGGGCGCCAGCAGCCGAGCGGCCGCGAGCCACAGGTCGAGCAGGTCCAGGTCGTGAAAGGGCGTCAGCGTTCCGCCCCAGTCGAAGACGACCGCCTCGACCGTCACCGAGCGAGCTCGGCGACCAAGCGGTTCACCGCGACATTCCGTCGGTCGCCGCTGCGTCGCTCCTTGACCTCGACGAACCCGTCGGCCAGCGCCTTGCCGACGATCACGAGACGCGGTACGCCGACCAGGTCGGCGTCGGCGAAGGCGACGCCGGCCGCCACCCCTCGGTCGTCGAGCAGGACATCGAGGCCGGCGGCCGCCAGCTCACCGGCGAGCCGGGCAGCGGCCGCCGGCTGGTCCCCCTTGCCGACCGGTACCACGTGCACGTCGTACGGCGCCACTTCGGCCGGCCACGACAGGCCCGCCTCGTCGGCGGTCTGCTCAGCGATGGCCGCCACGGCGCGCGACACCCCGATGCCGTAGGACCCCATGGTGACCCGGACCGGCGGGCCGGAGGGCCCGGCGACGTCGAGGGAGAAGGCGTCGGCGAAGCGGCGGCCGAGTGCGAAGATGTGCCCGATCTCGATGCCCCGGTCGATGGACAACGGCGACCCGCACCGTGGGCAGGGGTCGCCCACCAGCATCGTGGCGACGTCGAGGTACCGGTCCACGGTGAAGTCGCGGCCGGCGACGACGTGGCGCGCGTGCCGGTCGACGACGTTCGCGCCGGTGACCCAGGAGGTTCCGGTGGCCACCCGCGGGTCGGCGTAGTAGCGGAAGGCAGTGCCGGCCATCCCCTGCGGGCCGACGTAGCCCTTGACCAGGTCGGGCCGGGCGGCGAAGTCGGCCGCCTCGAACGGCTCGACGCGCCCCGGCTCCAACGCGTCCTCCAGCCGCTTGAGATCCACGTCGCGGTCACCGGGCACGCCGATCGCGACGACATCGCCGTCCACCTTGACCAGTAGGTTCTTCAGCGTCGCGCCGGCCGGAACGCCGAGCCCGGCCGCGAGAGCGTCGATCGTCGGCGTCCCGGGCGTGTCCACCACCTCGACCGGCGGGTGATCGACGCCGGCGTCGACCTGCGGCGGCACGGCCGGGACCGCCTCGACGTTCGCGGCATAATCGCACGTCGGGCAGGTGACGAAGGTGTCCTCTCCGACCGGGGTCTGCGCGAGGAACTCCTCGGAGTGCGAGCCGCCCATGGCACCTGACATCGCCGAGACCACCCGGAAGGACAGCCCGAGGCGCTCGAACGTGCGCAGGTAGGCGGCCCGGTGCTTGTCGTAGCTCTCCTGCAGGCCGGCATCGTCGAGGTCGAAGGAGTAGGAGTCCTTCATGATGAACTCGCGGCCGCGAATCAAGCCCGACCGGGGGCGCGCCTCGTCCCGGTACTTCGTCTGGATCTGGTAGAGGATCACGGGCAGGTCGCGGTAGGACGCGTAGAGGTCCTTCACCAGCAACGTGAACAGCTCCTCGTGCGTCGGCCCGAGCAGGAACTGGGCACCGCGGCGGTCCTCCAGCCGCAGCAGCAGATCGCCGTAGAGCTCCCAGCGGCCACTCGCTTCGTAGATTTCACGCGGGATGAGGGCAGGGAAGAGGAGCTCCTGAGCCCCGATGCGGTCCATCTCCTCCCGCACGACCCGGGTGACGTTGTCGAGCACCCGCTTGCCGAGCGGCAGCCATGTGTACACACCGGCGGCGACCCGGCGAATGTAGCCGGCCCGGACCAAGAGACGATGGCTCGGGACCTCCGCGTCGGCCGGATTCTCGCGCAGCGTGCGCAGGAACAGCTTCGACATGCGGGTGACCACGAACGCTCCAACCGGGGGGGAGGCGAGCCTATCGACGGGACTGAATCGACCGAAGGATCGTTTCCGGTGGCGATCGCCGATACTGTCCGCGACATGAGCGCCCGGTGGGACGTCGCCGAGCTGCTGCGCCGACTCGACGCGCGGGGCCCCGCCCGGCTGTCCGCCGTGATCGCGCAGTACCTGGCCGACTCCCTGGACGCAAAGTGGACCAGCCTGCTGCTCATCGACTACGAGCAGTCCACCCTGGAGCGACTGGACGAGCACGTCCCCGGCCGGTCGGTCGAGTCGGTACCGCTCGAAGGCAGCCGGCTGGGGGCGGCGTACCGGACCCAGTCCGTCGACGTGCGCGAGGACCCCGACGGGCTGCGGGTGAGCGTCCCGGTCACCTTGCGGTCGGACCGGCTGGGAATGCTCGAGGTGCTGATGCCGCCCATGCGACCCGATGACGCCCTTCGGCCGGTGACAGAGACCGCGCAGGTGCTGGCCCACGTGTTGGTGGCCGCCGACCGTTACACCGACCGTTACGAGCGGGTACGCCGACGCCAACCCCTGCTGCTCGCCGCCGAGATGCAGTGGCAGCTGCTACCCGCTCTGGCCGTCCGCCGGCCGGACTTCGCGCTCGCCGGCCGGATCTTCCCGGCGTACGAGGTGGGAGGCGACAACTTCGACCACGTCTCGGAGGGCAGTTCGCTCACTCTCGGCATCACCGACGCCATGGGGCACTCCCTGCGTGCCTCGATCCTGACGGCGGTCACCGTGAACGCGCTGCGCAACGCCCGGCGCGGGGGGGCGACCATTGCTGAGCAGATGACCGCCGCGGACACCGTCGTCCGCGAGCAGTTCGGGGGGGCCCAGTTCGTCACCTCGGTGCTGTTGCTCGTCCACCTGCCCACCGGCCGCACCGAGGCGGTGGTGGCCGGGCATCCACCACCGCTGGTGATCCGCGATGGCCAGGTGCTCACCCTCGACCTGGAGTCGCAGCTGCCGATCGGCCTCGACGACGATCCAGACTACCGGCCGCAGGAGTTCGGGTTGGCCCCCGGCGACCGGCTGGTGCTGGTGAGCGACGGCCTGCTCGAAGCACGGGGAACTCACGACGAGGAGTACGGCGACGCGCGACTGAACCAGGTGCTGCTCGCCACCCGCTCTGAAGCGCCGCAGGAGACCGCCCGGCTGGTCCTGAAGGACATGGGCTCATGGCAGGCCGGCTCGGCCCCCCGCGACGACGCCACCTTCCTGTGCCTGGACTACCGGCCGCGCTGACCGACGGTCAGTGCGACACCCAGGAGTCCGGGTCGTTGGCCAGCTTCATCACGGTCTGCGGCAGCTTGCCGTCGACCACGTCGGCGAGCGTCACCGACTCGAGCACCGCGCGCAGGCTGGCGCGCACGGCCACCCAGACCTCCTGCAGGTGCTCGGCCGCACCGACGTACGCCGTGGTCTCCGGCCGCAGTCCGTGGACCTCGGCCAGCGGGCCGTCCACCGCCCGCATGACGTCGGCGAGGGAGATCTCCGCCGGCGGCCGGGCCAGCCGGTAGCCTCCGTCGGCGCCCCGATGGCTGGTCACGATCCCGGCCCTGCGCAGTTCCAGCATGATGTTCTCGAGGAACTTCCGGGGCAGGTTCTGGCTAACCGCCAGCGCCTCCCCCTTCACCAGCGCGTCCGTGTCGCAGGCGGCCAGAGCCAGCAAAGCCCGCATCGCGTAGTCGGACTTCGCTGAGATCTGCATAAGCCATAGTGTCGCGCCGCCCCGGGGCGCGCAGCCGTCCGCCCGGAAAGCGGTCTCAGAACAGGACCGAGGTGAAGCGGCCCACGGTGGCGAACCCGACCCGCTCGTAGGCGCGCCGAGCCGGCTCGTTGTAGTCGTTGACGTACAGGCTCACGACCGGTGACACCGAGCCGAGGATCTCGTTCACCACGGCGGCCATCCCGGCCGTCCCCAGGCCGGTACCGCGCAGCGACGGGTCGACCCAGACGCCCTGCACCTGACAGGCCGCTCGGCTCAGCGCGCCGATCTCGGCCTTGAACAGCACCCGGCCGTCCTCGATCCGGGCGAACGCCCGGCGGGCGGCGATCAGCTCGCCGACCCGCGCGCGGTAGAGCGCGCCGCCATCGCCGGCGGTCGGTGAGACGCCGACCTCCTCGGTGAACATGGCAATACACGCCGGCAGCACGGTGTCGAGCTCGGCCGGCAGCACCCGGCGTACGCCCGGGTCCGCAGGCGCAAGCGCCGGGGTGCACGTGGCCATCAGCGGCTGGCACCGGACGTCGCGGGCCGGGCCCCACGCCGACCGGAGCAGCTGCCACAGCGGGTCGACGGCGTCGGCCGGGCCAACCATCGACGAGCAGCGTCGCCCGTGCCGGCGAGCGCGGTCGGCGAATGCGCGAAGTGCAGGCGGCGACGAACCGAAGGGCACAATGCTCGCGCCGGCGTAGCACAGCGCCCTCAGGCCGCCGTCGTCGAAGTAACCCCACACCTCCGCGCCGAGCCGCCGCGGCTCCAGCCCGAACGCCTCCACCCGCGCGGCGATCGGGACGTTGGCAACCGGGTCGGTCCGGAGCAGGTCGAGGGTCGCGTCCAGGTCCCGGTCTTCGAGCAACCGCACCGCCGTCGGCAGAACGCCGGTCCGTGCCCGCATCGGTCAGGACACCGACACGCTCGGCGCACCGGAGGAGACGCCGTCGGTCTCCATCGAATCGGCGATCTTCATCGCCTCTTCGATCAGCGTCTCCACGATCTGCGCCTCCGGCACCACTTTGATCACCTGACCGCGTACGAAGATCTGGCCCTTGCCCTTGCCCGAGGCGACGCCGAGGTCGGCCTCCCTGGCCTCGCCGGGGCCGTTCACGACGCAGCCCATGACGGCCACCCGCAGCGGGACGGTCAGGCCCTCAAGGCCGGCCTGCACCCTTTCGGCGAGGGTGTAGACGTCGACCTCGGCCCGCCCGCAGGAAGGGCAGGAGACGATCTCCAGCCGGCGCTGGCGCAGGCCGAGCGACTCCAGGATCGCGAGCCCCACCTTGACCTCCTCGACGGGCGGCGCGGACAGCGAGACCCGGATCGTGTCGCCGATCCCCTCGGCCAGGAGCGCACCGATGCCGACCGCCGACTTGATCGTGCCCTGGAACGCCGGGCCGGCCTCGGTGACGCCGAGGTGCAGCGGGTAGTCACAGGACTCCGCCAGCAGCCGGTACGCCGAGATCATGGTCACCGGGTCGTTGTGCTTGACGGAGATCTTGACGTCGTAGAAGTCGTGCTCGGCGAACAGGCCGGCCTCCCACAGGGCCGACTCGACCAGCGCCTCCGGGGTCGCCTTGCCGTGCTTTCTCAGGATCGAGGGCTCGAGCGAGCCGGCGTTGACGCCGATCCGGATCGGTACGCCGCGGGCGCCCGCCTCCCGAGCGATCAAGCCGATCTTGTCGTCGAACTTCTTGATGTTGCCCGGGTTCACCCGCACCCCCTGGCAGCCGGCCTCTAGCGCGGCGATGACGTAGCGCCACTGGAAGTGGATGTCGGCGATCACCGGGATCGCGGACTTGCGGGCGATCGCCGGCAGCGCCGCCGCGTCGTCACGGTCCGGTACGGCGACCCGCACGATCTGGCAGCCCGAGGCGGTCAGCTCGGCGATCGACTGCAGGGTGGCGTTGACGTCGGCGGTCTTGGTGATGCACATCGACTGCACCGATACCGGGGCGTCGCCCCCCACCGGCACGCTGCCGACCACCACCTGCCGGCTCGGCCGGCGGCGGGCCACGGCTGGCGGCGGCAGGGCCGGCATGCCGAGCGACACGGCGGTCATGGACCGGGTCACCTCATCCGACGGGGAAGTGGATCGGGTTGACGATGTCTGCGGCGATCAGCAGCACCGACAGGCTCACGAACAGGGCGATGACCAAGTATGCCGCCGGCAGGAGCTTCGTGAGGTCGACCCGGCCGGGGTCCCGCCGGCCCAACACCCGGTAGAGCCCGTACCGCGCCTGCTCGAAGCCGAGAACCGCCAGGTGACCACCGTCGAGTGGCAGCAACGGCAGCAGGTTGAAGATGCCCACGAAGATGTTGAGCGACGCGATGATCAGCAGGAACGTGCCGACCCGGTCCAGCAGATCTGCATTCGCCGTCGCCACCTCGCCGGAGATCCGGCCGATCCCGACCACACTCGTCGGCGAGTCGATGCCGCGGTCGGCCGAGAAGAGCTTCGGGACCGAAGCCGGGATCTTCCCCAGGGCCGCGAAGGTGCCGGTGATCGATGCCCGGAAGAGGGAGGCGCTGCGGCCCACGGCCGCCGCCGGCCCGAGTCTGTCCCGGCTCAGCGCCGGGGACACACCGAGTACGCCGACCGGCATGGTGCGGGACGGGTCGTCCAGGCTCGGCCGGGCGGCCCGCGCGACCACCGGCCGCAGGGTCAGCCGCTGGCCGTTGCGGTCGACGTCCACGGTGGCCACGCCGGCATCGTGGGCCCGGATGGCGCGCGAGAAGGCGTCCCAGGTCGTCACCGGGTGCCCGTCAAAGCCGACGATGCGGTCCCCAGGACGCAGGCCGATGGCGAGGGCCGGGGACGCCGCATCGCCAGGGGCGCAACTGGCGTCCACGGTGGCGGGGACGCAGGGCGAGACGCTGGCCAGCGTCGTGGTCGTGGTCGGCGTACCGAGGCCCGAGAAGAGCAGCAGCAACAGCACGAACGCGATGACGAAGTGCACGACCGAGCCGGCGGCCAGTACGACGGCTCGCTGCGGGGCCGGCTGCCGGTAGAACGCACGCTGCTCGTCGGCCGGGTCCACGTCCTCGAGCTGGGTCATGCCGATGATCTTTACGAACCCGCCGGCGGGGACGGCCTTGACGCCGTACTCGGTCTCGCCGCGGCGGAACGACCACAGCGTCGGGCCGAAGCCGACGAAGAACTGGGTGGCCTTCATCCCGAACGCCTTGGCGAAGCCGAAGTGGCCGGCCTCGTGCAGGACCACCGACAGCAGCAGCGCCACCACGAAGGCGAGCACGCCGAGAGTCATCGGACCGGTTCCTCCTGGTTCGCGGGCGCGCCGGTGAGCGCGCGTGCGTGCGCCCGCGCCGCGGCTTCCGCACAGAGAACATCGGACAGGCTCGGCTGGTTCCCCACTCCGACGTCGTGGTCGGCCAGGACCGCCTCGACGGTATCCACGATGCCGAGGAACGGCAGCCGGCCGGCGAGGAAGGCGGCGACCGCCTCCTCGTTCGCCGCGTTGTAGGCCGCGGGCAGGGTGCCGCCCGCGCTGCCGGCAGCGCGGGCCAGCCGGACGGCGGGGAAGGTCTCGTCGTCCAGGGGCTCGAAGTCCCAGGTGTGCGCGACGGTCCAGTCGAGTGCCGGCGCGGCGTCGGCCACCCGGTCCGGCCATTGCAGTGCCAGCGCGATCGGCAGCCGCATGTCCGGCGGGCTGAGCTGGGCCAGCGTCGAGCCGTCGGCGAACTCCACCATCGAGTGGATCACCGACTGCGGGTGGACGACCACGTTGATCGACTCGTACGGCGTACCAAAGAGCAGATGCGCCTCGATGAGCTCTAGTCCCTTGTTGACCAGCGTGGCGCAGTTGACCGTGATGACCGGGCCCATGTCCCACGTCGGGTGGGCGAGCGCCTGCTCCGGCGTGACGCTGTGGAGATCGGCCCGGGAACGGCCGCGGAACGGCCCACCGCTCGCCGTCAGCACCAGTCGCCGAACGTCCTCGCGCCGCCCGCCGCGCAGGCACTGGGCCAGCGCGGAGTGCTCGCTGTCGACCGGAACCAGCCGGTCTGCGTTGCCAGCCAGCCGATCCAGCACCAGCGAGCCGCCGACGATCAGCGACTCCTTGTTGGCCAGCGCCAGCGTGCGACCGGCGTCGAGCGCGGCCAGCGTGGGCGCGAGGCCGACCGAGCCGGTCATGGCGTTGAGCACCACGTCGCACGGCCAGGCCGCAACCTCGGTGGCGGCCTCCGGGCCGGCGAGGATCTTCGGTACCGCGTATTCGCCGGTGCTGAAGCCGTGGGAGCTGGCAGCGGCGTAGAAGGCGAGCAGCAGGTCTTGGGCGGCGCTGGCGCGGGCGACGCCCACGACCGCCACCCCGAACTCGAGCGCCTGGCGGGCCAGCAGATCGACCCGCTCGCCGCCGGCGGCCAGCCCGACCACGCGGAACGCGTCGGGGTTGCGGGCGATGACGTCCAGCGCCTGGGTGCCGATGGAGCCGGTCGAGCCGAGCAGGACCACCTCACGCCCGCCGCTGTCGCCCACGTCGACCATTGTCCAGTACCCCGGGATCTACGCCGGCCGTTGGCGCAGCGCGACCCTGCGGCGCGACCCTGTTCGCGGATCCCGGCCGGCAGAGGGCGGGGAGTACCAGCACCGCGGCGACGGCGGTCAGCCCCTGCAGGTCGGTGATGAGCTGCCAAGGAACCGGCGGGCCATAACCGGCACGGCTGGCAGTGTCGCCCAGAGCGGGCAGGCCGGGCAGCAGTACGACGTACCACGCTGCCGCGAGCCTCCACCGACCGGCGGCTGCCAGTGCTCCGATCGGCAGGCGAGCCAGATCAGGTGATGAACCCAGGAGATCGGGGAGACGGCCACCGACAGGCATGCCAGCACGGCTACCGCGGCCAGCCGCTGGCCGGCTCGCTCGAGCCGCCACGCTCCATAGGTGGCGACGGCCAGCAGGACCAGCGAGACGACGAGCCAGCAGGGCGAGACCAGGCCATCGGGTAGGTCGCTGCGCAACAACATCCCGCGGATCGACTGGTTGCCGGGAATGTCGTTGGCGCCGAAGCGGGCGGTGTCCCTCGAGGCGGTAAAGACGTAGTCGCTCGCGCTGCGCCACAACAGCAGGAGGCCCAGCAGTGACGCGCCGGTCAACCAGGCAATAGTGGCCCGCAGGCGTCCCCCAGGAACGGGTCACCACCAGCCATGGCAGGAACACCGCCGGAGTGAGCTTGACGGCGATGGCGACGCCCAACCCAGGGCCTCGGGTGCGCCGCGGTCGTCCGGTGGGCAGCAGGTCCAAGGCGACGATCAGGGCGAGGAAG
>JBPCOB010000162.1:0-14101 GCA_051000715.1 Mycobacteriales bacterium
CGCCACCTCAAACCGGACAGCCCGCCAGCAGCGCCCCGTCGAACTGAACGGACACCAGGCGCGTCGTGGGCTGGGCGGCCGTGACGGCGCCCGCGCCCGCGTTCAACTCGACGCTCGATCAGGCGCCATAGCCGCCTGCACCGTCCCGCAGGACGATGGCCTGCGGGAGGGCTGGGGCGGACCCAAGACGCCGCGGTAGATCAAGTTCGGGAACGGTTTGGCTGTTCGGCGAGGACAGTGCGCAGGATTTGGTGGACGCTGGGGTGTGCCAAAGCCAGCGCGTCGAGGTCGTGGACGTCGAGCCACCTCAGCTCGTCGTGCTCGTCCGAACATCGGTTCACCGGATCACCTCGCCACTTCTGCACGCTCCAGACGCTCAGATTCGGTCCCTCTGTCTGCTCGTCACCGGGCACGTGTAGCCGCGTCAGCGGCCCAGGATCGTGCACGAGGACTTAGCCTCGATCCGTGGATCGATGGCTAATCGTTGGGCGCGTTAACGGAGAAAGTGCCTTCTGGGCAAGGAGAATCTGGGTTGTCGACGCCCATGTTCACGCTGCACCGGAAGGCACTTTCAGTGAGACTATCGCAGGTCTGGTCGAAGGCCGCGCCGAAGTTCGATGACGAGCATCTGGTGTCGTTCGCGGGCCTGGTTCCGGTGATGGCGTTGGCCGAGCAGGCTGGCTTGTCGGAGCTGATCTCGGCCAAGGTCGCGATCAAGCAGACCAAGGTCAAGTCGGCGGCGGTGAACCCGGCCGGCAAGCTGACTTCGATCATCGCCGGGATGGCTGCCGGCGCCGACTGCATCGATGATCTGGACGTGATCCGCTCCGGCGGGATGCCGCGGCTGTTCGCGGAGGTCTACGCCTGTTCGACGCTGGGTCAGTTGCTGCGCGAGTTCACCCACGGCCACACCCAGCAACTGGCCTCGGTGTTGCGGGCGAACCTGGTCAACCTGGTGCAGCATTCCGCGCTGCTGCCCGGCATCGGTGAGCAGGCCTACGTCGACATCGACTCGCTGCTACGCCCGGTCTACGGACACGCCAAGCAGGGCGCCAGCTACGGACACACCAAGATCGCCGGGCGGCAGATCCTGCGCAAGGGCCTGTCTCCGCTGGTCGCCACCATCAGCACGCCCGATGGTGCGCCGGTGGTGGCCGGGATCCGGCTGCGTGCCGGGCGGGCCGGCTCGGGCAAGGGTGCGGCGTCGATGGTGCGCGAGGCGATCAGCACCGCCCGCGCCGCCGGCGCGGGCGGGGGACTGCTGGTGCGCGGCGACTCGGCCTACGGCAACAGCTCCGTCATCAACGCCTGCATCAAGGCCAGCGCCCGATTCTCGTTCGTGCTCACCAAGAACCCGGCGGTCAACCGCGCGATCGCCGGCATCGGCGACGACGCCTGGACACCGGTGCACTACCCCGGCTCCGTGACCGACCCCGACACCGGGGAGCTGATCTCCGACGCCGAGGTCGCCGAGGCCCCATTCACCGCGTTCGCCTCCACCAAGCGTCCGATCACCGCGCGGCTGATCGTGCGCCGGGTCCGCGACCGGGCCAAGACCGAGGAGCTGTTCCCGGTCTGGCGTCACCACCCGTTCTTCACCGACAACACCGAACCCACCGCCCACGCCGACATCACCCACCGCCGACACGCAATCATCGAAACCGTGTTCGCCGACGTCATCGACGGCCCGATGGCGCACCAGCCCTCGGGCCGCTTCGCCGCGAACAGCGCGTGGGCGATCTGCGCCGCCATCACCCACAACCTGCTGCGAGCAGCAGGCACGCTCACCAGCGACCGGCACGCCGTGGCTCGCGGCGCGACGCTACGACGGCAGATCGTCGCCGTCCCCGCCCGCCTGGCCCGGCCACAACGCCGACCGGTTCTGCACCTGCCCGCGCACTGGCCCTGGGCCGAGCACTGGACCATCCTCTGGCACAAGATCTTCCAGCCCGCGACCGGACCGCCAGCCCTCGCCTGACCCTCCGACCAACAGCCGCAAAGGCCCGACCGGAAACCACGTGGAACAGCTGGACAGACCAGCAGATCCCCGCTGCCCACACCGCCCATGATCAACTACGTAGACTTTAAATCACAAAACCAACCCCGGTCCACGGATCGAGGCTTAGTGAGGCCGGACCTACCGAGCGACCCCTCACGTCTGCCGGAGCACACGCTTGACGAGCGGTACTAGCCTCGGGAGAGCCGTCGTCGTCGCTGTCGAAGACCAGGCACTCGCCGCCAGGCGAGGCAATCTCCTGGCATCTGGGGCCATCAGCGACGTCCATTGCTGAGCGTTGTTCCCCTTGCAGTAAGGCTGTGCGTTCCAATCCGTCCTTTCGGACGCCACAGGCTACATGCCAGCGAAGCGCACAGCCGATGACATCCTTGGGCGCATATCGCGGAGCACTCCCGCCGTGGCGCCCGGAGCCTGCTAGCGCGCAAGGTAGCCATCGAGGGCAGCTGTGATTAGGGCGCTGCGGCTGGATGCGTTGTGCTGCTCGGTGAGCCGGTCGAGGACACGCACGTTCTCGTCGTCGAGCCGCAGGTAGACCTGGACGTGCGGCTCGGGGTCGGGTGCGCTGCGTGCGTTTCGGACGAACAGTGCGGAGCGCGCGGGCCGGGGCCGGCGGGCGGCGACGAGCTCGCCGAGCCGCCCGGCGGTCGCTTCGACGGCGTCGAGGACGATGTCGGGGAAGGGGGTGGCGTCGACGTGACGGCGCCGGCGGAGCCGGTCGCGCAGGCTGATCGGGAGATAGGCGATCACACCGCGAGCCGGTTTGTGTGACGTGGGCGGAGAGTCGCTCTGGGGGCGGCGTCGATGTGCCTTTCGGCTGCTGGTGCTCGAAGAGGGGTCCGGGGCCCGTGTGTCCGGCGCCCCGGGCGGGGCCGTGGCCTCCCGGAGCGGCTGCAGTCGACCACGGAGCACGCCGCTCCGCCCGAACACGGTGGCGAGGTCGGTTGGGGGCAGGGCCGTGGGCTCGAAGCCGAGCCGGGGTTGGGTCACGCGGTCGCTCTGCTGGTCGCCTGACCGGCTGTTTCGGCGGCGACGAGGCGGTTGAGGACTTCCTCGGCCAGCGCCTGGTAGTCGGCGGCGAGCGTGCCGGCGCTGGCCGCCAGCGTGCCTTCCTTGCTCGTGCCGGCACGGAGCCGCTCGAACCACTTGGGCGCGTTCAGCACGTCCCGTTCGAGCTCGTGGACGAGCTGGCCGCGGTTGCGGGCGTCGACCGCGGCAGCTTCGACGTAGCGGATTGCGGTGTCGAACAGCGGTGCCACTCCCCCGAGATCGGTGTGCAGGTCCGCGCGGGCCTGGGCGGTGATCCGCCGCGCCGTCGAGGTGGTCCCGAACAGCAGCACGCCGAGCAGCTCAAGGTCGGGGTTGTTGTCGCGGGCGGCGAGGAACCGTCGTCCGACCTCGCGCAGGCCCTTCCGGCTGGAGGCGTCGGTGCGGGTGGGGATCAGGATCCACCGAGCGGCGACCAGGGCAGCTTCCTGCAGGACGTCCTGGCCGGGCGGGCAGTCCAGCAGCACGAGGTCGTAGTTGCCGGCGATCCCGGCCAGGCCGACCGCGAGAGCGTTCGCCGCGCCGGCGGCGTTGCGCTGCCGGCGGGCGTAGAGGGTGGCAGCGAGGTCGTTGAGCTCCTCCCCGCCGACGATGACGTCGAGGTTCGGGCGTACCTCGCGCAGCGGCTGCAGCGGGCTGCTGGTGCTCAGCGACAGGAACAGCCCTCGGCCTTCGTCGCCCAGACCGGCCCCTGCGTAGCCGAGGTCCTCCCCCAGGTTGCCCTGCGGGTCGAGGTCGACGAGAAGCACTCGGTACTCGGCCGCGGCGAGGAGGCCGCCGAGGTTGGCGACCACCGATGTCTTGCCCACCCCGCCTTTGCCGTTGATGACGGCGATGACGCGGCGCAGCTGCGGGCGTTCCACGGTGGCGGTGGCCATTCGCGGGGGTCACTTCCTTCCCTATCGCGGTCTGTAGTAGCACCTCGCGGGCCTCTTAGCCGGCAGGCGCGCCGAGCTGCATGCAGGTCCGCTCACGCGGTTGCTAGCACGGGCGGAGGCTGTCGCCATCGCTATTGGCTGTGCTAGAGAGACGGCTAGCACTCTCGCGCCGCTGACTGCTAGCGCTGGACACCTGGTCGCTTGTCGACGGCCACCCCATCTGTCGTCGCAAGTCGTGTAGACGGGCGGCGATCTGCCCGGGGGGTGGCGGCGTTCCGTTCGCTAGCTCGCCGTTCGGCTCAGGCTTGGTCGCGGGCAGCCTGCCGCCGTTCCTCTTCGGCTTGTCGCTGGTGGGCTTGTTGGGTGGTGGGGCAGAGGGGGTGGGCGAGGCGGTAGACGGCGGCGTTGCGGTGCCGGCCGGTGTGCAGCTGCTCGACGAGGCTGGTGTGCCGGCCTCGGGTCACGCGGATGAGCAGGCCGGCGTCGATGAGCCGGGCCAGGTGCGCGAGCAGGGTGCGCCGGGCCAGCCCGGTCCGAGCGCCGAGGTGTTCGAGGGCCGGGGCGGGTGGTGCAGTCGTCGCGGTCGGCGTAGTGCAGCAGGGCGCGGGCGAGGACCCAGGGTGGTCGGTCAGCCCGGGCGGTGGGGGACCGGTGGGGTGTAGCGGGACGGAATCCCCGCCCCCCCGGCCGGGTGCGGCCGGTCCCGGCCCGTGGCGGAGGCACACGGGGCTGGCCGTCCGGCCGAGGGCCGCGCTGGTAAATCAGCCGAATCCGATCTGCGTTCGGCATTGGGGGCAGGCGAGGTGACCGTGGATTGGGTGGGGGATGTTGCCGCCGGGGTGTTCGTGGGGGCAGGCGGTGGGGCCGAGGGTGGTTTGCCAGGTCCATTCCCGGACGAGCTTCTCCTGGGCTCGCATGGCGTCTTCGGTGGCGCCGGGCCGGTCTGCGGGGTCGATGTCGCGCAGGAGCGTGGCGAGGTAGGCGGCGGGGTGGTCGATGGTGTGGGGGATCGTCCAGTTCCGGGCCCGCAGAACTTCGTTGGCGGCGGTCTGGATGTCTCTGGGGGTCCAGCCGGCGAGGGCGAAGCGGTGGAGGGCGGTGAGCCGGCGGGGAGAGACGGCGCGGAGCCAGTAGATCCGCTGTTGCAGCCCGGCGATGAGCCGCCGGACCCGGGGGTCTGCCGGATATGTCCGGTTCGCCCGGTCGGTTTGGCTTTTTTGGGTTGGAGCCCGGCGCGGAGCGCCGGTCCTCGTTCGGTTTGTTCGGGTGAAGAACTGAAGTTTTGGTGAGGTAGGAGACATACCCGGGCTTACGCCGGGTGGGGTGACATGTCCCACAGCGGGGCCGGTGGGCTGTGGACGGCGGCGGACGGACAGCAAGGCGAATTCGGCGGCCAGCCGGCGGTGGGCCGAACCGCGGCGCCACGCTGCCAGGCGTTCGGCTCGGGTGAGCACGGAGCGGCCCCGGACCAGTTCGACAACCAGGTGTAGGCGTTTGAGGGCGTCGCGGGCCCGTTGGATCTGCCGGACCGACATGGCCAGGTCGTCGGCGAGGCGGGTGTTGGTGGGCCGGCAGTCCCGCCCGGTGGTGTAGTCGGCGTAGCCGGCCATCGCCCGGGCGACCCGGACCACGGTGTGCGGGTCGGCGTGCACCGCCTTGCACACGTCTACGCCGGCGGCGACGACGCACCACACCTCCACCCCGGTCCAGTCCGCCCGCGACCACCAGGCCGGCCGGGCCGAGCAGGCCCCCGGTGGGGGAGTGAGACCGATCGACGTGCGCCGGCCCACTGCGGCGGCCAGCCGGCCGGCCAGGCCGCCGGCGGCCGGCGACAACGACGATGGAGCGGCTGACGTGGCGCCGGGCAGCGGCGCCTGAGGCGGGGAGAGCACGGGTCCTCCAGGAAGGGGGAGGTCCCGAGGGCCGTCAGGCCGCTCTCAGGGCATACCGAAGAAACACGCAACACGCGTGGCTGCTTGCGGCGGGGGAGGGTTGAGGTACCCTCGGCACCAGGTACTTGTTAGCGCCACCGGCCGCCCTCGCCTCGCCAAAGATGAGGGGCGGCCTTCGGCATTTCCAGGGGCTGTTGTTCCCCGGTGCCGAAGGTTCTGCCGGTGCGTAGCAGGGCCCGGAGAGGGCCTCTCGGCTACGGCACTTGTAGGTCTCGGCTATCCGGCGATCGGCAGCTCCTCGGCCTGGCGTGACTTCGGCGGCCGCCCGTCGCGGCCGCGGGGCTTGGCCGCCCCGAGCATCCGCAGCTCCCACAGCTGCTGCGTCGTCAGTCCGGCTTCCGTTGCCTCCACGCGCAGCCGCTCGCGCTCGGCGCGGGTCATGCGGAACGTCATGGCCACATCCCGCTCACTGCTGCGAGGCTCGCCGTAGGCATTGGTCATGGACCAGGATGCTCCCGTGCCTAATCCTGATTCTGGACGGCGACACGCCGACGCTGGCAGGCCAACTGAGCGACCTGCATTCCTTAGGGTCGGTTTCAACTTGCCCGCCCGGTCTCATCGGCGTCGACGAGCCAACGGCCGTTAACGCGGCGCAGGGCCAGCAGGGCCGGGCTCTGAGGCCCCTGGTAGGGCCACATGCCGGGCAGGTCCCGGGCCGGAACTGGCCTGCCGGCGGCGTCGACTGTGCGGTCCGTAACCGCGCAGGTCAGCACCGCCTGGGTGCTGGACGCCGGCCCTGCATCAGGATTGTCGCGGCAGACGGCGATGATCCGCACCGACCACCGGCGGGCCCGGGCGGTGGCCGCAGGGAAGCCGCCGTCGTTACCGAGGGAGGCGGCCAGCCGCTGCCAGCCGGCCGAGGCCATCACCGCCCGGACGTCGGCCAGCCAGCTCCGTGGGGTGGGATGGGTGTAAGAGACCGCGTTCTCCCGTGCCGCCAGGTAACGGCCGGCGACGTCCTGAAGGTCACGGTCCACTGCGGCCGGCGCAACCACGGGCCGACCTGGCGCCGCTGACGCCGACGAGCTCGGGCCGCGTTCCGGACCTACCCGGGTGGAGGTGGAGCGAGGCGTCGCGGCGTGGCTGGCGGGCGCCGTGGCGGGCGCGCCGGCGCAGCCGGCGTCCAGGGTGAGAAGGCAGGCACCGGCGGCAAGGCACGCCAGCGTAAGCAGCGGCGAGGGCATCGACGGGTCACCTCGACAGATGCGGGCCGGGGGAGCGGCGGCTGCTGGGGTGTGGGTCACGGCGACACCGGGACCGAGGCCAGCGGGCGGGTGGCGGCGTAGAAGTCTCCGCCGTAGACCGGGACGAGCTCGGCGGCCAGGCCCGTATGCGGCTCCTCCAACAGCATCCCACCGCCGGTGTAGAGCGCGACGTGGTGGATGCCACCGGGGGAGGAGCCCCAGAACAGCAGGTCGCCGGGTTGCAGCCGGGTCAGGTCCGGGCCGCCGAGTCCGACCAGCCGGCTGGCGGTGGCCGCGTACTGCCCGGCCGCCGTGCGGGGCAGCGTGAGGCCGGTGCCCTGGTAGTACGCGTAGCGGGTGTAGGAGCTGCAGTCGAACCCTACGATGCCGGCGCCGGGGCCGAAGCCGGCGCTGGGCCCGTCCAGGGTGCCGCCGCCCCAGGAGTAGGGGGTGCCCAGCCAGCGCTGGGCCGCGGCGATCACCGCGGCCGCGTCGCCGGTCGCCCCGCCCGGGGGCAGCACCCCACCAGGCCCGCACAGCCCGTCCGCGCCGGTGTACCCGCCGGCGCCGGCCGCCGGGCTGCCCGACGGGCGGTCGAGCACCGCGACCGGAGCGGCGTCGGCGTTGGCGGCCGCCAGCTGCGCCGCCTCACCTTCCCATCGGGCGTAGGCGCCGGGGGAGGCGCTGGCCTGCACCCGCTGCCCGGCGACGGTCACCGGCAGCGACTCCCAGCCGGCAATGTCGAGCAGGCCCGGGTTGGCCGGCGGCACGTCGGGTCCGCCGAAGAACGCGGCCGCCTCATAGACCGGGTCCATCAACTGCCCGACCGTCCCCCAGCCCGCGCTCGGCCGCTGCTGGAACAGCCCCAACGAGTCACGGTTACCGCCGGACCCGTCGGTGGTCAGGGCCAGACTCTGCGGGTAGGCCGGGTTAGACAGGTTCCGCAGCCCCGACTCCTGCAGGGCCACCGCCAGCGCCACCACCCAGCCCCGCTCGGGGACACCGCGGGCCTTCCCCACCCCGATGATCGTGCGCACGTACGCCGTCTGACCAGCCTCGATTGGGACGGTAACTCCTGCGCCGCCGGAGGTGACCCCACAGCTGGCCTGCGCCTGCAGGGCAGTGCCGCCGACGATGACGACGAAGAACGTCGCAGCGAGGACGACGGCGGCTACGCCGCCGCTTGCCCAGCGTCCGAAGCTCACCGCCTGGAGCCGTTCTTGCCACGGGGGTCCCTGGCCAGCCTCGAGAGCATGGACACCTCCCACCCGGGTTTATGACTAGCGACCTGGGCATGCTATGCCAGTCCATACGGCGGGGAAAGGGGAGGTGCGGATGACTCGCACGAAACAGGGAGGTAGCTCAGGGGCGACGCTGGAAGGCCGTGGCTTCTGCGGGTCCTGTCCGACGTTGGCGCTCTTGGCGGCGGCCTCGTACCTACTACCGTTCGTGGCAGGTGGCAGCGCGGCGTGCGCTGCTTGTCGTGGCGGCAGAGGGGTTCGGGGTGGACGAAGGAGGACCCCCAGCGCCACGGCGCACCATCGCTGAGAAGCTGGAGCACCTGTTCCACGCCGTGCCCGGCTCGCATGGGGAGTACAGCCTGGAGGACGTCGCGGCCGGCATCCGGGAACAGGGTGGGCCCACTATCTCGGCCAGCTACATCTGGCAGTTGCGCAAGGGCATCAAAGACAACCCGACCAAGAAGCACATGGAGGCCTTGGCCGACTTCTTCGGAGTCCCGGCTGCCTACTTCCATGACGACGAGGCAGCCGCTCGGGTCGAGGCAGAGCTCGCCATGCTGAGTGCCCTGCGGGACAGCGGTGTACGCCGGGTCGCCCTACGGGCGACCGGCCTGTCCCCCCGAAGCCTGCAGGCGATCCAGGCGATCATCGAGAGCGCCCGCGAGTTGGAGGGCCTGCCGGCCGCCCAAGATGTTGACGGTGGCGACGAGCCGCCTGCGGGCCTTGGCGAGGAACGGCAACGGTGAGGCTCGACCCGGTCGCCACGCGCGTAGAGGTGCTGCTCGCAGAGGTAGAGATCCCCGTGCCATTCAGCGTGGAGGAGTTCTGCCGTCGTGTCGCGGCGCGGCGCGGCCGCCCGATTCATCTCAGGGCCATCGACACGGTGGCCGTCGGCCTGCCCAGTGGAACTGTTTTCGGGCGAGACGACGACGACGTCATCCTCTACGACGGGCTCACCAGCGGCTACCACCAGGCCGGGATCATCCTGCACGAGGTGGGTCACCTGATCGCCGAACACTACGCAGGGAGCGTGGTAGGTGAGGACGCGGCGGAGTTCCTGCTGCCGGAGATCGGGCGTCACCAGGCCCGTCGGCGTGCCGACCGGGAGTCGTACACCGCGCAGGAGGAGCGCGAGGCGGAGTACTTTGCCCGGCGTGTTCTCGAGTTGGTGAGCCGGCGCTCGAGCTCGACGCTCGACAGCGAGCTCGGGAGCACCTTCGGTGAATAGTTGTAGGGCCCAGCGAGCAGGAAGAAGGCGGCTGTGGCCGGAGTGGCACTCGTCCTGACCTGGGTCGCGGTGCTGTTCAAGGCGCCCGGCGCTTGGCGGGCCAAGGGTGCGCCCGCCCGTCGGGCGCTGTGGGTGGCCCTGTTCGCACTGGCACTCGGCTGGACCATGCGTGTCCCGCGGGGCTACCACGCCCTCGATGAGCATCTGGGTGTGCCGAACCTCGCGCAGCCGGTAGGCGACGGGCTGGCCCTCGCCACCGGGTGCGCCATCCTGGGCATGCTCCTTTACCAGAGCAACGACGCCGTTACTGCAGGGCGCAAGCTCCGCTTCCGGGTAGCAGCGTTAGTTGCGGCGGTGGGAGTCATGGTTGCCATGTTCACCCTGGCCGGCGCCGACGCCGAGACCAACGACTTCGTCGCCCGGTACTCGCCGGAGCGCTGGTATCTCGTCTACTCGCTGGCCTATCTGGCCTACCTGGGGTATGTCTTCGTCGACCTGGGACGGTTGTGTGGTCGCTACTCGCGCGAGGTGCATCGTCGATTCCTGAGGTGGGGGCTGCGTCTGATCCAGGTCTCAGCCGTCCTCGGGCTGACGTACGTCCTGCTTCGGGGCGGCTATCTGGTCGGGGTGCGGGCCGGGTACAGCGGCCGCCTGCACGCTTACGGGGCGGTGTCGAGGGTTCTGGTGGCGACCCTAAGTCTGTTCGCCGTCGTCGGCGCGAGTCTGCCAGCAGCCGGCCCCCGGGTGCAGGCCTACCGCGCTCACCGGCAGCTGCGTCCGCTGTGGAAGGCGATGCACCAGGCGACGCCTGGCATTGCCTTGACGCCGCCCGCCTCTCAGGCTCGGGAGTTGATCAGCTTTCGTGATCTTCGCTTTCGTCTCCACTCGCGGATCCTTGAGATCCGGGACGGCCGCCTGGCGCTGCGACGCTACTTCCGCCGGGACGTCGCGGAGCGTGCACGCCGCAAGGCGCGTGAGCAGGGGATGACACCGCAGGAGGAGACTGTCACCGTCGAGGCGGCCACCCTCGCCGCTGCGATAGAGGACAAGGCGCACGGGCGGCTGGCGCCGGACCGGCCCATTGCCGAACCAGTCCCAGCTGGGGGAGCCGACCTCGCCGACGAGGTCAGCTTTCTCCGGAAGGTGACGCGCGCGTACCGGCGCTCACGCGTGGTGCAAGAGAGCGTGCAGCGTGACCGTCCCTGACCTCCGCCGCCGGCGTGCCGCTCGCATCTTGACCGAGACCGGGGCTCCGGTCGTCGTCCTCGTGGTGATGCCGCTGGTCATCGCACTGCACAGCGCCGACACCGTGGCAGCCGGACTGGGTAGGGGGTTGCTGGCGGCCGTGTTCTTCGGCGTGATCCCGTTCGGCTACGTCCTGCGCGGCGTTCGGCTGGGCCGCTGGAATGACCACCATGTCGGCGACCGCGCGCAGCGCAAGCCGGTGTTCTTGTTCTCGCTTGCCTCGATGCTCACCGGCGTTGCCGTGCTGGTCCTCTTGGGAGCACCGCGGGACCTGGTGGCGTTCCTGGTGACGCTTCTGGCCGAGGCTGCGCTCGCTCTCGCTGTGACCCTCGGTTGGAAGATTTCTCTGCACACCTGGGTCTCGACCATCGGCGCAACCGCCTTGGTCGTCGTGTACGGATGGCTGGCCTTGGTGCTCTGGCCGGTTCTGGCGGGAATTGGCTGGTCACGCGTCGAACTCAGGGATCACACTCCCGCGCAGGTGATCGCCGGCGCACTGATGGGGATCGCTTCGACCGCGATCATCTATCCGGTTCTGCGCTAGCGCTCACGATCCGTCCAGGCGCTCCGCCTGCGGGCGGCCGACGCATTCCTGTCTCGGCGGAGAGTGTCTTGACAGTTGTCTGCCACATCGGTCTAGGGTGTGTTCAAAGTCTATCCACCCATGTACCAATGACCTCGGGACCAGCATGCCTCTCCCTCTCACAACCTCGCCACTCGTCGAGTTGGGACGACTTAGCCCAGCGGGCCGATCTCTATTGGAGACGTCGATCTCAGGACTTGTGACCGCCCCGCATCTCGACCGCCGCCTCCCCGTCCGGCCACCAAGTGCCCCTCGCCGCCAGGGCCACCCGGCTGCTCACTACCCCGCAACCTGGTGGCTGCTGGGAGGGCACGGGGGCGCTGGAGTCACGAGCCTGCGCCGAGCCGGCGTCTCCGGCGCGGACGCCGAGCGCAGGTGGCCCACCAGCGGCGCCGTCGTCGTAGTCGTGCGACGCAGTGGCGTTGGCCTGGAATGGGCGAGAGACGCCGCGCGGCAGCACGCCTCCGGAGGCTTACCGGACGCCGTCCTCCTCGTCGGCCTAGTCATCGTCGCTGACGCCCCCGGCCGCCCTCCCACCCGCCTGGCACGGTTTCTCCACCTCGTGAGCGGTGCCTATCCCCGCGTCTGGGAGGTCCCGTGGGTGGAGGAGTGGCGCCTGGCGGGTCACGCCGAACCCGTGCCCATGCCGCGCGCCGCACGCAATCTCGACACCGATATGCAGGCGCTCGTCGGCGCCGGCACCGCTCGAGCGAAGGAGTAGATCAGCATGTCGGTACTTAACGCTGCAGCTGCGATTTCCGCCAAGGGCGGCGCCGTCGTCCTAGCCGCCGGCAACATCCCGTCCCCGACGGGGGTGCAGCCGCCCGGCACGACCGGGCTGACCACAGTGCTGAACTGGGTGTTTTGGGGTGTCACGTTCTTGTGTGTCGTCGGCGTGTTGATGGTGGCGGGGGCGATGGCGGTGGCGCACCGCCGCGGTGAGGGCGGTGAGCATCTGGCGAAACTGGGCTGGGTGATGGGCGCCTGCGTTCTGGGTGCAGCCGGGTCCCAACTGGTCAACACGCTGGTCTGACCGTGACCCTGGACCGCATGAGTGACTTCCAGCCGGCCCCCCCGCCCTCCCTTGCACCCGATGCTGAGCCGAGGCGGCGCGGCCGGGCGAGGACGATTGCCGCGGCGGCGGTGGTCGGGCTGATCGTGCTGGCTGCGGCGGTCGTCATCTGGTTCACCCGCGGCGGCAGTCCGCCGGCGGCAGCTCCGAAGCCGTCGGCAGCCGCATCGCCCACCACGGCTGCCAGCAGCCCGGCGGCGACGCCGGCTGCGCCGGACGCGACGGTGCCGAACAGCCCGCCACCCGGTATCACGTGGGGGCTGTTCCAGGGGGTCGCGCTTCCCTCCAGCCACAGCTCCGGGCCCACTCGGGTCAGCGGCCCGGTCTACGCCGGTTACGCGCACACGCCGACCGGCGCCCTGCTCGCTGCCGCGCAGATCAGCTCCCGCTACCTGATCAGTCCGGGCCAGGACTGGCGTCAGGTCGAGGAGCGACAGGTCGTCCCCGGGCCGGGTCGGGACGTGTACGTGCAGAAGCGGGCGAAGGTCGACTCGACGTCGGTTCCTCCCGGCACGTACGGCCAGTTCGCCGGCTTCCGGTTCGTCACCTACTCGCCGGACGTCGCAGTGGTTCAGTTCGTCAGCCGGTTCTCCTCCGGAAACTTGCAGGTCGCCACCGACACCGTGCGCTGGCTCGACGGCGACTGGAAGCTGCAGCTGCAACCGGACGGGTCGGCTACGCCCACCGTGCAGAGCGTGAGCACCCTGGCCGGCTTCGTCCCCTGGAGCGGTCTGTAGTGCCCAGCCCCTGCGACGTCGTACTTGGCAACCTGTGCGATGCCGGTGGGGCGATCGGTGCGGCCGCCGGCAGCATCTTTGACGCCGCGGCGCAGAAGCTCGCCGAGGGCCTGGCTGACGCCACCAAGGCGGTGATGACGTTTTGGACGGACCTGCCGATGCCGCAGCTGTCCACGGCGAGCGGCCCGATCGCGCAGCTGCGGTCGATGACGTACTGGCTGACTGGGTTCGTCGCGGTGCTGTCGCTGCTGATCGCGGCGGGGCAGATGGCCTGGTCGCGGTCGGGGCAGCCGGCCGGGCGAGCAGCGAAGGGGATCCTGACGCTGATCGTCGCGTCGGGCGCCGGCGTCGCCGCGGTCAACGCCCTGGGGTACTTCGGCGACCAGTATTCGCAGTGGATCCTGGACCGCTCCGCCGACGGTGACCTCGGCGCGCGGCTGGCCAGCCTGGCCACGATCAGCGGCGTCCCGGGCCTCGGTTCGGGGCTGGTGCTGATCGTCGCGCTGGTGGCGATCCTGGCGTCGCTGGCGCAGATGGGCCTGATGCTGGTCCGGATCGCGGTGGTGACGATGTTGGCGGGGACGTTGCCGCTGTCGGCAGCGGCGACGTCGACGGCGACCGGTCGGGCGTGGTTTCAGCGGGTGGTGGCCTGGCTGCTGGCGTTCGTGTTGTACAAGCCGGCGGCGGCAACGGTGTACGCGAGCGCGTTTCTGCTGATCGGGCACGGTCAGGACGCGGCTTCGGTGTTGTCGGGGCTGTTCCTGATGATCTTGGCGATCGTCGCTTTGCCGGCGCTGCTGCGGCTGGTCACACCGGCGGTCGCGGCGGCGACGAGCTCGGGGGCGGCGGGCGGCGCGGCCGCGGCGGCGGGGGCGTTGGCGACCGGCGCGCGGATGCTGGCCGGGACGCTGCCGTTGTCG
>JBPCOB010000163.1:0-3097 GCA_051000715.1 Mycobacteriales bacterium
CGACGCGCGCAGTGCCTGGTTCCGCTGGGCGCATCTGAACACCGACGACCTGGCCGGAACGGCGGCAGAGGCCGGGCTCGCGGTGCACGACCGCTGGACGGTCGCGAGCCGCTGGTTCGCCGAGCTGATCCGAGCATGAGCCGCTCCGGCGAGCGGCTGCGACGCGCGGCGCGCGCGGTCGCGGAGCACCCGCCCCCGGGCCCGTTCCGGCGGCCCTTCTGGCGTAGTCCCTTGCGCGGACCGTGGCTGACCGCCGTGTTCGGCTTCGTCCTGCTGATCGGCGTCACGGTCGTGTTCGTTACCGGGCTGCTGTCCTACGCGGCGTACGATCCAAGGCTGCCCGGGAACGACCTCACGCCGCACAAGGGTGCTCTCGGCTACTACCTGTTCACCTGGCCGACTCACCCGTACTGGCTGTACCGGCTGACCCAGGGCGTCCATGTCACGCTCGGGCTGGTGCTCGTTCCGGTGCTGCTGGCCAAGCTGTGGTCGGTTATTCCGAAGCTGTTCGACTGGCCGCCGGCCGTGTCGCCGGCACAGGCCCTCGAGCGGCTGTCGCTGGTGCTGCTCGTCGGCGGGGCAGTCTTCGAGTTCGCGACCGGCATCCTGAACGTCCAGCTCGAATACGTCTTTCCCGGCTCGTTCTACACGCTGCACTTCTACGGGGCCTGGGTTTTCATCGCCGCGTTCGTCGTACACGTCGCCCTCAAGCTGCGGCGCATGGTTACTGCGCTGCGATCGCGAAGCCTCCGCACGGAGCTGGCCACCCCGCTGGCCCGGACCGAACCGGAACCTCCCGATCCCGACCGGCTGGTCTCGCCGGACCCGGCCCTCCCGACGATCTCGCGTCGGGGGGTGCTCGGTCTGGTCGCCGCCGGATCACTGACCATGTTCGGGCTCACCGTGGGTCAAAGCCTCGGCGGTCCGTTTCGTCGGCTGGCGCTGTTGGCTCCGCACGGCCAGTCGGCCGGCTCGGGTCCCAACGACTTCCAGGTCAACAAGACCGCCGCCGGGGTCGGCATCCGGACCGAGATGACGCAGGCCAAATGGCGCCTCGAACTGCGCGGGGCAGCGGGGACCGTCGAACTCAGCCGAGAGCAGCTGCTCGCCATGCCTCAGCACCATGCACGCCTCCCGATCGCTTGTGTCGAGGGGTGGTCGACGACGGACCAGGCCTGGACCGGCGTGCCGCTGCGCGAGCTGGCCAGGCTGGTCGGATCAAGCCGGCACCCCAGCCTGCACGTGGAGTCGCTGGAGAAGCACGGCACCTTCCGGGCCGCCCGGCTCGCGCCCAATCAGGTGCTGCATCCGGACTCGTTGCTCGCCCTTCGGGTCAACGGCGCCGATCTCTCTCTCGACCACGGCTTTCCGGCCCGCGTCATCGTGCCGGCGGCCCCAGGTGTGCACAACACCAAGTGGGTCCGCCGGCTGACGTTCGAGGGCTGAGCGGTGCGTCTCGTTGAGGGAGTACGCCGCTCGATCCGCTGGTACGGGGCGTCTCCGCCGCACCTTCTTGGGATGCTCGGTTGCTTCGGTCTGGCCGGCTACGCAGCCACCCGGCTGCTGGTCGGCCGACCCGTGGCTGTCGCGGTCTGGTTCGTGGGCGCTGCCGTGGCCCACGACGTCGTGTTCTTCCCGCTCTATGCCATCGTCGACCGCTCGGTCACGGCCGTCCTGCGACGTCGTGGTCGCGCTCTGCCGCCGGGGGCTTGGGTCAACTACGTGCGGGTACCGGCCATGCTCTCCGGCTTGCTGCTGCTGGTGTGGTTCCCGCTGATCCTGCGGTTGCCGCCCGCGTACGCGCCCAGCACGGGCTTCTCGACCCGTCCCTACCTCGGCCGGTGGCTGCTGGTCAGCGGTGGGCTCTTCGCCGCCTCTGCGCTAGCTCTCGCGGTGCAGCTGCGCCGAGCCGGACTCGGCAGGCGGCACGCCGGGATGCCCCCGCGCGCTGCGGGCCCGAGTGGGACAGGCTCCGAATACCCTTCCGAACGCTAGGTGGGACGAGCACGCGGCGCTCATTGTGTCCTTGGACGCGGGCAACGGGGGCCCGGTCCCGGCCGGCGACTGTAGACGATATGCTACGCTCCTCTCGTGGTGAGCATTCCCCAGCGAGAGTTGCGTAACAACGTCAGTGACGTGCTGCGTCGGGCCGAGAGCGGCCAGCGCTTCACCATCACTGTGGACGGGCGGCCGGTCGCCCAGCTCGGGCCGATCGATGGTCCGCACCGGCTCGCTCCGGCAAGCCGGCTCGCCGGCATCCTCGCCAATACGCCGGTGGACGAGCGCTGGACCGAGGACCTGGAACGGCAGCGACGGGAGGACCGGGACTCCGCTGAGGAGCCGTGGTCCTAATCCCAGCAATCGTCGACACCAGCGTTCTCGTCGGTTCTGACTACCAGCTCCACGAGGACCTCGGCGAGGAATGGGCCATCAGCGTCGTGACGGTCGGAGAGCTGGAAGCCGGTGTGTTGCTGGCGGGCGACCCGACCGATCGCGCCGCCCGGTTGCGGCGGCTAACCGCCGTCCTGGCCGAGGCCCCCGTCCTGCCCGTGGATCACCCGGTCGCCGCCCGCTACGGCGAGCTCAGGTCCGCGACCAGTCGTCGGCCGACCAACGGCCTGTGGATCGCCGCGACCGCACTGGCCCGTGACCTCACCCTCGTCACGGCGGACGAACGCCAGGCCGCCCTGCCCCTGGTGCGCACCAGGGTGCTGCGCTAGGCCTGTTCTCCTCTCTGTCAACCTGCGGTGAGGCACCCGACCCAGCGACTACCGATCCCGTACGCCGCGGGCCGGCGTACGGGAGCAGGCGGCGCCGTAGCTGTGGGGTTGCCCTCATCAAGACAACGGGGGCGCTGACGGCATCGTTGCGCGGGGGCGGGCGGTACGGACCACTCGGGTGAGGGTGTCGATGTCGAAGGCGCCGAGGTGGCCGACACGCAGCCGCACCGCCCCCAGGATCGACCCGAACAGCGCAACCCCCACCAGCAACGCACCCCACGCGACACCCTCGGTTAGACCGTGGAGATGACGAGGAGCGCGACGATGTCGTCGACGACGACGGTGAGGATGAAACCCCGCAACCGGTCCGGGGCCCG
>JBPCOB010000164.1:0-4744 GCA_051000715.1 Mycobacteriales bacterium
GTGCGGGCGGCCTGGTTGGTTGGTGCGGCGTCATTGAGCCCCGGCGTCACAGTTGGGAAACCCGGTGGCTGCGACGCTTCCTTCCCCACGTCGGGCATGCGGCCCTCGGGAGCGCGATGCCTGCCGACGTCCTCACCGTGGCCCGGCCGCCAGCCGCCCATCATGCTTGGCTTCCGGCGCCGATGTGGATGTGGCCGCCGCGGAGGACTCGGTGCGTCGTGCTCGACGTGGTCTCCAGCAGCAGGTTCCACGGCGCTCTGGTGATGTCGGCGCCGCCGGTGAAGCACGCGAGTCGGGCAAGAGGTGACAACACCCGCCACCCTCCGACCGGTAGCGCCATGTCGACCACCACAATCCGCCCCCCGGGACGGACGCGGCACAAGGTCTGCGCGTAGGCGTCCTGCCACTGGTCGATGATCGACAGGGAGTAGGTGAACAGGGCAGCGTCGAACAATCCAGACGTCGCTGACCGGGACAGCGCTGCGTCCAGTTGGGCCGCGTCCGCCTCGACCAGGGTGACGTTGCTCCATCCGCGGGTTTCGCGCCGCGCCCGCGCGCGAGACAACATCGAGGCGCTTGCGTCCAGCCCGACCACGGCACCGCTCGGCCCGACCGCGTCGAGCAGCAGCGGAAAGTTCAGTCCCGTCCCGCAGCCGACATCGAGCACTCGGGCACCGGGTTTCAGCTGGAGCTCGGCGATACCTAGTTGTCGACCCGCGCGGTACACCGGACGCTCCCCGGAGATCAGGTCGTACAGGCGAGCGCCACCGGTATAGCGGGCCGCACGGGGGATTCTCACTCGATCCACCATCCTCGGTCATCGACGATCGTCCTGGCCGAGGCGAGCGGCATCGCCCGCTCAGTCGGAGCCTGATGGCGTGGTGTCGATCATCGTTGATCGCCCCGGGCGCGTTCTACGGCGTCGGTCAGGGCCGCCCGATCGGGGAGCCCACCCAGGCCCACGCCGGTGCGATACAGCCGGCAAGCTAGCGACGGCGGCGTCGCCACCGGGTATGGATCCTCACCGTTGATCCGGAACGATGGCGACCCGGCAAAGTCCATGGCTACTGCCTGGTCCTCGCTTTCGATACGTGTCGTCCGCACGGCGATGTCGCCGAGGCCGGCGTCGTCGAGCACCTCGCGCATCAGTCGTTCCGCTCCGGCTCGGTGCGGGCAGTTGGCAACAACCAGTACCTCGATGTTGACACTGAACCGGCTCATCCGTGCTCAACCTCATCTGGGAGTCCAGCGAGGGCGGCGACGACGCCGTCCAGGGTGTCGGCGGTGACGTGTGCCGCGCCGAACAGCCCCGTCGGGGCGCCCTCCAGGCGCGGGCACCAGCCGGTCGTCAGGCCGGCTCGACCCGCGCCGTAGATGTCCCAGGAATGGACCGCGACCATGGCCACCCGATCCGGTGCAACACCCGCAGTGCGCACGGCAAGTTCATATGGCGCCGGGCTGGGCTTCCACGCCCGCACATCATCGATCGACAACACGGCGTCGACCATGTCGGCGACACCGGCACGGTCGAGGAAATCGCGAGCGCTGGCGGCAGCACCGTCAGACAGGGTGAACACGCGCATCCCGGCGTCGGCCGCGCCCCGGATCGCCGCTGCCGCGTCCGGCTGCGGGGTGAGTTCCGCGAACCCGCCCACCACGTCAGTGATCTCGGCGTCGGACAACCCACAACCGGTCTCCGCTCGAAGCGCCGACGTGGCGACCTCGACGAACCGGGCGTAACCCCCAGCCGCCGTGATCGCCATCCCATCCCGCAGCAGCCTCGTGAACCAGCACGCGAGCACGCGCCGTTCCAGGCCGTGCCGGGCCAGGCGGGCTGCGACCGAATCGAGACTAGCGAGTGTCTCGACCACATCGAACACGACGACCGCGGGACGACGCCGGGCCACTATTGCCCGGCCAGCCCGGGCGCCGGCGGCACGTCGAGCTCTGTTCGTGAGTAGTGATTGAAGTAGTTCGTGTACAGATTCGCAGCCAGGTGTGCGAACGCCTCGCTCAGTTGTTCATCGATCCAGCCAGCTTGCCGCGCACATTCCCAGGCCTGGTCAGACACGTCGCCGGTGTGCATCGCCGCCTCCCTGACAACCACCACCAACGCGGCGAGCTGGTCGTCGAAGTCGACCTCACCGCGGCGGATCGCCACCGTCTGCTGCTCGCTGAACCCAGCCGTCTTCGCCGACATGGTATGCGCAGCCTGGCAGTAATCACAGCCGTCGACGGCGCCCACCGCCAACGCGATCGCCTCCCGAGTGCGGGCGTCGAATGTCCCATGCGCGGCGATCGCCTCATTCATTGCCGTATACGTGGCCAGCACGACAGGCGAGTGCGCCATCCCCGCGTGAACATTGAGCAATTTGCCCAGACGCCGAGCCAGGCTCTCCGGCATCGCGCCGGTCTCAGCGGGCGCCGAGTCGATCGTTTGGGCCGGAATTCGCGGCATCAGGTTTCCTCACTCGGATCGGATGACAGCCCAACAAGTAGGAACCCGATAACCGATTCGATTCCTTCCCGCCTGGGTTGCCTGTCCACGCCCGGGTCGCCTGCGTTTCCGGGACAGTGTGCTGTGAAGACATCCTGCGTGCGGCCAGGCCCCCGAGCCGGGCAATACGACCACGCCCCCGCTCCGCGCATGCAGGGCGCACGGCAGCGCTGCCTCGATGCCTGAGCTCCGGAGAAAGGCGCGCTGCGGGCATTCACGTGCGGCGACGATGCGAGGATCGTTGGGTGACCGAGGCCGCTGCTCACCATCGCCTGCGTGACCTGCTGGCTCGGCCCGCGTACCGGCGGCTGTGGCTGGCGCGGACGGTTAGCCAGGTCGGCGACGTCGTGCAGTTCACGACCCTCGCGCTGCTGCTGATCGCGCTGACCGGCTCGGGCCTGGGTGTCTCAGGGGCGGCGCTGGCGGAGATCGCTGCGGTGCTGCTGCTCGCTCCCCTTGCGGGCAGCTTCGTGGACCGGTCGCCCCGGGTGCGGGTGATGGTCGCTGCCGACCTCGCACGGGTCCTGCTGACCGCCGTCCTGTCGGTCTGGCACGGCGACGTTGCGGTTGCGTACGCGGTCGCCTTCGGGCTGTCGGCGGGACAGGTGTTCTTCGGCCCGGCTGCGCAGTCCTTTCTGCCGGCCGTTGTCGAGGACGACGAGCTTGTCGCGGCCAACAGCGGCATCTGGACCGCCGCCGTGACCACGCAGATCCTCGTCGCGCCGGTCGCGGCGTTGGTCGCCGTCCAAGTCGGGTTCGGCGCGGCGTTCGCCGTCAATTCCGCCTCGTTCGCCGTGTCTGCGCTGGTGCTGCGCGGCTTGCGTGAGCCCGCGCGGGCCAGAGCCGTATCGGTCAGCAGCCCGTTCACCCACGTGCGCGCGACGCTGTCGGCGCTTGCGGCGATCCCTCTTCTCAAGGCCCTCGCCGCCGGGCAGTTCCTCGCGGCCCTGTCCGCCGGCGCCACCAGCGCGCTGCTGGTCGTCCTGGCCCAGCAACGGCTCGGCGGAGGCGGCGGTTACGGCCTGCTCATCGCGGCCATCGGCCTGGGAGCTGCGACCGGACCGCTGCTGCTGCTCAAACGCATCAAGGACCCGCGCCGGCCGCTGTTCGTATTCGGCCCGTACGCCGTGCGCGGCGTCGTCGACCTCGTGCTAGCCGCTGTGACGGCACTGCCGCTGGCGGCTGCCGCGTTGGTGGTCTACGGGCTGTCGACGTCGACGGGCACTGTCACGTTCAGCAGCCTGGTGCAGTCACGAGTGCCGGACGAGTTGCGGGGCAGGACGTTCGCCGGCTTCGACGTCCTGTGGCAGACCGGGCGGATGCTGAGTTTGCTCGGTGGCGGGCTGCTAGCCGACACCGTCGGGATCCGCGCCGTGTACCTGCTTGGCGGCCTGCTTCTGCTCACCGCCGCGGCCGTCGGCGCAGCAGGAGCACGCGCCGCAGGAAGAGCCGGCTGAGCCGAGGACAAGCGTCATGCCGGCTACCTGCCTCCCGCTCGGCCTGCGCTCACCGCCTGGCCAACGCCCGCAAGCCGAACCGTGCTACGGGACACCCTGGCCTGACACGCGCGCGCGACGCAATGCCGAGTGCCGCGACATATGCCGATTGCCACAGCACCCGCCCGCAATAGTGCCCGGTAAAGGGGGCGCAACAAACGGAGCAAGGTTGTTCAGAAAATTGAACGCGCTAACGGTGCTGGCCGTTCGCTTGTTAACGCCGCCCCTAGCGGGTGAGCGAGCTGTGCCCGCTGGACAGCACGAGGCGGTCCCGGCCGGGCCAGTCCACGTCGACCGGTCATGCGCCATTAGCTCCTGGAAGATCAGATTGGCGGCCGGGGCCACGCTCATCGCCGTCCCCGGATGGCCGGCCCACCGAGGTGGTCCGGGGGCGTGGGTGTCGCTCACGGTGAGGGGACGGCGCTGGGCAGGTTTTTCTCCAGGTGCTGGACCTGCTTGTTGAGCCGGTTCACCGCGCTGCGGTCGTTGAGGAAGAACGCAGCGCCGGCCAGCAGCGCCCCGGACAGCACGAGGGCCAGCACGGAGGTGACCAGCCCGCCGATCGCCACCCCCTTACCGGTGACGCTGGGGGCCGGCGGGCCATCACCATCCCGGCGGCGGACACGATGACGCCGATGATCGCGAACACCAGTCCCGGCGGGCCAGGATCGCCGTCAGCGCGCAGAACAGGGCGGCCGCACCTGCACGGTGACCGTTTTGGTTTCGGTGACGATCCGCTTGGCGATCCGGA
>JBPCOB010000165.1:0-6912 GCA_051000715.1 Mycobacteriales bacterium
TGGTTTCTTCACCTCTGCGACGGGCGCTGGAGACGGCCGAGCTCGTCGGCAACCGGATCCTCGGGCTGCCGTTGGCGGTCGACGACGCCTTCCGCGAGACCGACTTCGGCGAGTGGGAGGGCGCCACCTTCGCCGAGGTGCAGGTGAAGTGGCCCGAGGAGCTGGCCGCCTGGCTGGCGAATCCTGACGTCGCGCCACCCGGTGGCGAGAGCTTCGTCGCGACCGAACGCCGGGTGCGGGAAGGGTTGGGCCGGCTGCTTGCCGGCTACCGGGAGCGCACCGTGCTGGTGGTCTCGCACGTGACGCCCATCAAGACACTGGTCCGGCTGGCCCTGGACGCGCCGCCGGCCGCGTTGTACCGGATGCACCTCGATCCGGGCGGGCTCTCGGCGGTCGACTGGTACGCCGATGGCCCCGCCGTCGTACGGCTTCTCAACGACACGGCCCATCTGGCCGCCCTGGACTAGCGGCCGCTCGGGAGCAGCGCCAGCCAACTGGCGACCAGCAACAACGGCGCGCCGACGAGCCCCAGGCGGGCGAACTGCCATGCGGACACGTGCAGGCCACGGGCTCGGCAGCGATCCCGCCACAGCAGCGTGGCGAGCGATCCCCAGAACAGGACCAGCGGACCGGCGTTCGTGCCGACCAGGAGTCCGAGGGTGGTCGAGCGGTGCGCTTCGGCCACCGGTTCCATCGCGAGGTAGGCCGGGAGGTTGTTGATCAGGTTGCTCGCCGCGGCGCCCACACCGGCGGTGCGAAGGATGCCAAGGGCGGCACCGGAGGTGCCCGCCGCGGTGCGTAGGACCGCGACCAGGCCGTGGTCGTCGGCGGCCCTGACGAGCAGAAAGAGCCCCTCGACGAGTACCACCAGCCGCCACGGCACGAGGGCGAACCGGATCGCCTTCGGCCGGCGTACGGCGAAACCGGTGACCAGGACGGCGGCCCCGGCGAGGGCCACCGGCGCGACCGGGAGGTCGAGGGCGAAGCATGGTCCCAGCGCAAGGCACACGGAGGTGGCCAGCCAGAACAGGAGTCGGTCCTGCACCGGCCGCACGCGGGGGAGCGGGTAGCGCCCGGCGATCTCGCGGCGGAACCGCACCCCGAGTACGCCGGCGGTGACGAGCACTGCGGCCAGCTCCGGCAGCGCCATCCGGGCGGCGAAGCCCGGCGTCGACAGGTTCAGCCGGTCGAAGGCCAGCAGGTTGGTCAGGTTGGAGACCGGCAGCAGCAGGCTGGCCGTGTTGGCCAGCCACACCGCGGCCATGGCGAAGGGGAGCGGGGGCAGCTCCAGTTCTTCGGTGAGCCGGAGCACGACCGGCGTCAGCAGTACGGCGGTGGTGTCGAGGCTCAGCACGACCGTGGTCAGGGTGCCGAGCGCAACCACCCACAGGAACAGCCGGCGGGTGTTGCCGCCACCCAGCCGGGCTGCCCGCACCGCGGCCGCCTCGAAGGCGCCAGCCTCGTCCGCGAGCTCCGCGATGACCGTGACGCCGACCAGGAAGAGCAGTATCGGCCCCAACCGGTCGGTGACCGCGGTGGCCTCATCGAGTGGCAGCAAGCCGGTGAGGACGACGATCGCACCGAGTCCGCCCGCTACCGCCCACATCGGGTTGGACGCTACTCGTCGATGACCGTCGGCCTCCGCCAACCGTGGGGAGACTTGCCTGGACCATGCGTTACTGCGCTTCGACGATTTCCCGGAGCCTCGGGGGCCGGGCGCTCAGGCCGTTCGCCCGCCGGGCCATCATCCACACCAGCGGACCCATGACCAACGCAGCCCCGAGGATCCAGGCCACCGTGACCGTTTCGACGTTGACCAGCTTCAACCCGGAGGCCAGCAGCACGAAGAGCAGCGCGCGCCGTACCAGGCCGCCCGGCGCCCTTGACGACACACGTGCGCCGAGGTAGACGCCCGGGATGCTGCCGATCAGCAGTGACGTCGTGATCGCGAGCTTGAAGTCGCCGAAGAGCAGGTGGCCCAGCGCAGCCGAGGCCACCAGTGGGACGGCCTGCACGAGGTCGGTGCCGACCAGCTGGCCGGCGCGCAGCTGCGGGTAGAGGATCAGCAGCATCACGATGATCAGTGAGCCGCTGCCGACCGACGTCATGCCGACCACGAGGCCACCGAGCGCGCCAATGAGCATGGTCGGAACCGGCCGGATGCTCAAGGGTTGCGGCGGTGGCACGGTGCCGCCGGCCGCCTCCAGCCTGCGGTCCCGGCCCCACTGGCGCACCTGCAGGAGCCGCTTGAAGAAGATCGACCCGCAGGCCACCAGCAGGGCGACACCCAGCGCCAGCTTGATCCGGTCCTGCACGACCTGGCCGTTGCCGAGGTGGTTGAGCACGAGTACGCCGGCGAACGCGAACGGCACCGATCCGATCACCAGCCATTTCACCAGCGACTTGTTTACGGTCCCGTGCCGCATGTGGACGGCGCTGCCGACCGGCTTCATCACGACGGCGGCGACCAGGTCGCTGGAGACCGCGGCGAGCGGCTGCACGTGGAACAGCAGGACGAGGATCGGCGTCATCAGCGCGCCGCCGCCCATGCCGGTGAGCCCCACCGTGAAGCCGACGATCAGCCCGGCCAACGCGATGTAGAAGTCGATGTGCACGATGTACGTCCCCAGTTCGAGCCGGACGCGCTGCGTCTGGAAGTCTGTCCATCAACTTAGTGGGGAACTGTAAGGCACGGTTCCGATCCTTGGCCAAGTTCGGTGAGCCGGGCTGTAGGTATGGCCGAATGGGTCAGCCGCCCGACGTGCGCAAAGGTGTCCCCATGCCCGTACGCCGACTGCGCCGGCCGGGTCCGGCAGCCGAGCGGCTGGACCCGGCTTTCGCCGCCCTGCGTGCCGAGCTGGTAGCGCCGGCCGACTTTGCGGCCCCGGTCGAGGCTGAGGCGCAAGCGGCGGCAACAGCCGCACCGGCGGCGGTCACCCCGGAGCGACTGGACGCGACCGACGTACCCTTCGTCACGATCGATCCTGCCGGCTCCATGGACCTCGACCAGGCGCTGCACGTCGAGCGGCGAGACAGCGGCTGGCGGGTCTATTACGCGATCGCCGACGTGGCGGCGTTCGTCCGGCCGGGCGGCGAGCTCGACTCGGAGTCCCACCGGCGCGGTGAGACTCTCTACAGCCCTGACGTCCGGACGCCGCTCTACCCGGCGGTTCTCAGCGAGGGTGCCGCCAGCCTGCTGCCGGACCAACTCCGCCCGGCGCTGCTCTGGACGCTCGACCTCGACCACCGGGCCGACCTGGCCGTGACCGACGTGCGTCGGGCCTGGGTGCGCAGCCGTGGGCAGCTGACCTACGCCGGCGTACAGGGCTCCTTGGGCGCGGACGGGGCGCCGGAGGTACTCCAGCTCCTGCGCGAGGTGGGGAAAGTGAGGCAGGCCCGCGCGCGCGAGCGGGGCGCCGTGGACCTTGGGCTGTCCGAGCAGGAAGTGGTAGCCGATCCTGCCGTCGGCTGGCGGCTGGAGTTCCGCGCCGCGCTGCCGGTGGAGGGGTGGAACGCTCAGATCTCGCTGCTGACCGGGATGGCGGCCGCCCGGCTCATGCTGGCTGCTCGCGTCGGCGTGCTGCGGACCCTGCCCCCGCCCGACCGGGCAACGATCGAGTCCTTGCGGCGCAGCGCGCTCGCGCTTGGTGTCGACTGGCCGCCCGGCCGGGCGTACGCAGAGGTGGTGAGCTCGCTGGACGCCACGGTTCCGGCGCACGCGGCGCTGCTCGAGCTGGCGACCCGGCTGCTACGCGGCGCCGGCTATGTCGCCTTCGACGGTGCGCCCCCCGCGCAGCCGGAGCACAGCGCGGTGGCTGCCCCGTACGCCCACGCGACCGCACCACTGCGCCGGCTGGTCGACCGCTACGTCGGCGAGGTCTGCCTCGCCGTCTGCGCCGGTACGCCGGTGCCGAACTGGGTCCGGACCGCGCTGCCGGGGTTGCCCGAAGAGATGGCCGTCGCGGACCACCGGGCCCGGGCGCTCGATCACGCCGTCGTAGACCTGATGGAGGCGACCGTCCTGGCCGGTGCGGTCGGGACGACGTACGACGCGGTCGTGGTGGAGACCGGCAAGCACGGTGGCGAGGTCCAGCTGCGCGACCCCGCCGTGCGGGCGCGTTGCGCCGGCGAGAGCTTGCCGCTCGGTCGCGAGGTGCGGGTCCGGTTGGCCGAGGCCGATCCGGCGACCCGCCGGGTGTCCTTCTCTCTGGCCTGAGATCGCCGTACGCTGGGTCGTACGGCGGACGAGTCGGCCGGACGGTCGCGTCGGCGGCTGCGCGAGTGGTCGCCGTCGAGGAACGTCCGGGCTCCACAGGGCAAGGTGGTGGGTAACGCCCACCCGGGGTGACCCGCGGGACAGTGCCACAGAAAACAGACCGCCTCTTCACTTCGGTGTCGAGGTAAGGGTGAAACGGTGCGGTAAGAGCGCACCAGCGCCCCGGGCGACCGGGGCGGCTCGGTAAACCCCACCCGGAGCAAGGTCAAGAGGCGGGCCTCCGGGCCCGCTGCGCAGGCGCTCGAGGGTGGCCCGCCCGAGCCTGCGGGTAGACCGCTAGAGGCTGCCGGCAACGGCAGCCCGAGATGGATGGCCGTCGCCGGCCGCGGTTTCGCGGTCGGTACAGAACCCGGCGTACAGGCCGGCTCGTCCGCCCTCCGCCGTCTGAGGGTCGTGCGGTTGCGCCCGCCGAACCGGCGCAGTGGCTGCTCGCCCGTTCGAAATCCTTTGCAACCACCGGCACACGCGCGGAGTGCTTGATAACAGATCCGGTATCGTGCCACGGGTGACTACCGCAGCCGAGATCTTGCGGGCGGCGCGGCGGAATGCCGGCTTGTCGCAGCGCGCCGCCGCTGCGGCGGCCGGAGTTCAGCAGCCGCTCATCGCCCGCATCGAGTCCGGCCGGGTGCAGCCTTCTCTCCCTACGCTCGAGCGGCTGGTACGGGGGTGCGCCCACGAACTTGCTCTCGACGTCTTGCCCTTGCCGGATCCGCACGACTTGTCCCTACTCCACATCACGCTCGGGCTGACACCGCAGCAGCGTGTCGATCGACTCGTCAGGCTTAACCGCACCGCCCGCGAACTGCAGGCCGCGGTCCGCGCGGTGACTTCGATGCCTCCATGAGCGGCCCGGACTTCGATCCGATCCGGCTGCTGGGCTTACTAAACCGGCATAACGTCAGGTACGTCGTGATCGGCGGTCTTGCCGCGGTCGCGTACGGCTCCCCGTTGCCGACCTCCGACGTCGACATCACACCGGCGCGCGACCCTGCCAACCTGGAACGACTCTCGACCGCACTCAGCGACCTGGACGCGCGAGTCCGGGTGGACGGAATACCGGGCGGCCTGGCGTTCTCGCACAGCAAGGAAAGCCTGGGTGATGTCCGGGTTCTGGACCTCGTGACCCGGCTGGGCGAGCTCGACCTCGTGATGTCACCCGCCGGCGGCGCTGGCTTCGAGGAGCTCGCCGGCAGGCAACTCGTCGTACGGCTGCACGAGGTCGACGTACCACTCGCTGCGCTCGATGACGTGATCGCGGCGAAGGAGGCAGCCGGACGTCCAAAGGACCGCAACTCGTTGCCGCTGCTCAGAGAACTGCGCGACCGTCTTGCTCGAGAGGCCTGACGCAAACGCCATTAGAACGCTTCGTGCTGCCTTCACCCAGAGAACAGGAAGGAGTGGTGGACAAAGGCCGAGCGACCTTCGGGGACGTCGACATGGGCCGCCGCCGGGGCGCAACCGGTCTACCACCGCGCCCCACGGCCGGTCACCACGGCCTCGGCACCTGCCGATCGCGCGCCATAGATGGTTGACGGCCAGGTTCCCTCGGTGCTTCGCTGAGAGGTCGAGAAGGAGCGTTTCATGGGCGCACTGGGCAGATCTGCGGTCGTGGCCGCGACCTTGCTAGCGAGCATGTTCTCGCCGACCGGCGCCGAGGCGGCTTATCCGGGCGGGAACGGGCGAATCGCCTTCGAGCTGAGCAACGACGTCTACACCGTGCCGGCCGGCGGCTCGGCCGCCACACGACTGACCTCGGACGGCATCAGTCACTCCCCGCGTTGGTCGCCGGACGGGACGCGGATCGCGTTCAACCGGGCGGGCGACATCTGGGTGATGAACGCGAATGGGAGCGGGCGGAGGCAGCTCACGTCCGGGGCGGCACGGGACTACGAGTCGACGTGGTTCCCGGATGGGACGCGGATAGCCTTCGCCCGTGAGGCGGTCGGCACCCATCACAGTGACCTCTGGTCGGTCCCGATCGCACCTTCAAGCTGGCCCTGGACGACTGGAGAGGCGAAGCTGCTGAGCAAGGTCGCGGGAGTTTGCGGCGCCAGGCAGCCGGCGTGGTCGCCGCTCGGCGGTAAGATCGTGTACGCGCGCGGAGTCGGTCCTGGCCCGTACTGCGCCTCCTACGACATCGTGCTGCTCACGCTGTCGACAAACACCCATAAGGTGATCGCTTCCGCGATGGGCACGTCCCTGTACACCAACCCGTCCTACCCGGACTTCGCCCCGGACGGGCGACACGTCATCTTTGAGGGTTACAACGAGGACTACACGTGCTCGGACAACGCCTTTCGGAGCAATCTCGACGGCACCGACGTAGTGCAGATTACCTATTACGTCGGCTGCGAGGGCGAAGACCAGTTTAGTCAACCGGCCGCTGCTCCGAGCGGCAACGACGTCACCGGAGTCCTCAGTTGTCCGGACCCGGACACTTTCCATCTGCGCAGCACCGGGTTCTTCATGAGCGACCCCTCGCTGTCAAACCCGGACTGGCAACCACTGACCTGACGTCGGTGCGTCGCAGCAGCCGACCCGGATCACGCGCCGACCGGCGAGACGTTCGTTAGCCGACCGCCTTGCTCAGCGCCTCGGTTCGACCGGTCGCGACTGCGCCGGTGATTCCCGCGGGC
>JBPCOB010000166.1:0-5505 GCA_051000715.1 Mycobacteriales bacterium
TAACTGCCACACAAGCCGGCCACCTTCACACCGGGGTCGGCCAACGGACCGGCCGGCAATCGGATCGGGCGACGAGCACCGGTACGTGCGCGCCTGGCGCAACGCCGTCGCCGCGGTGGAGGCAGACAGGTACGGGGAGTCCCGGGCCGGGCTGGGGAAACGGATGCTGCTCCGCTCGCTGGCCGCGGCCGCCCACCTCACCGGCAACCGGCAAGTGGAGTTCGGCTGCCGCAGCCTGTCCCTAGCCGCCGGGATGGACCCCACCACGGTGGCCCGTCACCTCCGCGAACTGGCCGCGGAACCCGACCCGCTGATCCGCCTCGTCGAACACCACCGGGGCCTGCGCGGCGACCGCTACGAGCTGGCCATCCCCGCCGCCGCGGAGCGGACCGCCCGCAACCGGGCCTGGCCGGGCGGCAAGGCCCACGGGCTACGGCCGGCATTCCGCGAGCTCGGCGCACCGGCGGCGCTGGCCTACGAGGTACTCGAGCGGGCCCAGACCCGGCTTACCCGCTGGGCTGTCGCCGCCAACGCCGGGCTCTCCCCCGCCGCGACCGCCGCCACACTGCAGACCCTCGCCGCCTACGGTCTCGCCGTACGCGACACCGCGGGTTGGCGACGCGGGCCGTCGTCTCTCCAGACCGTCGCGGAGATCCTGGGGGTCGACGACATCCTCCATCACCTGCAGCACCGGTACACCGTCGAACGCGCCCTGTGGCGGCTCAGACTCAGGGCTTGGCGGCTGGGGTTCCAAGTCCTGGCAACGGCTTGGCGACACCACCGACGTCCACATTGCCGCAACGGATGGTGCACCGGAGCCGAGCCCACCAAAGGGCAACCGGACCCGATCGCCGAGGAGCGGCGAGTAGTGCGCCCGCGCCAAGGTCAACTGTGTGCCCGACGATTCAAGACGCCGAGCGCCTCCAGCACCGATACTGCCGTCGACAGCTGCCCTGATCACTAGATGGATGACCTGTGGGCCGCGCTGCTCGCTGCTGAGCAGCGGGCGCGTGTACTTATCGACCGCCAGCTGGCCGCCGCGGTCCCGAACGATCATGACCGCTGGCGATGGGGGCGTCGACTATGTCTTGTACGTCGACCTGCGGCGGTGTCGGTGATCAAGGCCAAGCCGGAGGGCAAGCCATTGTTGGGCGTGGAGTAGCAGTCGGCCATGTACACCGAGGGGCGCCGGCGGAGATCCGGCTGAAGGCGTTGACGCACAACGGCCGGCTTCCGTTCATGTTCTAACGTCCGGCTCGGAGACCGTGCCAGCCCATCGCCGGCCGATCAGATACCGAACAAGCGTTTACCTGCGGAACGCGGCGGTGTTGTGCCGTCAAGTCCGGTCAGAAGCGTCCCTGGCCGCGGCATTGGCCAGCGAGATCTGAGCGCGAGGGGCAATTTCGTACACCTGGCTCCCGGGGTCCTACGCCGCTCCGCTGCAGGGGAGGAACAAGCGGATCCCATCCCAGTGCGGTCGGTTGTGGGGCTGACGCGGTAAGCGGGCGGTGATCGGCGGGTAACGGCGCAACCCTGCCGGGGAGGACTCAACTCAACGCACGTACGTCGTAGACCTGCAAGACCTCGTCCCCGTAATGGTTGACAACCTTGACGGCGATCCTTCCTGTCATGGGTACCGGGAAGGGGCGAGATCGGGTCCGATACAGCGACGCCCACGCTTCCTCGTCGATCTCAGCGCGTAGGGCCCGCTGGAGCTTGGCGTACGGCTCGTCGGCTCCGGTGAAGTAGCCGTGCTTGACGAAGAAACTCTCCTCGTCGTAGTCGGTATCGATGAACCAGCACGCGATGTCGTCAGTGCTGCTGCTGCGGACCGTTCCCGTCGTCGGGTCGTAGACGTCGAGGCCGCGGATGTCGACGACAAGCCCGTCGGCGGTGCGCTCGAGGATTATGTCGGGCTCACCGAAGACGGTGAACAGGTTGCCGGCGCCGGTGGCCTTGAGGAGCGCCTCACCCATGGCGAGGTCGGGGTTGACCCTGACCAGGAGCACTGGCAGCCGGCCGTACTGCTGCTCACCCTGCGCGACGGCAAAGTCGTCGGTGGCAGTCGGCGCGAACTCCTTCGCCTTCTCCGACGCCCGCGGGTCGAAGGCGAAACCGCAGACGAGCAGCAGGTCCAGGCCGGCCCCGCGCACGGCCTCCTTGGCGGCCTGCTGCACCAGGTCGGCGTCGACCGTGCCGTACTGCGGGCCGAGCGCGATTCCGACCCGCTCCGGGCTGCCCGGCGCGCCGACCGCGTGGCCGACCGCCTGGATCCACTGCCCGGCGAACGGTTCCACCCGGTCGAACGTCAGCCGCTCCGAGCGCCAGCCGTTCTGCACGCCGGCCTTTTTGAGGTTGTCCAGCACTGTCTGCTCGTAGGATGCGCCGTTGCCCTCGATCGGCGCCGACCGCTCCGGCTGCGCGACGGTGCGGTGCGGCGCCAGGCTCTCGACCGTGAACGGGCCAGCCACCCGTACTCGTCCCTTGTCGTCGTAGGGCCGGTCGTAGAGCAGTTCGCTGTCGGCATGCCGGGCGATGGCCGCGTCGATCTCCACCCGACTCATGCTTTCGTGGATGTCGGGGTTGTTGGCGATAGACTTCAGCGTCACGTGCGGCACCCGTTTGTAGACAAAGCCCATGCGGACATCGGCCCGAGTCCTCGTGAATGGACCGGGCGGCACGCCCGCCAGCTCAGCCTCCTTGCGGCGGCCTTCAGGAGTATCGGCGAGCAAGTAGTACGGGAACCTGGCGCTCATCAGCCGGGTACGCGCGAGAGTGAGCGCGACCCGGCTGGTGTCGGTCGTGATCCAGCGCCGGCCCCACTGCTCGGCGACGTAGGCGGTCGTGCCAGACCCGCAGGTGGGATCCAAGACCAGATCGCCCGGATCACTGCTCATCAGCACGCAGCGCTCAATGACTTTGGTGTTGGTTTGGACGACGTAGGTCTTGGAGTCGGCGAAGCCGGAGGTGACCGTGTCGTCCCAGAGGTTGGTGTATGGGAAGGCCGGGAAGTCGTCCAGGTAGCGCACATACGTCAAGGCGTTGCCGACGGCCATGAGCCTTCGGGCGTCCTCCAATTTCTGCATTCCGGTCGTGTTGGTTTTCCAGCCGCCCTTCGCCGGGCGGAAGACACGTCCGTTTACCTCGACGGGGAAGACCGTGGTCTGGCCGATGCGGGTGGTCTGTGAGGTGAGTGGGGCGGCTCGCATGAGCCGTTCACCAGCAACCAGGGGCGAACCTCGAAGTCGACGTCTCGAGCCTTCCTCATCCTCAGCCCAGGTGTACTGCCCGCCGCCTGCTCCTCCAGCTTCCTTGCCCCTGAACAGCGGGCGGTACTTCACCTTGTCGGCGTCCTTGGAGTACCAGACAAGGTAGTCGTTGATCGCGGCGAGGACTGTCGTGCCACCCGCGAAACTGCCGGCGCCACTGGTCTTCTTGAACGTGATCAAAGAAACAAAATTCTCGCTGCCGAAAACCTCGTCCATGAGCGAGCGCACAAGGTGGACGTTCTCGTCGCCGATCTGCACGAAGATCGAGCCCGACTCCGTCAGTAGATCCCGGGCCACCACCAGCCGGTCCCGAAGGTAGCCCAGGTAGGAGTGGATGCCCAGCTCCCAGGTGTCCCGGAAGGCTTTCACCTGCTCTGGCTGACGCGTGGCGTCCTCGACCTTGCCGTCCTTGACGTCGCGCTTGCGGGTCGACACCTGCCAGTTGGAACCGAAGCGAATTCCGTACGGCGGGTCCAGGTAGATCATCTGGACCTTGCTGCGCAAACCCTCCCGCTCAGCCAGCGAGGTCATCGCGAGAAGGGAGTCGCCGAGGATCATCCGGTTGGACCAGTTGGCCTCGTGGGCGTAGAAGTCGACCTTGTCGGCGAAGTCCAGTCCATCGAAGTCATCGAACAGGCTCGGCACGTCATCTTCGACCGGACCGGCCCGGCGCAGGTCCTCGACAATCGCCCGGGGAACGACCTTCTCCTGCACGTAGATCGGGACGCTGGGCACCTCGAGGTCGGCGCTGTCCTGCTCGTCTTTGCCGCGCCAAACCAGTTGCGGATCCAATGACGGGTCCCGTGGATATCGCACGGGGTGGACGGATTCCTCCTCCGGCACGAAGCCCGCCAGCTCGCCGGTCGGGATGTTGGCTCTGGTGTCGTCATGTCGCAGGTCCTCTACCGGAGTGGGACCTGGGCCGGCCTTTTTGCGGGGCGGCATGGCGAGCCTCCGGTTCTCCGAGCCGGTGCCGGCCGGTCCCAAGCAAAGTTGTAGGTCGACAGCCAACCTACAAGCAAACAAACCATTCACTTGTCGGTTGCGCTCCACGGACGCCGACCACGTCGCCCCGGCCCGGTCCCTGCGGTGAGCAACGGCGGATAGTTCGGTTAAGTTGCCTTCCGTCCCCCGGTACCGTCGTACGGCTCGGCGCAACGACGCCATAGTGTTCAGTTCGAGCCCTGCTGCGCGACGTCTGGTGCTTGTGGGACGCCTGGCGAGGCGAAGGTGATTCCGACGTCTACCAGACAGTATCCACCAGGGCCGCCTGGCGGATCGCCGCATCTCGGGTGACAAGCGGAAGATTCAGCGCCTTCGCCGTGGCCACAATGAATCGATCCCACGGGTCGCTCAATACGGTTCGGGCGATCTCGGTGTAGGCATCGGTGACCTCGACCGTCACCGGATGAAGTTCGACGGCGGGAGACGCGAGGAGGTCATCTTGCAACGCGTCGAGTTGATCCTTCGTCACCCCCTCGGTCGTCTGGGTGACGTACCAGAGGTCAACGAGTGTGGCTACCGACACGACGATTCCGCCTTCGGCTTCAGCGGCGTCGAGCGCCTCGCCAGCTGTCGGCGACAGCCGCGGGGAATTCTGGGCGTACCAGACCACGACATGAGAGTCGGCGACGACCCTCACCGTGCACCGAGGTCGTTGCGAGCGAGTTCGCTACCTCGCTCGAAGTCCTCCCAACTCAGCTCAGGAAAGGCTGGCAACGAGCCTCTGAGTGTCCGGCGCTTCTTGGGACCGGCTGCGACGACACGCAGATGCGCGCCGGGCCGAAGGCCTAACCGAGACAGCTGCTCGGCTGGGATGCCGCCGTCGGAACCGACGATCAACTCGTGAGCTTGAGGGCCGTCCGCGTTAGTCATCCTGATCAGCGTAGCGGTGCAAGTCAGGGAGGGACATCGGCTCTTGGCGCGGCCGTCAACCGGAACCGCCGGCCGCGGCGTCTCTGGCGACGAGGATCCCGGCCTGCACGGTGACAGCAGGACTGCCCTAGTTCCCACCAGCCGGGTGCGTCCGGTCGAAAGCAGACAAGCTGCCGGCCGGTCGGGAGACCGCTGCTTCAGCGAGTCAGCGCCAACGACTCCATCGTCAGCGCCGCGAGCAGGTCCGCTCGGCAGTCGTAGGGATCGGTGACCTCGATGAAGCGCCAGCGCCCGAAGCCACCGTGCGCGTTGACCGCCGGGACCCATAGGTCCCGCGCGGTGCGCACCTTCTCGGTCTTGT
>JBPCOB010000167.1:0-17035 GCA_051000715.1 Mycobacteriales bacterium
AGTTCCGGTGTCGAGTGGACGGCGGTCTGAATGGTCTGTCCGGTCGGAGCGCCTATGTCCTTCTCCGCCCGTGACCGCTGCCAGGTCAACGATATGCGCCAACAACCAGACAGACAGGGGGACAAGATGAGCATGCGAAGCGCGGGGTGGGCCGCGACGGCGGTCGTGGTCCTGGCGCTTGCCGGCTGCAGCGGTGGTGGCGGCGGTGACACCGCCGCGAAGACGGTGGTGGGCAACGGCGGCGCCCCTGCTGGCGGAAAAGGCAGCTCGGCAGTTCACAGCGTCGCCAGCCCACGCCCCCTGCCCGGCGACCCGTGCGCACTGGTGACCCAGGCCGAGGCTGCCCAAGCCGTCGGCCGCCCGGTGAAACGCGATACGGCCACCACCGATCAAGCCCACGTGTGCAGGTACTTCAGCGAGGGCATCCCGCAGGGCCGGGTGACGGTGGACACCGCCCCGCTCTTCTGCAAGCTGCTCTACCTGGCGCTGGAGAAGAACATCTTCGGGCACGGCTCCGGGCGCGGCGTCCAGCTTCGGATCAACGACATCGGGACCGGCGGGATGCTCGTTCAGGGCAACGGCGATGTACAGATCACCGTCGCCGGGGGTTGCTTCACGATCGACGCTGACGCCGGCGAGGTGCCGGTCGCCGACGCCACCATGCTGCAACTGGCTCGGACCGCCGTCGGGCGCGTGCAGCAGTAGGGCGTCACCCCCCCGCACTAGTTCCCGTGGCGACGCCTTGCTGGAGTAGTCGCTCAGCCGCGCACCAGAAAGCGGTGGTGCGGGCGCTCGAGCAGCTATATGTGTCGGTGGCGGGCTCGGTTTCGTCGTGAGGAGGCGCCGGAGCAATGGAGCTCTACCTGGCCGAGCGGTTCTGGCCGGTGGCCGACCATGCCGAGCTGGAGGCGGCCGCCGGCCGCCAGCGTTCGGCGGCTTCGGCATCAAGCGCTGCCGGTAACGCCGTGCGGTACGTCGGTTCGTTGCTGGTTCCCAGCGACGAGGTCGTCTTCTCCCTGTTCCGGGCCGGGACCAGCGCGGGTGTGGTCGCCGTGAACGAGCGGGCGGGCGTCGCCCTCGACCGGGTCGTCGGTTGCAGAGTCGTTGTCGCCGCGGACCGGGCTGCCCGCACAGGACTGAACCACGAGACAGGCCCGAGTCAGGGCGTTTGATATCCGAGATTCCGGCGGTGGTCGCATTCGTCCCGATGTTCACCACAGCAGCGGGGGGCCGTGGTGACACCGACGTCGGCAATGCGGCCACAGCCGGCGGCTCGTCCGCCCGGGGCTCGGCCGGCGCTGCGGACCGCGCACGTCTGTCACCGGCGCGCGCCCGACCAAGCGTTCCCGGCGGCGAGACGAGACACGGGACTGTTCATTGGCAGGATGGACCTGCCCAGGTACCGTGCCCCCATCCCTGGCGGCGGACAGGATCCTTGACCCGACCGGCCCAGCATCTGAGGGGGTGGGTCGACGCCCAGTCCCGTGGTGGGGCGGTCGGCGGAGCTGGTGGAGCTGGCCCGCTTCCTCGCTGACGCCTCCGACGGCCCGGTGACGCTGGGTCTCCACGGTCCGGCCGGTGCGGGCAAGAGCACGCTGGTCGAAGCAGCCCGCCGGCTGGCGCACGACCGCGGCTTGCGTGTTCTGGTCTGCCGGCCGGCGCAGTCGGAGTCGGCCCTGTCCTTCACCGCGCTCGCCGACCTGTTGGGCGACCTCGAGGACGACGTGCTGGCGACCCTCCCCGGGCCGCAACGCCGGGCCCTCGATGTGGTGCTGCTGCGAGCGGATCCTGATCCGGGAGCCCCAGCCGTGGAGCCGCGGGCGGTCGGGACGGCGGTGCTCACACTGGTACGTGCCGTCGCGGCCGACGCACCGGTCCTGCTGGCCGTCGACGATCTCCAGTGGCTCGATCCGGCGTCGGCGCGCGCCCTCGAGTTCGTCCTGCGGCGGCTCGAAGGCCAGCGCATCGGCATCCTGACCTCGATGCGCAGCGAGCAGGCGCCGCCCCCGGCGCTGGGCCTGGACCGCGTGCTTCCGGTGGACCGCCAACGCCAGCTGCTGGTCGGTCCGCTAAGTCTTGGAGCGCTGCACCACCTGGTGCACGATGCCTTCGACCGACCCCTTCCCCGGCCGACGCTCGTCCAGCTCGCACAGGTCTCCGGTGGGAACCCCTTCTATGCCTTGGAGATCGCCCGTGCGTTGCAGGCTGGAGCACCCATACTGTCCGGCGACTCGCTGCCGGTCCCGGAGACGCTGCGCGAACTGGTAGCCGCCCGGATAGCGGCACTACCGATGGAGACCCGGGCCACCTTGCTGGTGGCTGCGGTTGCAGCGGTGCCGACGGTCGAGCTGCTCCTGAGCGTGTCGGGCGACGCGCGCGCGGCACTGGAGCCGGCGATCGTGGCTGACGTCGTCGACGTCGAGGACGGTCGGCTGCGGTTCACCCATCCACTGCTGACTACTGCGGTGCGATCGGCCGCCGGAGCGGAGCAGCTCGCGGCGGTGCACCGGCGGCTGTCTTCGATCAGCGCCGACCCGGAGGAGCGCGCACGGCACCTGGCTCTCAGCAGCACGGAGCCCGACGACACGGCTGCTGCTGCTCTGGAGAGTGCGGCGGAAACCGCCCGCCGACGGGGTGCGCCCGACGTGGCGGCGGAGCTGGGGCAGCAGTCGCTTCGGCTCACGCCGCCGGGCGACGGCGAAGGGCGGGGTCGGCGCAGCCTGGCGGTGGCGGAGTACCTGCTGGAGGCCGGCGACAGTGCGGCCGCCCGGGAGCTGATCACGCATGCGCTCGAGTCCTTACCGTCTTCGCCGGTGCGAGCCAACGGCCTACTGCTGCTGGGAACCATCTGCTGGTTCGACGGCGATCCGGCCGGCGCCCGCACCTACTGCGAGTTGGCACTGCGGGAGCCATGCGACCGCGTCCTGAGCGCCACTGTGCACAGCCGGCTGGCCACCTTCTGCGAGGAGATCCCTGAGGCGGCCCGCCACGCGGAGGCGGCGGTCCGGTTGCTGGACGAGCAGGACGACGCCGCACTGCGCTCGTTCGCGCTGTTCGGGCACTTCTGGGCCGAAGCCCTCAGCGGCCGCCCCCCTCGACTGGCACTGCTCGACGAGGCGCTGCGCCTGGAACCCCGCGGCCAGTCCTATGAGACGAGCTCGATCCCCGGCCTCTGGGCCAAGTACGTCGACGACTTCCCGCTCGCCCGCGAGCGGTTCCTCGGCATGCTGCGTCAGGCGGTCGACGTCGGCGACGAATCCACGCCGCCGGATGTGCTGCCGCATCTGGCGGAGCTCGAACTATGGGAAGGTGACTGGTCTGCCGCCAGGGAACATGCGGCAGAGGCGGCGGCGTCTGCCGAGCAGACCGGCCAGGACGCCATGCGGGCACTGCGCGTGTTGGCCCTCGTCGATGCTCATGAAGGACAGCTCGACATTGCCCGGACCACCGCGCTTCCCCTGCTGCGGGCGGCGGAGGACGCCGGTGATTCCACCATGGTGTCGCTGTGGCGCGGCGTACTCGGCTTCGTCGACCTTTCGGCCGGCCGTGCCGTTGACGCCGACCGATGGTTCTCCCTCATCGAGGAGCATCTCGCCGCGATCGGCATGCGCGAGCCGCTCCGGTTCCGGCATGGCGCCGATCATGTGGAAGCTGTGCTCGCGATCGGTGACCTGGCCAGGGCCGAGGCCCTGCTCTCGCGGCTCGAGCAGCGGGGCCGGACGCTGCCTCGCCCCTGGATCACGGCCACCTCGAGCCGGTGTCGAGGTCTGCTCGCGGCGGCTCGCGGTGACCTCGACTCTGCGGAGAACCACCTGGCCGCCGCGCTGCGGCACTGTGAAGTCCTTCCGATTCCGTTCGAGGTGGCTCGCACCCACCTGGTCAGCGGGCAGATCCACCGCCGTCGCCGCGCGAAGCGGGCGGCCGCCGAGTCCCTGCAGACCGCCTTGCTGCGCTTCGAGGCGCTGGGGGCCGTCTCCTGGGCGCAGCTCACCAGGGCAGAGCTGCGTCGGGTCGGCCTGCGCCCGGCCGCCCCACTGGAGCTCACCGAAACCGAACGCCGGGTGGCCGAGCTGGTGGCTACCGGCCGAACCAACCGTGACGTCGCCAGCGCGCTGTTCGTGAGCCCCAAGACGGTCGAGGCCAACCTCGCGCGCGCCTACCAGAAGCTGGGCATCCGCTCCCGTGCCGAGCTCGGGGCCGCCATGCGCGAGCCCGCGGGACACTCCGACGCCGAATCGCCGTCCTGATGTAGGGAAACCCCCGATTCCTCGGCCGCGTGCTCGTGGCACCGTTGCGTTCGTCGTGAGGAGGCGCCGGCGCAATGGAGCGGTACCTGGCCGAGCGTTCTGGCCTGCGGGTGTGGGCTTGCTCCACTGGAGGCGGCCGGCGAGGGTCGCTGCCGGAAGCGCCGGTCCTGGCTGTGGCGGCAGCCGTTGACGCGGTTACCGCAGCAGAGGGGGTCTGCGGTGACCACCGATGCGATGCGCTCCGGCCAGAGCCGGGGGCTCGAGTATTTCCAGGACGATCGCGAGGAGGACGCCATGACGGACAACGACCAGGTGCTGCGGGAGCTGCGGGCGCTGCGGCAGGAGGTGGCCGCCCTCCGGGATGACAACAGCCGTCTCCGTGTGGGAGCGGCGGCCCGCGGCACCGAGCGCGGTCCGGGGGAAGCACCCGGTGCGGTGAGCCGGCGGCAGCTGCTCGTCCGCGCCGGCGCCGTGGCCGCGGGGGGGCTCGGCCTGAGCGCTGCCGGCAGCCTGATGGCTGCCCGCCCTGCTGCGGCGTCCACCGGCACGATGCAGTACGGCACGCAGAACGACGCCGGTGCCGACCTCACGAATCTCGTCTCGAGTTCTAATGCGTGGACGTTGCTTGCACAGAACACTGGGACCGGACCAGGGGTGTACGGAGATGGGACTGGCGGCCCGGGCCTGTTCGGGGAATCAATCGACAGCAATGCGGTGATGGGGCGCATCCAGAAGTCGTCGAACCCGTTCAACGCGTTGTACGGCACGACTGTGGGGAGCGGCAGCGGTGTGTTCGGGGAGTCGAATTCGACCTCCCTCTCGACCGGTACGGGCAACGGGGTGCTGGGCATCGCTCGGGGCAAGGGGAACTCCGTCTACGGGTACAAGCCGGCCGGCACGCCGGGCGATGCCGTTGTGGGGTTCGCTGCCAGCGGTCGCGGGGTATTCGGCTTGAGCACCAGCGGCCGTGGCCTCGTCGGCCAAGGCAAGCCGGCCCAGCTCCAGCTGGTCGCCTCCCCGGCGTTGGCGCATCCGACGAATGGACTCCGCGGCGACTTCTTCGTGGACAAGTCGGGACGGTTGTGGTTCTGCAAAGGCGGGACCAGCTGGAAGCAGCTCGCCTGACGGCGTCGCGGGCCGGTTGGCGACCGAGCCCGCCGGTTCAGGTGCCCGATGGCACCGACTGATGTAGGAAACGCCCGATTCCCCAGCGGGGCCGGCGAGCACCCTTGGTCGCAAGGCGGCGTGCTGAGTCGGGCCGATTGGCAAGTCTCGGGAAGAAAGATCATGATGACCTCAAGGCACAAGGTTCCGGTGATGGCCGCGGTGGTCCTGGCCCTGACCGCAGGCCTGGGCGGCTGTGGCGGCAAGAAGTCCGGCACCGTGGCCGGCGGTTCCTCGACGACCCCGGCAAGCGCGCCGGCGAGCTCGCCCGCCGCCACCGCGCCCGCTACCAAGGGTCAGGGCGGCGGGGGAGGGCCAGGCGCTTGCCACCTGATCAGCACCGCGGAGGCTGCTCAACTGGCGAAGACGGCGGTGCAGCCCGGCGTGGAGAAGTCTTTGCTCGCCGCTCCGGGCATCACCGCCTCGTACTGCACGTACGCCTTCCAACCCGGGAACGCACCGGCGGTCCTGATCGCGGTCTACAAGGCGGCGCCATCAGTCCTTGCCCAAGCCCGCCAGGCAGACGCCTCGGAGTCTGACTTTCAGGAAGTCAGCGGCGTCGGCGACGAGGCCCACCAGTGCTGCGGCGGGAACCTGAAGGTCCGCGTTGGAGACACCGGCCTCGTCTTGTCCATAGGACAGCGGAATGGAGTTGCCGGCGACACCCCGCTGGACGACCTGAAGCGCCTGGCGGCAATCTCCCGGCTATGAGGGCGAGGACCGGATTCTTGATGGGGACAGCGCCATGAAGCTCTCGGGATTCTCTGGTCACGAGCCGTTCGACTCGAGCATCAAGGTGGCGTCGCTCCGTTCTTACCGCCGGCCGGGCTACGAAGGGGACTTGCGCCGGGTCGCCGGCTTTACCGTAGGCGGACCGGCCAGCCAGAGCGTGCCGAGCGGGGGGAGGCGCAGTCGGGCCGAGGCGGGGCGGCCGTGCCACGGCTCCGCAACCGCCGTCACCGCGCCGAGGTTGCCGACCCCGCTGCCGGCGTACGCCTCGGCATCGGTGTTGATCACCTCGGTCCAGCTGCCCTCGGTCGGCAGCCCGAGTCGGTAGCCCTCGTGCGGCACGCCGGCGAAGTTCGCCACGCAGGCCAGGACCGAGCCGTCAGCTCCCCAGCGAAGGAACGAGAAGACGTTGCTGGCGGCGTCGTTGGCGTCGATCCAGGAGAATCCGGCCGGATCCGCGTCCTGGCTCCACAGAGCCGGGCGACCGGCGTACGCCGCATTGAGATCGCGCACGAGGTCGTGGACGCCTCGGTGGTCAGGCAGGTCGAGCAGCCACCAGTCGAGTGAGCGCGACTCGGCCCACTCCGTCTCCTGGGCGAACTCGCAGCCCATGAACAGCAGGGTCTTGCCGGGATGCGCCCACATGTAGGCGAGCAGCGCCCGCACGCTGGCCAGCTGCTGCCAGCGGTCGCCGGGCATCTTGCGCACCAGCGACCCCTTGCCGTGCACCACCTCGTCGTGGCTGATCGGCAGGATGAAGCGCTCGGAATAGGCGTACACCATCGAGAACGTGAGTTCGGAGTGGTGGAAGCTGCGGTAGACCGGCGGCCGGGCCAGGTAGCCCAGCGAGTCGTGCATCCAGCCCATGTTCCACTTGAAGTCGAAGCCGAGGCCGCCCAGATGGGTGGGCCGGGTGACCCCCGGCCAGGCGGTGGACTCCTCGGCGATGGTCAACGCGCCGGGCGCTCGGCGGGCCACCGTGGCGGTCATCTCCTGGAGGAAGGCCACCGCGTCGAGGTTCTCCCGGCCGCCGTAGGCGTTCGGGGCCCAATCGCCGTCGCGTCGGGAGTAGTCCAGATAGAGCATCGAGGCGACCGCGTCGACCCGCAGCCCGTCGACGTGAAACTCTTCGAGCCAGAACAGCGCGTTGGCGACCAGGAAGTTGCGCACCTCCGGCCGGCCGAAGTCGAAGACGTACGTACCCCAGTCGGGTTGCTCGCCGCGCCGGGGGTCGGCGTGCTCGTAGAGCGGAGTCCCGTCGAAACGGCCCAGCGCCCAGGCGTCCTTGGGGAAGTGTGCCGGCACCCAGTCCACGATCACGCCTAGACCGCGGCTGTGGAGATGGTCGACGAAGTAGCGGAACTCGTCCGGGGTGCCGAACCGTGCGGTCGGCGCGTAGTACGCCGACACCTGGTAGCCCCACGAGCCGCCGAAGGGGTGCTCGGCCACCGGCAGCAGCTCGACGTGGGTGAAGCCGAGGCCGAGCACGTACAGCGACAGCTCCTCGGCCAGCTGCCGGTAGGACAGCCCGCGCCGCCATGAGCCGAGGTGGACCTCGTAGATGGTCATCGGCTCGGTGGCCGAGTCCGCGGCTGCCCGGTGCTGCAGCCACTCGGCGTCGGTCCACTCGAACGCCGGGGTGAACACGACCGAGGCGGTGGCCGGCGGCCGCTCGGTGGCGAAGGCCATCGGGTCGGCCTTGAGCCGCCAGCGCCGGTCTGCCCCGAGGACCTCGTACTTGTAGCGGACGCCGTCGCCGATGGCCGGGATGAACAGCTCCCACACGCCGCTCCCGCCCAGCGAGCGCATTGGGTGCGCCAGGCCGTCCCAGGCGTTGAAGTCCCCGGCGATCCGCACGCCGCGGGCACTGGGCGCCCAGACCGCGAACGACACCCCGCGCACCGGACCGATCGCCGTCCGGTAGTCGCGGACGTGCGCGCCCAGTACCCGCCACAGCTCCTCGTGCCGGCCCTCGACGATCAGCTGCAGGTCCACCTCGCCGAGCGTCGGCAGGTAGTGGTACGGGTCGTCGGCCGGGACGGTGCCGCCGCCGTAGACGACGTCCAGCCGGTAGTCCGGCACCTGCTCGACGGGCAGTACGCCGACGAAGACCCCGCCCCGATCGTGCCCCAGCGGAAACCGCCCGGTGCCGGTCACCACGGTGACCGCCTCCGCCTCCGGCCGCAGCACCCGCACCGTGACCGCGCCGTCGTAGGCATGCCCCCCAAGGATGGCGTGCGGGTCGGCGTGGCCCCCCCCGAGCAGCCGGTCCAGCTCCTCGGGCGTGACCGGCATCGGACGGCGTACGGCTCGCCGCTCCGGCCGCGATTTCATGCTCCGACCGTGGCTGTGGCGAGGTGCGGACGAGCCTGCGGGCCACTTCGGCGTACCAAGCTAGCCACAGCGGCGCTCGCTCACCCCGTCAGCATCGCACTTCAGCGGGTGTCAGCGTCTCGATCGTCGGCAGGTCGAAGACGTTGGCCTCCGCAGCGATCAAGCCTCCTGGGCCGCTGCCTGATGTAGGGAAACCCCTGATTCCTTCGCCGGCTCGCCGCAACACGATGTTCTCGCCGCGGGCTCACCGGAGGAACGCGTGTGCGCGCAGCAGGTGGAGTCCGAGCAAGCCAGGGAGAACACGATGAAAGCTGTGCGAACCGCGGGCTTGGCGGCGACGACGGCCTTGGCGCTGGCACTCGTCGGCTGCGGCAGCGGTGGGACGAAGTCTGCTGGAAACGGCGGGACCGGTGGTGGTTTCCAGCGCCAAGACGACGCAAGCCGGAGGCGGCCAGAAAGCAGGCGGCCAGAAAGCAACAAGTCTCGAGAGCCCGAAGCCGCTTGCTGTCGACCCGTGCACGCTGGTCACGCAGGCCGAGGCGGCCCAGGCTGTTGGCGGCCCCGTCAAGCATCTCGAGAGCACCGTCCGCGGGGCGAGCGTGTGCAACTACTTCGGCGACGGTACTCCCGGAAACCTGTCGGTAGACACTTCGCCGCTCTTCTGCAAGCTGCTCTACCTCGCGCTCAAGAACAACATCTTCGGCGGCGTGCAGCAGCGAATCGATGACATCGGCGACGGCGGCATGCTGGTCAAGGGGGGCGGCAATGTCCAGATCACGGTGGCCGGCGGCTGCTTCACCATTGACGGCCGAAGCGGCTCGACGGACATGCCGGACGTCACCATGCTGAGCCTGGCCCGGATCGCCGCCCAGCGCGTGAAGTAAGCGGTACGTCGCCGTAGGACGCCGGTCTGATGTAGGGAAACCACTGATTCCTCACGCCCTCTGCTGCGCCAAGATCGGGATTGTCGAAGGGAGTGCGCTGAGAGAGCTCTAGCTGGCCGAGCGGTTCTGGCCGGCGGGCGGCCTCCCGGGGAGCTCCGTACCGGCTCCACGAGCCGCCTCCCTCAAAGAGAGCAAACGCCATGAGGTCGACATCCAGGTTCCTGGCTGTGGCCGCAGTGACGGTGGCGGTCGCCGCAGCAGCGGGGGGTTGCGGTGGCAAGAAGTCGAACACTGCGGCCACAGCCGGCGGCAAGTTCAGCTCGCCGAGCGCGCCTGCGCTGCCAACTGCCGCGTCCGAGGCGACCCCCTCCGCGACCATCAGGAGCGGTGGCGGGGGGTGCGGGCTGGTCAGCCGCGAGGAGGCCGGCCAGGCTCTGGGAGTGGCCGCGGTGCAGTAAGGGACCGAGCAGCAGGCGAAGATCGGAACCCGTCCGGGGCGTGTTCTGCTTCTACTTCGCCAACGCCAAGCATGGGCCGCCAGCGCTTGTGTGGGGGGCGTTCAACCTGGGTTCCGGCGGTCAGGCCCTGTTCCACAAGTACAAGACCAACCAGTGCACATCGGCGTCCGCCTGCCAAGGCGTCAGCGGGATCGGCGAAAGGTGTCCCTCGTGCGGGCGCTCGCCGCACAGGTGCTGGGCGCGTAGTCGAAGGAACCCGGTCGGCTTGCTGTGACGCTCGATGACGAGCGCGTTTCCTGCACTCAGCCGCCCAGCCGTTTGATCGGGGCCGGGGGGGCGTCGGCAGCCACCTCATGGTACGCAGGCGACTACGAGCGGTTGACACGCGCTCTGCCCGGAGTACCTTTGGCCTTGCCGTAGTCCGAGTACGACGCGGTGCGATCGGTTGGACCCCCGTGGAGAGCGTGGGCCGAAGAGGGTGCGCAGAGCTACCCCTCGGTGACGTGGAACCACGATGACTTCAACGTCTGGTACTGGCGATGCAGCTCCTGCAGTCCCGTGCACTCGTACACGTGGGGCGCTGCGTACAACTGGACTCTCTTCGCCTATAGTTACGGGCGGCGAGGGACCGCTCTCAGCTACATGACGGACCTCGCTTATGCCGACGTTGGACAAATGGAAGTCGACGGCTACGGCTACTCATCAAGACCGGACCACACGATGATGGTTACCGGGCGGAACTCTTCCGGTTGGGCGCTGATGAGCTACCACACAACTGATACGGAGAACAAACCGCTGAACCCCATCTTGGCTGCCAACGACGGGCCCTACTGGGCACTACGTACCTAACGGAGATGTCGCCTGCGTCATCGAAGTTCGCGATGGTCACTCTGGTAGCGGTGGCGGCGACAGCCGCGATGGTGGCGTGTACCGGCGGTGAGACCTCGTTGGACGGCTGTTCGGTCCCGACGGCGACGGAGCTTGCCGACTTGTCCAAGGACGCTGCCGTGGTGACGCAGGCCCGATTCCGATCCGAAGCCAACCTCACCGACGGAACCACCACCACGACCGGCTTGATCGTCGTACCCATCGCAGCGTTGCACGGCGCAGCCGCCGTGGGTGAAGAGGTCGCCGTCTGGCCGACCCAAGCCGAGGGGACGCCAACCGCCGGAGAGCAGCTGGTCCTGTTCCTTCGCGCGCACGGCGCGCCGACCAGAGCGGCCGGCCAGAGCACGCCCGCCTACGACATCACGCGCGCTGGCGCGGTATTGGTCGAGTCCGACACCGGTGTGCAACGGCTCTGCCGCTACGGTCGAAGCCGGTCCGTCGACCGGACCCTGCTCGACGAGCTGCGCAGGCAATAGCCACGGCGACAGGAGTCAGCCCGCGACCAGCCGCTCGATCGAGCCGAGCGGGATCGGCAGCCAGGTCGGGCGGTGCCGAGCCTCGTAAACCACCTCGTAAACCGCCTTGTCGAGTTCGAATGCCTGCAGCAGCACCGGCGAGTCCCTGGGGTCGGGCCGGCCGCCTTCCACATAGCCGGCGAGGAACGCCTCACGGTTGCGCACCGACCACTCGTTCGCCCGGTAACCGAGGTGGCCCTCGCGCGGTCGCTCGGCGAGCAGGTGGCGGGCGGCGTAGTCGAAGGAGCGCAGCATGCTGGCGACGTCGCGGAGCGGGCTGGCCGGAGCCCGCCGCTCGGCCAGCGGCTTGGCCGGCTCGCCCTCGAAGTCCAGCAGCACCCAGCCGGCGTCGGTTCGGAGCACCTGGCCGAGGTGGTAGTCGCCGTGGATGCGCTGCAACGGCACCGGCCCGCTCTCCGCGGCCACCTCCGCGAAGGCCGCCTCGAGCGGCTCGGCGTACTTCTCGAGCTCCGGTACGACGGGCAGCGCGGCGGTGAGCCGCTCGCGCATCCGCAGCGACAGCTGACGCAGCTCGGCTTTCCCCGCGGTCGAGGTGGGCAGCGCCCAGGCCAGGTCGGCGTGCACCCGAGCGGTTGCCCGCCCCAGCCGGAGCGCCTCGCCGGAGAAGTCCCCGCCCACCTCGTCCGCGTGCAGGTCGGCCTCCGCGTAGAGGTCGCGCACGCTGGTGGTCGCCATCGCCCAGCCGTCCGTGGCCGAGGGCAGGTAGGGCTGCAGCAGGCCGAGGGTCACCGCCTCGCCATAGAGCCTGCTGTCCATCCAGGCGAGCGGCGGTACGACGTGGCGCGAGCCGAGCTCGGAGAGGGCCCGCGTCACCTCGAGCTCGGGGTTGACCCCGGGTGCCAGCCGGCGGAACAGCTTGAGCACGTAGGCGTCGCCGTAGGTGAGCGAGGTGTTGGACTGCTCGACCGGCATCACCAGGCTGGTCAACCCCGTCTTCAGCGGCTCGGCCGAGATCCGGTGAAAGGCCAGCTCGTCGGCGTCGTCCGGCTCGGCGAGCCGGCGCAGCAGGTCGCCGGTCACCCCGGAGTCGTGCGCTGCGTCGTAGAGCCATCCGTCGGCCACCTGGCCCAGCAGCGCGTGCTCGAGCCGTTCGCCCGGTTCCGACCGGACGCTCAGCAGCAGCTGGTAGTGGTCCTGCTCACCGTCGGCGTAGGAGACCCGGCCGACCGCGTCGTAGAGCGCCGGTTCGCCGGTGATCAGCGCGGCCAGCGGGGCGACGTCGTAGGCCTCGACGCGGCGGCCCTTGCCGGCGTACCAGCGCTGGCGGGGGAGCCAGTCGGGGAGCAGCGCGGCGACCCCGTCGAGGTCGAGGGGCATCCCTACTCCTCGAACGACGTGATCTGGAACCAGAAGAAGCCGTGCCCGGTGACGGTGAGCAGGTACGGGAGCTCACCGATCCGGGGGAAGTGCACGCCACCGGAGAGCTCCACCGGCGTACAGCCCTCGAACCGGCGCAGGTCGAGCTCGACCGGCTGGTGGAAGCGGGACAGGTTGTTCACGCACATCACGATGTCGTCGCCGAACTCCCGCACGAAGGCCAGCACGCTCGGGTTGGATGCCGCCAGCTCGCTGTAGCTGCCCTGGCCGAAGGTCGGATGGCGCTTGCGTACCTCGATCATCCGCCGGGTCCAGTGCAGGAGCGAGGACGCCTGCCGGGTCTCCGCCTCGACGTTGAGCGCCTGGTACCCGTAGATCGGGTCCATCAGCAGCGGCAGGTAGAGCCGGTGCGGGTCGCAGCTCGAGAAGCCGGCGTTGCGGTCGGGCGACCACTGCATCGGGGTGCGTACGCCGTCGCGGTCGCCCAGGTAGATGTTGTCGCCCATGCCGATCTCGTCGCCGTAGTAGAGGACCGGTGAGCCGGGCAGCGACAGCAGCAGGCCGGTGAACAGCTCGATCTGGCGACGCGAGTTCTCCAGCAGCGGCGCCAGCCGGCGGCGGATGCCGACGTTGGCCTTCATCCGGGGGTCGGTGACGTATTCGGCGTACATGTAGTCGCGCTCTTCGTCGGTGACCATCTCGAGGGTCAGCTCGTCGTGGTTGCGCAGGAAGGTCCCCCACTGGCAGTTCGGCGGGATCTGCGGGGTGTTGGCGAGGATCTCCGCGATCGGGTACCGGGACTCCCGGCGTACCGCCATGAAGATCCTCGGCATCAGCGGGAAGTGGAAGGCCATGTGGCACTCGTCGTCGTCGCCGAAGTACTCGACGACGTCGGTCGGCCACTGGTTCGCCTCCGCGAGCAGCACCCGGTCGGGGTAGATCGCGTCCACTTCCCGCCGCAGCCGCTTGAGGTAGGCGTGCGTTGCCGGCAGGTTCTCGCAGTTGGTGCCTTCGGCCTCGTAGAGGTAGGGCACCGCGTCGAGCCGGAAGCCGTCGATGCCCAGGTCGAGCCAGAACCGCAGCACTTCCAGTACGGCGTCCTGCACGGCCGGGTTCTCGTAGTTGAGATCCGGCTGGTGGCGGAAGAACCGGTGCCAGTAGTACTGCTGGCGGACCGGGTCCCAATTCCAGTTGGACGTCTCCGTGTCGACGAAGATGACCCGGGCGTCCCGGTAGCGGTCGTCGGTGTCCGACCACACGTAATAGTTCCCGAAGGGACCGGTCGGGTCACTCCGCGAAGCCTGGAACCACGGGTGGGCGTCCGAGGTGTGGTTGATGACCACGTCGGCGATGACGCGCATGCCCCTGGCGTGGGCGGCGTCGACCAGCAGGACGAAGTCGCCGAGGTCGCCGAACTCGGGCAGCACCGACATGAAGTCGCTGATGTCGTAGCCACCGTCGCGCAACGGGCTCGCGTAGATCGGCAGCAGCCAGACGCAGTCGATGCCGAGCCACTGCAGATAGTCCAGCTTCGCCGTCAGCCCGCGCAGGTCGCCGGTGCCGTCACCGTTGCTGTCGGCGAAGCCGCGGACGAGCACCTCATAGAAGACCGCGCGCTTGTACCAGTGCGGATCCCTCGGGGCGGAGGGCAGGAAGCCGCTGGCGACCGGCTCTGTCACGAGCGTTCCGCAGCCAGCGTGAAGATGTGCGCCGGGTCCACGTGCGGGTCCAGTCGCACGTAGTTGGACTGCCCCCAGGTGTAGGTGGCGCCGGTGACCTCGTCGTGCACGGGAAAGCGGTCGCCCCGGTCGTGCCCGAGCGCCGGCAGGTCGAGGTGCACCATGGTCTCTCGGGTGGAGTGCGGGTCCAGGTTGACGACCACCAGCACGGCGTCGTCGCCCTCGCGCTTCGAGTAGGCCGTCACCTCGGCGGAGTCGGTCCGATGGAACCGCAGGTTGCGTAGCCGCTGCAGAGCCCGGTGCTCTCGGCGAAGCCGGTTCAGTGCGGCGATGTACGGCGCGAGCGTCCGCTCCGGCTGCGACCAGTCCCGCGGGCAGAGCTGGTACTTCTCCGAGTCCAGGTACTCCTCGCTGCCCGGCCGCAGCGCCACGTGCTCGAAGTGCTCGTAGCCGGCGTAGACGCCCCAGGCCGGTGAGAGGGTCGCTGCCAGCACGGCTCTTATCTTGAACGCCGGCCGGCCGCCGTACTGCAGGTAGGCGGACAGGATGTCGGGGGTGTTGACGAAGAAGTTCGGCCGCATGTAGTCGGCCGCGGGGCCGGCCAGCTCCCGCAGGTACTCCTCCAGCTCGACCTTGTCGTTGCGCCAGGTAAAGTAGGTGTAGGACTGCTGGAAGCCGATCTTTGCCAGCAGGTGCATCATCGCCGGCCGGGTGAAGGCCTCCGCCAGGAAGATGACGTCCGGGTCGGTGCGGCGTACCTCTCCGAGCAACCACTCCCAGAACGGCACCGGCTTGGTGTGCGGGTTGTCCACCCGGAAGATCCGTACGCCGTGCGCCATCCAGTGCCGCACGATCCGCAGCACCTCGGCATAGAGCCCCTGCGGGTCGGTGTCGAAGGACATCGGGTAGATGTCCTGGTACTTCTTCGGGGGGTTCTCGGCGTAGGCGATGGACCCATCGGCGCGGATCTTGAACCACTCGGGGTGCTCGCGGGCCCAGGGATGGTCCGGCGATGCCTGCAGGGCGAGGTCTAGCGCGACCTCCATGCCGAGCTCGCGGGTTGCGGCGACAAAGGCGTCGAAATCCTCGAGCGTGCCCAGCTCCGGGTGTACGGCGTCGTGCCCGCCCTCGTCGGAGCCGATCGCCCAGGGCACACCAGGGTCGTCCGGGCCGGGGGCAAGGGTGTTGTTCGGCCCCTTCCGGCCGGTCCGGCCGATCGGGTGGATCGGCGGCAGGTAGACGACGTCGAACCCCATTCCCGCGATCCCGGGCAGCCGGTCCATGGCAGTCCGGAAGGTGCCGGACCGCAGGACCCCCTGGTCGTCCGGTGCGGCGCCTTCGGAGCGCGGGAAGAACTCGTACCAGGAGCCGAAGAGCGCGCGCTCACGCTCCACCCGGATCTCGTAGGTCTCCGAGCTCGTGACCAGGTCCCGGACGGGATGCGAGTCCATGGCCGCGACCAGGTGCGGGTCGAGCGCGGGGGAGAGCCGGTCCAGCGGCGCCCGGTCGCTATCCCGAAGGCCGCTCACCGCCTTGTGCACCGCGGCTCGGCTACCCCGGGGCATGCCGTCGGCCGCCCGCGAGTAGAGCTGCGCGCCCTCCTCGAGCATCAGCTCCACGTCGACGCCAGCCTCGATCTTGACCGCCGCGTCGTGCCGCCAGGTGCTGAGGGGATCGCTCCACGCCTCCACCAGGAACGACCAGCGACCGGTGGCGGTCGGGGTGAACTCGGCCTCCCATCGGTCGGTGCCGGGGGCCAGCGGCCGCATCCGCAGCCAGCCGCCCTGCCGGCCCCGGGGGTCCCGCAGGACGACGTTGGCGGCGACCGCGTCGTGGCCTTCCCGGAAGACGGTCGCCCGCACCGGCAACGTCTCCCCGATCACGGCACGAGCCGGCCAGCGGCCGCAGGACACGACCGGACCCACGTCGAGGATGGGGATGCGTCCGATCATCGCCGTGCCAGTATCGCCGGCCGCCTCTCCCAACAGTGCCGGAGCCGGCTCACTGCTGCTGCTCGGTGGGTCGAACCAGGATCTCGTTGACCGCGACATGTCGGGGGCGGGTGACGATGTAGGCGATCGCGTCGGCGACGTCGCGGGACTCGAGTCGTTCCACGTCGGCGAAGCGCTTGGCCATGCCTTCTCGGATCTCCGGCCGGTTGTGGCCGGCCAGCTCGGTGTCCACCGCTCCGGGCTCGACAAGCGAGACGCGCAGGTGCCGGCCGGTGACCTCCTGGCGCAGTGACTCGCTGAACGCGCCCACGGCGTGCTTCGTCGCGTTGTACACGCCGCTGCCCAACCGAACCTGACGGCCTGCCACCGAGGAGACGTTCACCAGGTCGGCGGTCCGGCGCGGCTCGCGCTCGGCGGCGTCGAGCAGGTGCGGCAGCGCCGCCTTCGCGCAGTACAGCAGCCCGAGCACGTTGACCTGCACCATGCGCTCCCACTCCTCCATCGGAGCGTCGATGATCGGCCCGAGCAGCATCACACCGGCATTGTTGACGAGTACGTCGAGGCGCCCCAGCTCGTTCACTGTCCGTTGGACGCCCGCGTCCGCCTGGGAGCGCTGCGTGACGTCGGCCTCGATCGCCAGAGCCGTGCCACCAGCGGTACGGATCTCCTTCTCGAGTGCCGTGAGACGATCACCACGCCGAGCTATCAGGGCCACGGCAGCTCCGTGCGTCGCGAGCTCGCGCGCCGTGGCCTCGCCGATGCCGCTGGAGGCTCCGGTCACGAGCGCGACGGTTCCGTGGAGCTTTCCGGGTGCGGCCACCAGGGAACTCTACAAGATCGACTGACC
>JBPCOB010000168.1:0-5461 GCA_051000715.1 Mycobacteriales bacterium
TGTGGCGCTGGTAGCGGATGCGGTTGACGTGCCCGCCGAGCCGTCGGCTGTCTGGGTGGTCGGTGGCCCACTGCTGCCGTGCCGCGCTCCACTCCGCTATCGATGCGGCGAGGTCGTCGGGGTGCCAGTCGTCGAGGCGGAGGTCGAGCAGGGCGTCAGGGCAGGGCGTGTCGTCGCGGGGTGTGCGGCGCCTCATGCGGAGCGCAGCCCGTATGCACCGCGGGCAGCACCGCGGCGTTGGGGCCGTCCGTCTGTCTCGTCGCCGAGCGGGACGCGCAGGGTGGCGAGGAGCCGGGACAGGACGATCCTTTGCATGCGGGCCTCGACGAGGGCCGGGTTGGCCCGGCCTTCGATGAGTGGCCCCTGCTTGTCGACCAGGGCGGCCAGGTCCTCCAACGTGTCGATGGTGCGCACCACCTGCGTGAGTAGGGACAGCTCGTGCGGGTCTAGCTCGTAGTCGGCCACAATGGCCCGCCAGACGCGGGCGCCAGCTGGGCGGACACCGGGCGGGACCCGGGGTGCGGTAGCAGTCATGTTCCCTCCAAGTGGGATGGTGCGCCGGCCGGGCGCTGGCAGCGGCCATGGTGTGCGGCCATACCTCCCGCTGTTTCTTGGGCGGGCGGGCTTGACGCCCGGCCGGACGTGGTCAGCCGACCTCGGGGTATGCCTCGGTGAGCGCCATGACCTGGTCGGGCCGTAGACCGCGCAGCTCGTCAGGCTCCGGTAGCGCGAAGGCCAGCAGGTGACCGATCTGCGGAGTGCGGGGCGCAGCGTCTAGCAAGGCGCTTATCGCCTCGTCGGCGTGCGGGCGGGTGGCAAGGTACGAGTTGAGCGGCTCCTGCCATGACGTGTCGACCTGCCGCTGTGTGAAGGCCCGCTGGGCGATGGCCCTGGCGAGCAACTCATCCCCGGTCGCCTCGGCCCGATTCAACATCTCCTCGGCTTCCCTCACGGTTTCCAGCCCGGCGACCCGGTCCATTGCGTCGCGATAGCCGACCGCCAGGGTGGCCCGGTCGACGGCATGGTCGGCGATGTCGTCGATGCCGAACGCCTTAGCGGTGAGCCGGCGCTGCTCGGCGGCGGACTGCTGGGCGGCACTAGCCTGCAGGTCGGCCATCTGCCGTTGTGACGTCTGGTGGACGCGCGCAACGGCGGCGCGGATTACCTCCGGCTTGATTCTGGTTTGCTGCCGAATTTTGGAGATCCGGGTGTCGGCGTCCTGCCGGATCTGCTCGGCGGCGGCCATCGCCTGGTCGCTTGGCTTCGTGTACGGCATATCAGTGCTCTCCTTGATCGTCGGGGTTGAACGGCAGAGTGTCGGTCAGGGCATAGCGCAGGTCGAGAATGTGAAGCTCGCGGACCATTTCCGCATGGGTCAGGCCGGGGTCAGCGGGGGCATCGGCCAGGGTTTGGGCAAGCTGCTGGACGCGGGCTTGCCGGCCCGTCAGCTCTGCGGCCACAGCATCGGCGAGGGTGACGGGGCGGGCGGTGCCGGTCATTGCGGACCGCCCGGCCCGGGTCAGGGGGTTACTCATCGGTGACGCCGGCCGCGGGTGAATGGGTCGGCGGTAGCGTCGGCCGGAAACGGTTTGGCAGGCGCCCGTTCTGCTCATGCGGGCAGCAGTACCGACAGCGGCACCCGGTGGACGCCGCGTCCTCCACGGTCGTGTCCATCAGCCACGGCCAGGCCCGGCCGGTCCTGGTAGATCACCCAGGCCAGCCAAAGTCCCGCGCCCAGTTGAACGCAGTCCACCGGTTCCCCCCGGTCATGTGCGGTCATCGCGACCACGCCGGCTGCTCGTAAGTCGAGATTCGAACGCGAGCACCGTCTGACTTCCTGTAGTTGCCGCCTGCGACTTGTTGGATCGGGACTGAACGGCGCACCGAGAGGAGAGGGTCTCCTGTCTCCTCGTTGGTGCGGTCTGTTGGTGGTCCGGCAGGACCGCGACCGGCATCGTGGTCGTCTCGTTGTTCGCGGTTGCTGTTACAGGCGACGTGCTCGCTCCGCTCACGCTCTCTCTTTATTAGCTCGCCACTAGGTGGCGCACAACTCTGCGGAGTTGCACACGAGTGGATGGCGCACAACTCCACTAGTTGTGCGCCATAAGTGGCGCACAACTCGTCAGCCGGGATCGACGCCCGGTACACCCCGTTCCTGCCATTCCCGCCAGCGATGACGTGGTCTAGCCAGCCCGCGGCAACCGCTCTGGACACGTGCCTGTCAAGGGTGCGGGCCGGCACCCCCGCCGCGTCGGCCAGCCTGAGCCGCTGCTTGTCCAAGATGCCGTCAGGTGTCATCAGCGGGGCAAGGCACAGCAGGGTGCCCCGGACGACGCGCAACTCGGCCGGGAATGCAGCCGACGCGACGGCGTCCCGCCACGGCACCCGGCGCACCCGGCGGCTCACCGGTCCACGTCCACGACGATGGTGGGCCGCCGGTCAGCGTGCTCGGCCAGGGCCAGGACGTCGCTGGCACGGTCCACCGGGCACATCCACTGCCGGCGCAGGTGGTCCCACTGCCGCGGTGAACCGGTCCGGTCGAGCAGTCCGACCACGCCGGCGCCGGTAAGCCATGCGGTGCGCCGGCCGACCTCCACAGTCAGCGTCCGGCGGGTTAGCGCGGCGAGGGGGTCCCGGTCGACCAGCTCGTCGCCGGTGGGCCGATCCACGTAGGGGGGGAGCCGGCGGGCGGCGTCAGCACGCCGGGCGGCAGCGTTCGCGTTCCGACGCCATCCCGGGTCGTCGTCCAGGTCGAGGAACGACCTCTGCCGGGCGGTCACGACGCCACCGACCGTCCGCGCCAGAGCCGGACGGCGCTGCAGGCGGTCGACGGACGCCGGGACGGTCCATAGCCGACCGGGACGATCACCCCGGCGCGGGCCGCCGCCAGCAGACGCGGACCCCAGCGGTTCGGATGATCGGGGTCCGGGACACCCATGTCCTGCAGGTCCGCGGCCTGGAACACGACCCCGCGGGCTGCCAGTTCGGCGATCCCACGGTCGCAGCAGTCACGCCACCATGAGTCTGTGCCGGCCTCAGCCCTGGCGATCCCTTCCTCGCGGGCGGCCTCGCCGAGGGTGGGTTGCTCCCAGGCTTTCCGCACTTGATTCGGTATGCTGTCGGTGGCTGTGGCGGCCGTGGTGGCGGTGGCGGCCTTCGGGCCGCGCCCCCCATTCATGCGGCACCGGGCCGGAGCAGGGCGGCGAGGCGGGTTTGCTGCTCGGCGGTCAACGGTGGTGCGGCGGCGACCACCCTCTCGATGTAGCAGGCGATCCGCTCGGCCGCGAGGTCACGCCGGCTCTCGGCGATCGCTTCGGGCTTCCCTGCCTTGGCAGCACCACCGGCGCGCGCAGACAGATACCGCATGGTCGGACTTTTCGCGGGCATGCGAGACCTTCCGGTCCCCGGATGCCCTTACTCAGTCCGGTTAGCCATATCCATGGCGGGCGACACTTGTGGTGTCAATGATAGCGGGCCGGGTGCGGTCTAGGACGGCACGACACGCCGAACAGGTTGGCCGGGGATAGTGCCCTCGACGGCCGCGAACAGGTCCGGGACAGGCACCATCTCGCTCACATGATCGCAGGCAAGGGGCAGCCCGGCCGATGGCCCCCAGCCCACCAGCTCGTCGAGGACGACTACGCGGGCATTCCAGTGACGGTCACCATCGCTGGTCCGCGCCGCGCGCGCACTCGGGACGCTGTCTCGCTCGTTGCGCAGCCTGGACAGCTTGTACCCGGGCAGGTACACCAGCCGGGCGCCGGGGGCCTGCCAGCAGAACAGCAGCAGGCACCGTTTCAACCGACACCGGTACTCGGCCAGCTCGACGCGCCGCAGGGTCGCAGGGTCTGCGGCCTCGTAGGCGGCGAGCAGCAGCGCGGACTGTTGCAGTCTCGCGGAGAGCACCCCGCCGAGGTCGTCGCTCACTTCCCGCCTTTCCAGGTGATCCGCACGGACTCCGGCCGGAAAGTCCGAGCCCCCCGGCCAGCCGGGTGCAAAGTGACGTCGACAAGGTAGGCAATCACGGCGCGCAGACGGTCGAGGTCGTCGGTGTACATGGCCTGTATTTCCTCCTCGACGTCAACAGCAGTCGCCAGCCCGGTCAGCACCGGACTGTGCGACAGGTCTGCCAGTGCGCGGGCGATCTCATCGAGGCGGCGATTACTCCGCGCCGACCCCGCGGCGAGCTGCCGCCGGTCGATCTCAGCGGCGGCGAACGCCTCGGCCAGCCCGTCCAGCCTTTCCCGCACCCGCATATCCTCGTCGCGCAGCCCGGTCGCCTCACCGGTCCGCTCCGGCGCGGCCAGCAGGCCGATCGCATCCGGGCGGGACAGCCGCCGGGTGATAACCGCGAGTACCAGGGCGTCCACCGGCGCCGCCTTGGCCTGGACGTGCCGGCGGGACTCGCATCGGTACAGCGTCCCCTTGCCTTTCTCCGAGACGCCGAACAGTCGCCCGCCGCAGACAGCACAGCGGGCGATCCCTGACAGCATGTGCTGGCGGGGAGGCCCCGCCCGTCGGCGCGCCGGATCCGACAGCATCGCCCGGGCCGCGTAAAACGTGTCCTCGTCGACGATCGCCGGCCACGTGCCCTTGCCGAGAACCTCGCCCCGGTAGACCAGCAGCCCGGCGTAACGCGGGTTCGACAGGACGCGGCGCAACTGTGTCGACTGCCATGGGCCGCCCAACGTCGTCCGGACACCCCGCCGGGTCATGTCGGCGACGATTCCGCGGAGGCTGGACCCGGCGACCAGTGCGGCCGCGGCCTTTCGGACTTCGGCGGCCTCTCCCTCGACGACGGCCATGCGGTCCCCGCTGTACCCGAACGGGCGGCGCCCCGCGGACGGACGGCCAGCCTGGGCGCGCTGCAGGTTGGCGCGCTTCTGCCGGGCGGACTTCCGCTCGATCTCCGCCCGGGCAACCGCGCCTTTGATCCTGGCGAACATCCGCCCGTTGTCCGTACTGAGGTCGCAGTCCCCGCCGATGCTTGCAAGAGCGACGCCATGCCGGTCCGCCAGGCCGATGAAATCCTCGACCTCAATGGGTCGGCGGGTCAGCCGGTCCAGGTCCCAGACGACCACGGCGGTGATGCGGCCGGCGGCGATGTCGCCGAGCATCCGCTTGTAAGCCGGGCGGGTCGCCCCGGTGGACGCCGACACGTCGTTGTCCTCGTAGACGGCTGCGACGTGCCAGCCGAGGGCGTCGGCGCGTTGATGACAGTCCTCGCTCTGGCGTTTCACCCCGAGGCGTGCGCCGGTCGGGTCATGGCTGGTCCGCACGTAAACGCCAGCATTCCGCACGCCCCCCACACTAACGTAATAGCGCGACGTTCGTGCTCCAGGTGGACCTTCCTGATGTGGTCGCGCTGCAGACCCGGCAACCCAACCTGGAAGGGACCGGGGAAATTCAGCTGCGGCGACTGATCAAGGAGGCGCTGCGGATGCGTCCCTCCCGGATCATC
>JBPCOB010000169.1:0-8539 GCA_051000715.1 Mycobacteriales bacterium
GCCTTGGGCCATGACGGCAGCAGCGAGGCTGAGCACGATGATGATGACCGGCTTCGACAGGTCGATGGCGAGCATCACTCCTGCCCACCGGCGTACGTGCCGCCACAGGGACTTGTCCACCAGGCCGGAGTAGACGGCACATCCGATGACCGCGCCGACATACAGCATGGCCGCGCGGATGAGCAGTTCGACGTAGAGGATGACTGACGCGGCGGGAGCGAGCAGAGCGACGACAATCAGTACGACGCTGCCGCCGCCAATGGAGCCACCCAACCCACGACTGAACCCGGTAAGGAACCGAGTCGTGTCAGCGCCGGTTCCGGCGACCAGACCGCTGGTCAGCGTGTCCGTCAACGCAACGAGCAGCGCGAGAGCCAGTGGCGTGAACGCGGACGCGGCAACGGCGAGCCAGAGGAAGCCGGCCGCCTCGCCGACTGCTTGTCCGACTGGCACGCCCCGCACAGCACGCTTGGCGACGGCGAGCAACCACAAGATCAGCGTGAGAAACGTGGACGCCCCGAAGACGACGGCGTACTCCTTGATGAAGCCAGGGTTGGTGAAGTCGACCTGAGTCAGAGCGGTTACCGCTTCGGCGAGCTTGCTGATCATCCAGGTGGCGGCCTCCGCGCAGGCCTTGCTGATGGCGCTGAGGGGGTCGCTGGCGAAGGACACGGCGCCCGCGACCGTGCCGCCGAGGTTTCGCGCCGCCTCGCAAGCGACCTTGGCGGGACCGATCAGGATGACGCAAGGATCATCTGGCATAGCGAAGACCCGCGAAGTCCCTCACGGCCTGCGCGATCCGGTCAGCTCCGGACGGTGCCTGCAGGCCGGACACTGGTGTGGGGCCGTCGTGCTGAGTGAAGCTGACCCACTTCCAGTCCCCGCCGGTCCACCGCAGGGAGATGGTGGCCGTGGACCAAGCCTCTGCGACTGGCTTGGTCGACTTCGCGCCGGCCAGGCCGATAAGCCCGGCGGTCCACACCTCCACCTGCGCCGCACCGCCAGCCAACCGGAGCAGGTGGACGCCAACCGGAAGCGTGCGGTCGACGAAGGTAAGGCCGGTCGGGGGGTGGCCTGAGCTGTCCAGCCCGAAGCTAGCCATCACCGCCGCGAACGACGCATCCAGTTGCGTTTGCAGCGACTGTTCGGTGACCGGGTCGGCGATAGCCGCGACGATCGCGTGCCTTCGGGACGGGTCGAACATGGCCGCCGACCCGTACGCGACCGTGTAGTTGGTGGCCGCCGACTGCGCGCCGGACGCGGTGTTGGCGTAGCCCACCGGGACGCCGGCGCGGAACGCCTGCCTTGCTTCAACGGCCGGCGAGTCGGTTGTCGGCGAGGTCGGCGCCGCGGATGGCCGCCACGTCGGCGCGTCGGACGTGCTGCGGTGGCCGACGGCGTAGCCGCCGACGATCAGCAGGCCCACCAGCCCTGCCGAGGTGAGGGTCCGGATTGCGGGCCGACGACGGTGGCTGTTCGGCGGCGGCTGTTCCGGGGACAACAGCACCCGTGTCCGAGGCTGCTCGTCGGCCACCGTCATCGGCTCACCCGGCGTGACAGCGCCATCGTCAACGCGACCACCCAGCCGACGAAGGTCCAGCCGTATAGGAGATTGACGCGGGCGATCTGACCGGACCGAGGCTCGTCGCGGCTGACTGCGACCAGCGTCGGTGTCAGGTACACCAGCAGAAGGGCAGCGAACACGAGTCCGGCGACCGGCTCGAACCGGTGGATCGGGATAGGCATCATGTCGGCGCTCAGATCGCCATGCCGTAGACGATCGTGAACAGCGTACCCATCGAGCCAATGAGGAACACGCCGGTGAGCCCGGCCACGATAAGGCCCTTGCCTTGCTCGGCGGCAAAGGAGTCGCGGGTGGTGCTCGCGCCCAACCGCTGCCTGGCCGCGCCCCAGGCGGCGATAGCCATGCAACTGAGCACGGCGGCCGCCATGATCACCTCGACCACGATGCGGCCCTCAGCGCCCAGCTTGCCGAACGGTCCCCAGTTCGGGGCGATGCCACCGACGATCTGGTTGATGCTGCCGCCGGCAGCACTGATGCGGGTCATGAAACCTCCTCCGTCTCGGACCGCCGGCCGGACTGCCGTCGGTGCGGTGCTAGGGCGGACTGACATCTGTGTCGGAGGGACGCCCTCCATCCCTTGCTATACCGTCCTATCACGTGTCATCCTGGATGCGCAACGTGCGACTTGAGAAAGGTGAAGGGGTGCCACAGGACGAAAGCGCCAGACGGCATGAGGGTGACGCGACGCGCGAAGACCGTCCCATCCAGACCGGGTCATCGGTGGCACCGGAGATCATGGATGTCGAAGAGGCCGCCGTGTTTCTGCGGGTATCACCAGCGACGGTGCGCACCCAGCTCGCCGCGCAACGCCTGCCCGGCAAGCGGATCGGCAAGGAATGGCGGCTGTCGCGGACCGCGCTGATCCAGTGGCTGTCAGAGCCCGGGGAGCCCAAGGTCTACCCGCGCCGTAATGCGGTCCCCGAATAGCGCGGCCGACCGATGACCGTGCACCGCCTCGTCATCGCCGCCATCCTCGTTGCGCCCCTACCGGTGCTCGGGCTCGCCCTGGTCGGCGTCTCCGCGGCGGCGCCGGCTCCAGGGGGGCTAGCACCGGGGATGGTGCCTCCGGCGTACGCGCCGGCGATCGAGAGGTACGGCGGCCTTTGCGCGACGCTAACCCCGTCTCGGCTCGCCGCCCAGCTGTACCAGGAAAGCGGCTTCAACCCGGCGGCCGTGTCCGCAGCAGGAGCGCAAGGGCTCGCGCAGTTCATGCCCGCTACATGGGCGGCCCACGGCATCGACGCCAACGCCGACAGAAGCGCCGACCCGTTCGACCCCATCGACGCAATCGCCTCGGCCGCCGCCTACGACTGCGCGCTGGCTCTGGACGTGCAGGCCGTGCCCGGCGACCCGATCAACAACATGCTCGCCGCCTACAACGCCGGCCCGTACGCCGTCCTCCAGTACGGCGGCGTCCCACCGTTTGTTGAGACCCAGACCTACGTTGCAAGGATCAGGGCGCTTGAGGCCGCCTTTGCGCTCAGCGGCGCCACGGTGCCGGCCTCAGCTGCCGGGGCCGCTGCGGTCGCCTTCGCCTATTCGAAACTTGGCACGCCGTACGAGTGGGGCGGCACCGGCGCCGACGGCCGCTTCGACTGCTCGGGCCTCACCCGCGCCGCCTACGCCAGCGCCGGGATCGCGCTCCCGCGTACGTCACGCGAGCAGTGGTACGCCGGACCGCACATCGACCGCGCAAGCCTTCAGGCCGGCGACCTGGTCTTCCTCGCCACCGATCTTACGAACCCGGCCACCATCCACCACGTCGGCATCTACGTCAGAAACGGCTACATGATCAACGCGCCCTACACCGGCGCCGTCATCCGCTTCGACTCCATCAACGCCCCCGACTACATCGGCGCCGTTCGGCCGAACTGGACCAAGCTATGGTTCGAGCCGGCGTGAGGCACGATATGCACGTGTCCTCAGATGACAGACCCACTTGGCAGCTTGTTATGGAGGTCGCCCAGCGCCTTGGTGCTGCCGGCGACTCATTCCGACTCCATGAGCTGGTGTCGTCGGTCGAGAAGCAGGACCCAGCCCGCGACCGGGGCACCATACAGCCGGTCGTCCAGGGCATGACCGTCAATGCCGGGAAGGGGCCTCCCAGCCCCTGCGGTAAGCCGCTGGAGCGGATCGGTCATGGCCTGTATCGGCTGAGGGACGGAGATGAGGCGGCAGTTGACCGCCCGAAGTCGCTTGCGTCGGAGTCCCTCGCAGCGAGCGGCGGGCGGCGGCGCAAGGGAACGGCAGTGCGAGACGCAGAGGTCTCGCGAAGGTTCACGGAAGTCATCCGAGACTTCGAGACGTGCCTTGAGGACTTCGAGCGGGAAGGGCCGTTCGCCCGCAGCCAGCAGTACGCGAAGCACCGTGCCACGATCGATCGGCGGCGCCGACTTGGGGGCATTCGGGAAGCCCTGGCCGATGATCAGTTTCTGGGTGACCTCTATGTGACCCTGCAGGCGTGGGGACTCGGCCGGCGCGGCTCCTTCCTTGCGCCCCGAGCAGAGTTCAATGATCGGCTGCGCTGCTGCATCGCCGACTTGGAAGCGCTGGAGTCTCTCCGCCTCGATGATCCGCATTTGGACAGCGCTGCCGTTGCGGCGCGCATCTGGAGTCTGATCCAGAAGCTGGAGGTTGTGAAGAATAAGGCGCTCATCGTGGCCAACACCAAGACGCTCCATCACCTGCTACCTGACCTGGTACCTCCGATGGACCGGGCCTGGACCGGGGCGTTCTTTCGCTGGTCGGCGGCTGATCCGCAGTCGGCTCAGGAGGCGACGTTCACCCGTACCTTCGTCGGCTTCGCCGAGATTGCCGGGAGCGTTCAGCCAGCGGGGTATGTAGGAGGTGGTTGGCGCACCAGCGTGGGCAAGCTGCTGGACAACGCGATCATCGGCTACTGCATGTCGCACGGCATCCCACCGGCGGGTACATGACCGGCGGCCCAGCCGGTATCACGCACACCGACAGAGTGGCGCCGCGCGGCTATGCGCATTCGGCGGCCTGTCCCGCCCGTCCTTTGTAGGGTCGTGGGGGCGCTCGTACGTGTCTCCAGCCGCGAGCCGGCCAGGAGCCGGTTCTTGGCTAGGAGGAGTCTCACCTTGACGACAACGCTTCAAGCCGCCGTGCTGCCGGCGACCGGGCAGCTGGTACGTGTGCGAGGCCGGCATTGGGTCGTCACTGAGGTCGCCCCGACGGTGTTGCCCTACGACGTGATGTCGGCCAATGCCGGCGAAGGCCAGACGATGGTCACCCTGTCCAGCGTCGAAGACGACGGCCTCGGCGAGGAGCTGCGGGTCCTGTGGGAGTTGGAGCCGGGTCGCCAGATCCTCGAGGCAGCGACGCTGCCCGACCTCTCCCAAGGTCGCTTCGACGAGCCGGGGACTCTCGGTGCGTTCCTTGACGCGCTGCGCTGGGGCGCAGTCACCAACGCAGAGACCACGGTGCTGCAGGCGCCGTTCCGGGCCGGCATCGCAATCGAGGACTACCAGCTCGAGCCGGTGATCCGCGCGCTGACCATGCCGCGCGTGAATCTCCTCGTCGCCGACGACGTCGGTCTGGGCAAGACGATTGAAGCCGGACTCGTCGTCCAGGAGCTGATGTTGCGCCACCGCGCGCGGCGGGTGATGGTCGTCTGCCCGGCGTCCTTGACGCTGAAGTGGCAAGAGGAGCTAGCCAACCGGTTCGGTCTGGACTTCCGGATCGTCGACACGGCCGAAATTCGCCGAGTGCGTCGCGACCGCGGGCTGCATGCCAACCCTTTCCGGGTCTACCCGCACACGATCGTCAGCCTGCCCTGGCTTCGCGGACCTCGCTGCCAGCGACTGCTGGCCGAGTTGCTGGTCGAGACCGGTCCGACGCAGCCGCGCGTGATCGACCTGCTGATCGTGGACGAGGCTCACCATTGCGCGCCTCCGGGCCAGGGCAAGTATGCCGTGGACAGCCAGCAGTCGCGTGCCGTCGCCCGGCTCTCCGCCCATAGCGAGCACCGCTTGTTCTTGTCGGCTACCCCGCACAACGGCTATCAGGAGTCCTGGACGGCCTTGCTGGCCATGGTGGATCCGCAACGGTTTATGCGAGGTGTTACGCCGGAGCCGACGGCGTTACAACAGGTGCTGATCCGCCGGCTTAAGTCTGAGCTGACCACCGCCGACGGCAGCCCTCGCTACCCAGAGCGACTGGTCGAGCAGATAACCGTCGACTACCCACCCCACGAGCGGACTGTGCACGGTCTGCTGCATGACTACACGCGCATCCGCCGCGCTCGCCTTGCCGCGGCCCCGGTGAGGGGTGCCGGGCAGGCGGGGGATCTCGTCACCCTGCTGCTCAAGAAGCGGCTGTTCTCCAGCCCGGCGGCCTTCACCCGGACCTTGGGCCTTCACCTGGGCAGCGTGAGCAACGCGGCCGGCAACCTGCCGGTCGACCTCAACTGGGTGGACGACCGGCGGCTGGAGATCCTCTACGGGGACTGGTCCGACGAGGAGGCGCTCGATGACGCCGAAGCCGCGGCAGAGGACGCCGCCACCAGCGCCGCGGGGACGCCTGGCCCTGAGGAGCAAGCGCTCCTTGAGCAGCTCGCCGCCTGGGTCGACACACATGGCCACGACAGCGATGCCAAGGCGCGCGCTCTGATCGACTACGTCGTCGCCGTGTGCAAAGGCGGCGACCCGGATGGCCCGTGGAGTGACGAGCGGGTTGTTGTCTTCACGGAATACCGCGACACCCAGCGCTGGCTGGCGGACCTCCTCGACCGCTACGGGCTGGCCGAAGGAGGTCGCCTGGAACTGCTCTACGGCGGCATGGACGCCGAGGCGCGAGAGCGCGTCAAGGGCGACTTCCAGAAGCCGCCCGACCTGCATCCGGTTCGGATCCTACTGGCTACCGACACTGCCAGTGAGGGCATCGACCTGCAAGACCAATGCCACCGGCTGGTCAACTACGACATCCCTTTCAACCCCAACCGGATGGAGCAGCGGGCCGGGCGCATCGACCGGTACGGCCAGCGGCACCGGCCCGAGATCAGGCACTTCGTCGGCGCCCATTGGAAGGAGGCTCCGGCCGGGAGCGCCGAGGCCGACCTGGACTTCTTGACTCGGGTGGCGGTCAAGGTCGCGACCATGCGAGAGGACCTCGGCAGCGTCAACCCCGTACTGGCCGACGCGGTCGAACGGCGGATGCTCGGCCGGCCGGACCCGGCATTCCGGATCGACACTGTTGCGCCGAAGAATGTGGCGCGTCAGGCGTTGAAGGTCGAACGGCAGCTACGGTCGGAGGCCGACCGGCTGCGCGCCACGCTCGCCGACTCCGCGCAGCAGCTGCACAGCACTCCGGCCGACGTCGAGCGGGTCGTTCGGATCGGCTTGAAGCTCGGTCGACAGTCGCCGTTGCAGCCAGAACTCGACGAGCGCTCCGGCCAGCGGCTGTGGCGGGTGCCGCCGCTCACCGGCTCCTGGGCCCGGACCACGGCGGGACTCGTCGACCGTGACTACGGGGCCCGCCCGATCAGTTTCGACGCCGCAGTGGCTGCTACCCGGTCCGACCTGGTCCTGGCGCACCTCAACCATCCGCTGGTCGCCATGGCTACCCGGCTGTTGCGTGCCGAGGTGTGGGGCGCCGGCAACCTCGCCCGCGCCACCAGCCTGCTCGTCGATGACAGTCGGCTGACCGCTCCGGTGCTGGCGGCGTACTCCCGGCTGGTTCTCGTCGGGGCGGATGGCAAGCGGCTACACGAGGAACTGTTCGCGTCAGGCGGCTGGCTGCGTGGCAGTTCCTTCGCGCGGCTGGGAGTCACCGAGCTGGCCGGGGTACTCGATGCCGCCCTTGGCCCCGACAGCGCCCCGCGGCAGACACCGGGGCCGGTCCGCGACGAGGTGGCCCGAAACTGGCCCCGGCTCGTGAGCAGTCTCGACGCCGCGATCACCGCCCGCGCCCGGGAGCGCGAGCTCAGCATGCGGCGGTAGCTGGCCAAACGGCAGGCCGACGAGCACGCCCGCACCATTGCCCTCTTAGAGGGATTCGAGCGATCCCTGCGCGCCGCCGTGGTGGAGCAGAAAAGCGACCAGCAATTGTCCTTCGCCGACCTCGAGACCAACGAGCGCAAGCAGCTGGCCGCAGACGAGGAGGCCTGGCAGCAGCGGCTCGACGCCCTCCCCGCCGAACGCGAGGCAGAGTTGGCCGCGGTCACCCGCCGGTACGCCTCGGTGCGGGTGCTGTGGTTCCCGGCGGCGGTCGTCCACCTGGTTCCAGCCAGGGAGGTTCGATGACGACGGTCACCAGACATCGACCTCGTGCCACCAGACGGCCGAGCAGCACGGAATGGCTCGAGCTGCTCGCCACCGACGGCCCCTTCCTCGCCGCGCCGGTCGTCACCGACGTCTGGCCCAGCGGCCTGCCCGCGCTGGACAAGCAGCGCGTCGCCCGGTTGCGCGAAGCGAGCAGCCTGCTGGACGCCAGCCCGGGCACCCGGGATGCTTTCATCCGCCATGTCGTCGCCGACCTGCTCGGGTGGGACGCCCACCTGGCCAACCGGGGCCACGTGCCGCCGGCGCTGAACACCGCGGTCCCCGAGTACGCGACCGAGATCCGTCCGGACTTCGCGCTGCTGACCACCGACGGCGATCAACCGCCGAAAGCTTTGCTGCTGGGGATGGTGCTCGACCCGGGCCGCGATCCCACGGCCCGTCCTCGCCCGGATGCGGGCATCAGCTGGGCCGCCAGCCCAGCCGATCGGCTGGCATACGCCCTGCGTACGCAGCGAGTGCCGCTCGGCCTGGTCACCGACGGCACCGCCTGGTCGCTGGTGTGCGCCCCTGTGGGTGGTGCCACCACCACAGCCACCTGGACGCGGCACGCCTGGTTCGACGAGCCGGACACCCTGAAGGCTTTCGTTGCCTTGCTGGGCCGGTTGCGCTTCTTCGGCGTGCCCGACACCGAGACGCTGCCTGCGCTGCTCGA
>JBPCOB010000170.1:0-3320 GCA_051000715.1 Mycobacteriales bacterium
TTGGCACCGGCCCTGCTGCTTTACGGCACCGAGCGGCTCGGTAAGGCCGTCAGGTCCCCGGCCAAGGACACGTTGCTGTCCCACGCCTCCACCCGGACTGGCAGCGCAACCGCATTTGGCGTTCACCAGGCGATGGATCAGGTCGGGGCTGTAGCCGGCCCGCTCATCCTGGCCGGGGTGCTGTCGTGGCGCACGGGTGATTACCGGCTTGCCTTCGCCGTCCTTGCCGTTCCCGGGATCGCGGTCCTGGCCGTACTGACCTGGCTGCGTCGCAGGGTCCCCGACCCTGCTTCCTACGAGTCGACTGAGCCGGATGTGCACGCGGTGAAGGGGCCAGGCACCAGAAGCTCAAGCGATCAGACCGGCAAACGGCCGCCGCTGCCCCTGCTGCTGTGGCGGTACGTCGGCGCGGTCGCCGCGCTTTCATGTGGGGTCGCGTCGTTCCCGCTGCTCGCCTTCCACGCCCAAACCCAAGGCCTGCTCACCGAGGCGCAGGTCCCGGTGCTGTTCGCACTAGCGATGCTCGTAGACGGACTGAGCGGCCTGGTCATTGGCCGGGCCTATGACCGACATGGCCCGAATGTGCTGCTGCTCGTCCCCGTCGCCGCGTCCTTCGCAGCCATCGCCTTTACCCATGAGGCGCTGCTGGTGTGGATCGGGGTAGCGATCTGGGGCGTCGTCAACGGCATCCTGGACTCCACCATCAAAGCGGTCGTCACCCGTCTCGTGTCGCCCACCATGCGAGCAACCGCCTTTGGCTGGCTCGCCCTGGTGCGCGGAGTCGGCCTACTCGTGGCCGGCGCCATCCTGGGACTGGCCTATGACCGCAGCATCGCCCTGGTCATCTGGCTCATTCTCGCCGCCAACGCCATCGCGGCGGCCGGGTTGTGGTCCGTGCTGCGCCACCCCGACGTACACGCGCGCTCACCCATCCCAGCTCGGCCAAGCCCCTAGGCGCTGGCGGCGACGATCGGCGGGGTTGACGGCCGGCCTCTACCCTTGGCAGTAACAGGGGGGTGTCGTGGCGCCTGATCGCGGTATGCGGCGGGGTTCTGGCGAGCTCGAGGGTGACGTGCTGGCTGTCCTGCACGCCGTCGACCGGCCGCTCGTCCCGGCCGATGTGCAGGCGAGTTTGGGTGATGAGCGCGCGTACACCACGGTGCTGACGATTTTGGCTCGGCTGCACGCCAAAGGTGTAATCAGCCGGATCCCCGCCGGCCGGGCGTTCGCCTACTTTCCTGTCCAGTCGGCGGCGGCGACGGTGGCTGGGCAGATGCACAACCTGCTGGGAATCGGAGCGGACAAGGCGGCCGTGCTGGCCCAGTTCGTCGACCGGCTGGACCCCGCCGACGAACAGCTGCTGGAACATCTGATCGAGTCCCAACGGGGCGGGCGGTAGCTGAGCAAGTGCGCATCGGGGTGTATCTGGCGCTGGGTGGGGCGCTGGTTCTGTGTCTGCTGGCCCACCGGTCAGCCCGCCGGCTAGGCCCTCGGCTGGCGGCGTTGACGCTTTCCGTGTCGGCGGTGCTCGCCGCCGCGATGTGGGTGTGGAATCTGGTGCTGTTGGCCGGCACGCTGATCGGCCGGCTGGGCTACGTCGCCCGCATGGGGCACTGGTCGGGACGTGCGCTGGCGGTCCACGACCCTGTTCCGGTGGCCGCGGCGTTCGTCGCCGCGCTACTTGTCCTAGCCGCCGCTGTTGGCCTGGCCGCGTGCGGGCAGCGGGTCGGTCGTGAGCTGTGGCGGATCTGGTCGGCGGCCCGCGCCTGCCCGGTGACCACCGCCGACCGGCTCGTCGTCGTCGACGACCCGGCAGTTCGAGCCGTCGCCGTTCCGGGCGTGCACGGCCGGGTCGTGATCACCACCGGCATGGTGAGAGCGCTCAGCGCCGCCGAGCGCAAGGTGCTGCTGGCTCACGAGCGGGCGCACCTGCGCTACCGGCACGGCGAGATCCGCCTGGCTACCCGGCTGGCCGCGGCGGTTATGCCGCTCGTTCGGCCGCTGGTCAAGGACTGTGACTATCAGTTGGAGCGCTGCGCCGACGAGGCCGCGGCCCATGCGGTGGGCGACCGCGGGCTGACCGCGCAAGCTCTGGCCCGGGCGGCGCTCGCCGGTCGACCACGCACCATACGTCTGCCCGCCGCGGTGCCGGGCTTCGCCGAGCGCAGCGTGACCAGCCGGGTCCAGGCCCTGCTCGCCGAACCGACCGGCGACCAGCTGTGGCGCCTGGCCGGTCCGCTGACGGTGCTGGCTATCACGGCGACGCTCAGCATTGAGGCCGGCCGGGATCTCGAGGCCCTCTTCGAACTGGCGATGCGGGTCTGGAGCGGCTGAATCCCAAGCTGTCAGCCGGCCTCAAAGGACTGTAGTAGTGTGTAGTTGGCGGCTCCACCCGGGGGCGGCCTTGCTACCTGACCTCGGCCGGAAGCGGTGCGGTGAGCGACATCTCCTACCTGCAGTCTGTGGTGATCGGGCTCCTGCAGGGAGCGACCGAGTTGTTCCCGGTGTCCAGCCTCGGCCATTCGGTGCTGGTGCCGGCGTTGATCGGGGGGAGTTGGCAGCATCTGGTGACCGAGTCGGCCACCGGCAGCAGTGAGCAGTCTCCGTACCTCGCTTTCATCGTGGCTCTGCATGTCGCCACAGCGTTTGCGCTGTTGTGGTTCTTCCGCACCGACTGGGTCCGGATCATCGGTGCGTTCTTTCGGACGTTGAAGACCCGCAAGGTCGTCACAGCCGATGAGCGGCTGGCTTGGCTGATCGTGGTGGCGACGATCCCGGTCGGGCTGACCGGACTGGCGCTGGAACACACGTTCCGGACCATCTTCGCCAAGCCGCTGGCCGCGGCGATCTTCCTCACCGTTAACGGGGTCATCCTGCTCGCTGGTGAGCGGCTACGTCGGCGGAGCGCCGCAACGACCGGGGCGGGGCACCGCGCGGCCGCCGGCACATCCCCGGCCGAAAATCCACGGAGCGGGGACTCCTCGGCTGCGGTCCCGGGCCGGCAGCTGACCACCCTGGCCTACCGGGAAGCCGGGATCATCGGGCTGTTCCAGACCCTGGCCCTGCTCGCCGGGATCTCCCGATCCGGGATCACCATGGTCGCCGGCCTGCTCCGCGGCCTCGACCATGAAGAAGCCGCCCGGTTCTCCTTCCTCCTTGCCACCCCAGTCATCCTGGCTGCCGGACTGCTGAAGCTGCCCAGCCTGGCCGGTACGGCCGGTGCGCACATCCACGGCCAGGTAGTCGTCGGCATGCTCACCGCCGGGCTCGCCGCCTATCTCACCGTCCGCTTCCTCACCCGCTACTTCCAAACCAAGACC
>JBPCOB010000171.1:0-4775 GCA_051000715.1 Mycobacteriales bacterium
ACGAACGACACCGACGTGGTCGGCCCGAGCCCGAACGGCCAGAACGACAGGTTCATCACGAACCCGTAGAGCAGGCAGGCAACGGCGGCGTAGGCACACAGCAGCCCCACCTCACGCCGGCCGCGTACGGCAGGGAGTAGACCGGCGCCCAGCCCGATCCACGCGGCCCCGAGCATCTGGAAGGGCAGCCACGGGCCGACCCCTCCGGTGAGCAGCGCCGAGGCGAACAACGTGGTTGCCCCTTGGACGAAACCGAATCCTGGACCGAAAGCCCGGCCGCCCAGGATCAGGATGAAGAACAGCGGTTCGACCCCGGCCGTACCGGCTCCCAGCGGTCGCAAGGCCGCCCCGATCGCCGCCAGAACACCCAGCATCGCAACCGATTTGGCATCCATTCCTCCGTCGGCGAGCAGCGCCAGGACGACTGCGACGACCAGCAGCAACATCGCGCCGAAGATCAGTGGCGCGTCCAACCCGTGCGCGATGCCGGAGTCGGGGGAGACCAGCAGCGGCCAGCCAAAGGCCCCGATCCCGAAGACGGTGGCGATGACCAACGCCGCGGCTGACTTCGCCCCGATGCGCACCGGTCGGGCGTCTCGACCCGCGACTGGTTGGCCGGCGGAGATCGCGCCCGTACGGCGGATGCTCATCGGAGCACCTCGGGCGAGGACAGTAGGTCAGCGTGGTCCGCCTGGGCTGCTTGGTCCGACGGCGGCCGACCGCGTGCCCGCAGCGCCGCCTCGACCTGACGCACGGTCAGCCACGCACCGGGCGCCAGGATCTTGGCGACCTGCGGGGCGTAGGTCGGTGAGAAGAGCACCACCTCGGCTGTCGACGCATCCGCAATCACCTCGCCGTCGGACAACACCGCCACCCGGTCTGCAGTCGCGGCCACGAACTCGACGTCGTGACTGGACAGCGCCACGGCGGTTCCGGCCCGGGCGAGGTCTGTGAGGATCTCGGTGAGCCGGTCCTTCGCGGCGTAGTCCAGGCCGCGGGTCGGTTCGTCGAGCAGCACCACCCGTGGCCCCCCGGCCAACTGGATGGCCAACACCAGGCTCAGTCGCTGACCCTCGGACAGATCCCGCGGGTCCAGTTCGGCGGACACGCCCGGGATCAGCCGCGCGAACAACGCCAGCGTGCTGCCAGGTGCAGCGTCGGATTCCATGTCGGCCTGCGCGCATTCGGCCCCGACGGTGTCGAGGTAGAGCAGATCCCCCGGCTCCTGGGGGACCAGGCTGACCAGCCGCCGCCTTGCCCGAGCGCCCACCGTGTGTACGAGGTCGGCATCCAGCGTGACCGTGCCCCGTTCCGGTTTGAGTCCGCCCTGCAGAGCGGAAAGCAGCGTGGTCTTCCCGGCGCCGTTGCGGCCCATGATCGCCAACACCTCACCGGCGCGTACGTCGAGGTCCACGCCGCGCAGGACCGCCGGCCCGCGCCGGTACCGCTGCCAGACCCCTCGCGCGCGCAACACCGGCTCACCGGTTGGCCGGACCGCGGCGGACAACCCTTGTACGGGCGGAGCCGCGTCGCCCAGCCGCTGCAGCAAGCCAGGCGCCAGGCGACGGGCATCGCGTACCGACACCGGCAGCGGCGACCAACCAGCGAGCTTGCCCAGCGCCACGACCGGTGGCGCGACGAGGCTTTCAGCCAACACCTCGCCCGCCGGGCCGTACCGCACCGGTTCCCCAGGTGCAGTCAGGCTGAGGACAGAATCGGCGTACTGCACAACACGTTCGAGCCGATGCTCGCTGAGCAGCACGGTGACGCCGAGATCATGGACAAGGCGATGCAACGCGGCCAGCACATCCTCCGCGGCGCCCGGGTCCAAGGCACTCGTCGGTTCGTCGAGGACGAGCACCTGTGGGTGCGCCGTCAGCGCGGCGCCGATGGCCACGCGCTGCTGCTGACCAGAGGACAACTCCGTCAAGGGCTTTCGGCGTAGGTCGGTCAGACCCAACAGATCGAGGGTCTCCTCGACGCGGCGGCGCATGACCGCAGGTTCGAGGGCCAACGACTCCATCACGAAGGCCAGCTCGTCCTCGACCGAGTCGGTCACGAAGCCGTCCATCGGCCGCTGCCCGACCATCCCGACCACATCGGCGAGCTCACGGGGCGGGTGCGTACGAGTGTCCCGGCCGCCGACCAGGACCCGGCCGCGGAGCAACCCACCGGTGAAGTGCGGGACGTGCCCAGTAGCCGCTCCCAGGAGGGTCGTCTTGCCAGCGCCGGTGGGGCCCACGACGAGACAGAACTCTCCCGGCGGCACGACGAGATCCACACCGGTCAGGGCATCGGAACCGGCCCCGGAGTACCGCACGCTCACGTTCTCGAAAGTGATCATCGGACCCGGACCGCAACGCGGTGTCCCACGCCGACCTCGGACTCAAGGACCCCTTGTGCCAATAGGTTTGGCACAAGGGGTCCTTGAGTCAGCTCGGGCGGCGACTCGACCGGCGTGCTGAGCACCCCTGGCAAGGCTGCCAACGCGATCCCGATCAACGGGACGAGGGCCAACTGCGGCCAGACGAGCGGGAAGGTGCTCGGATGGCTGACCGCAAGGCCGCTCAGCTCAGTCAGGAAGAACAGCGCCGCAACTGCCAAGCCGCAGAAGGCCACCAGGGCCGAGCGCAGGTCGAACCGATCCGGCCGATAGCGGCTGCGCACCGTCCGTCGCGAGCCGACGACCAGCCCGGTGACACTGGCCGCCACACCGAGGACCAGTGCCGGCACGGCAACCGCGCCCGGCGGTGCCGCGTCGAGCAGTCCGTACGCGGCCAAGCACAGTCCGAGCAGGCCGCCGAGCAGCAGCACGGCGCTGACCCGTCGCGCGTTCACAGTCAGAGAGCCGACCCGGCCGTACCCGCGCGCGTCCATCGCGGCTGCCAGCGCGACCGCTCGCCCGAGAGCCTGATCGAGCACCGGCATGGCGATCGACCGGAAGGCACGCAGACCGCGGGTACTGGTCCCGCGGAGCTGTCGGGCCCGTCGTACCCGTACGGCAGATTCGATCAACGCCGGAGCCATGCTCACCGCGACCACGACGACCAGCCCGGCCTCGTACAGCGCGCCCGGAAGGGACTTCAGCAGCCGGCGTGGATCGGCGAGGGTGACCGCGGCACCGACGCAGACCAGCAACGTGGCCAGCCGCATCCCGTCATACACCGCGCTGGCCAGACCCTCCGCGGTAACAGTGCCACCGACCCGGATGCCGGCCGACCACTCGGGCAACCTGATCTCGGGCAGAACGACGAGCACGGTCTCGCCGTACCCGCCGCCGAGAACGATGTGGAAGGCGGTACGGATCGCCACGACCAGCAAGCCGAAGATCAGGTACGCCCGGAAGCCGCGCGCCCAGGTCGTCGAGGGCCGCCGGGCCGCGACGACGAACGCGGCCACCGCCACGATGAGCAGCAGCAGGAGCGGGTTCGTCGTCCGGCTCGCCGCCGCGGCCAAGGCGAGCGCCCAGATCCACCACGCCATGGGGTGCGTCGATAGCCGAGCGCCGAACAGCCGCGTGCCGGTGCTGCTCATCTGATCATTGTTCGGGTCAGATCCCCGTCTCGGGCGGGCCGGACTGGACGGACGTACGGCGTCGTTGAACCCAGTAGGCCCCGCCACCAAGCGCGACAAGGCCGGCCATCGTGCCGATCAGCGCCCAAGGCTCCCCGGTCGCCGTCGTGTCCGCGGCCGGTTGCAAGGCCTCGGTGCCGTCCGGCGAGGACCTCACGTCCGCACTGCCGTCCTCGCCGGTCCGATCACTCGAATCGCTGGTTGCGGAGGGGTCTGCGCTGCCTTCGTTGGTGCCGTCTTCGGTGGGGTCGCTCGAGTCGGTGCCCTCGGTTGCATCCGGAGCGGGTACGGAGTTGCTAGGGGTGCTCCCTCGGTCTGGTCCGCCGCCTGAGTCGCCGCCGCCCCCGGAACCGCCCGGAGGTGGAACCGGCGCCGGAGCTGGCGACACGGGAGGTGGTGGAGGAGGCGGTGGAGGCGGTGGAGGGGGAGGTGGGGGAGGAGGAGCGATCGCCGCGGGCGGGCCGATCGCGGGCGGGCTGCCCGCACCGAAGGACCAGCCCTCGGCGCTGCCAGGTGACGGATTGCGGTTCCCGGCACCTAGATTGCTGTAGGCCCAGCTGCCGCCCATGCTGGCGGTCCAATAGGACCAGTAGGCGTTGGTCGGGGCGCCGTTGCACGGGTTTGGAGCGCCGTTGATCGTGCAGACCAGCCCGGGCTGGTTGGGGACGAAGGTGTAGCCGAAGCCCGCCTCGCTGAGGGCCGCCAGGCCGCTGCCGACGTCGCCGACGCATGCGGTCTGGGTACCGCCGCCGAGGGAGTTGAAGGACACGACCACGGCGATCTGCGAGGACTGGCAGCCGGCAGCCTCAGCCGGCGTGACGGCCGGTTCCGCGACCACCAGCCCCAGGCCGATAAGTGCGGCCGCCATCAGGAGTCGAAGGGTTCTCGCCCCCCGCGCGTCCCAGATGTTGGCCGCCGTCATGCGTACGGGTGAGTTCGACGGCGGGCGAGCACCGTCGTGGCAACGCCGATCACGAGCAAGGCGATGCCGACCTCGATCAGGCCGCCCGGTGCCGCTCCGGTCGCCGGCAGCTCGGCTGGCGGCGCAGGCGCAGGCGCGGGCGCAGGCGGGGGTGGGGGCGGACCACCGCCGGGCGGGGGTGGGAGAACGCCGCCGCCACCGACATCCAGGCCGTAGGCCAGCGGGTCGGTCGGGGCGACGAGGTCGGCGAACCCGATGCCGGCGACGCCCGGCGTCGCCT
>JBPCOB010000172.1:0-32209 GCA_051000715.1 Mycobacteriales bacterium
CTCCTGTCAGCTCTTCGCTTCGGAGTGCACGGCCGTGATCGCGGCCTGGAGCTGGTAGGAACCCACGTGCCCGCGCGTGAGCACCGTCTCGAGGAGTCGGGTGCCCTCGGCGATGGCCGCCCGATCCAACCGTGCGGCCACCATGATGAGCCACGCCATCGGATTCTGGGGGGTCCCTTCCGCCGGCCAATGCACGGAGGCGGCCAGCAAGGCTTCCTCAAGGACAGCGTCCGTCACTGGTCGTGGCCGCCGGGCCACATCGCGGGCCGCAGCTCGATGACGCCCCCGGGTTGGGCGAACTTGGCCGCGATCTCCTCCGCGCGTTGCCGGCTGTCGCAGTCGATGAGGAAGAACCCGGCCAAGTGCTCCTTCGACTCGGCGTAGGGGCCGTCGGTGGGGAGATGCCCCTCGGAGCTCCAGCGGTACAACGTGGCGGACGCCGGGTCGGCCAGGGCCTCGGCCGTGACGAACTCGCCCGAGGCCGTGATCTCGCGCATGAGCGCCTCGAACTCGCTGTCCATCTGGTCGTGCTGCTCCTGCGGGACCTCTCGACCCTCCTTGGTGTAGATCGACGTCGGGTGCCCCCACGGCTCGGGGTTGCTGTGAACGAGGATCACGTACTTCACGAAGACTCCCTTGATCGTCGGTGCCCCTTCGGGCTGTCGCTGGTACGTCGGAACCACTGCCTCGACCTCGACATCCACCCGGAGTGAGCGTCCTGGCCAAGAGGCACCGGCCTTACCAACCGGCGGACGGCACCCTAGGGTGAGCACCGGCGAGCCGCCGCTACGCCGGCTCCGGCCCTCGACCCGAGGAGGGTGGATGCCCAGAGTGCGGTTGAAGGTCGACGGCATCAACTATGAGGACGAGATCGAGGCGCGGCTGCTGCTGGTCCACTACCTGCGCGACTCGCTCGGGCTGGTGGGTACGCCGATCGGCTGCGACACGTCGAACTGCGGTGCCTGCACGGTGATTCTGGACGGGCTGAGCGTGAAGAGCTGCTCGGTGCTCGCCGTACAGGCCGACGAATCGGAGGTGAGGACCATCGCGGGGCTGGCCAACGGCACGTGGCATCCCATGCAGACCGCGTTCCACACCGAGCACGCGCTGCAGTGCGGGTACTGCACGCCGGGGATGATCCTGGCGGCCGTGGACCTGCTGCAGGAGAACCCGACGCCCTCCGACGAGGAGATCCGGCACGGCCTCGAGGGCAACCTGTGTCGCTGCACGGGCTACCAGAACATCGTGCGGGCCGTCCGCACCGCCGCCGCGTCGATGAGCGCAACTCGCGGCGACTCGAGCAGCGGAGGCCAGCGATGACTGAGCAGCTCGACGCCGGCATGGTCGCCCAGCAGATCGCCGAAAGCGACGAGCAGAGCGCCGCCGACCCGAGCCGTTCGATCGGCAAGGCGCACAAGCGCAAGGAGGACGCCAAGCTCGTCACCGGTCAGACCAACTGGACCGACAACATCGCGATGCCGGGGCTGCTGCACATGGCCGTGCTACGCAGCCCGATGGCACACGCTCGAATCTCCAAGGTCGACGTCGCGCCGGCGCTCGAGATGCCGGGCGTGGTGGCTGCCTTCGCCGGCGCCGAGCTCGCGGCCGAGCTCGGCAGCCTGCCGTGTGCCTGGCCGGTGACCAAGGAGATGGTGAGCCCGGAGCACCACCCGCTGGCCACCGACGAGGTCCGCTACGTCGGCGACGCCGTTGCGGTCGTCGTGGCCCGGGACCGCTACGCGGCCGCCGACGCCCTGGAGGCGGTCGAGGTCGACTACGAGCCGCTGCCGGTGGTCGTCGACATGGAGAAGGCACTGGACGACGAGGTGCTGGTCCACTCCGACAAGGGAACCAACGCCTGTTTCGTCTGGCCATTCGAGGCGGGCGAGGTCGACCGCGTCTTCGCCGACGCCGAGGTCGTCGTCGAGCGCCGCTACATCCAGCAGCGGCTGATCCCGACCGCGATGGAGCCGCGCGCGGTCGTGGTTGCGCCGATCGCGGCGGCCGAGGAGTTCACGCTCTGGTCCGCGACGCAGGTCCCGCACATCCTGCGCATCATGCTTGCGCTCACCACCGGCATCCCGGAGCAGAAGATCCGCGTCATCGCGCCGGACGTGGGCGGCGGTTTCGGGTCCAAGCTCAACGTCTATGCCGAGGAGGTCATCGCCCTGGTGGTGGCCAAGCGGCTGGGCCGTCCGGTGAAGTGGACGGAGTCGCGCAGCGAGGGCTACCAGGCCACGATCCACGGCCCCGACCAGATCCAGGACGTGGCCATCGCCGCCACTCGGGACGGTCAGGTGCTCGGGCTCAAGGTCGACCTCAAGGCCGACATGGGCGCCTACCTGCAGCTGGTGACACCCGGCATCCCGATCCTCGGGGCATTCATGTACCCGGGCATCTACAAGATGGACGCCTACCGGTTCAGCTGCACCGGCGTGTTCACGAACAAGACCCCCACCGACGCCTACCGCGGTGCGGGTCGCCCCGAGGCGACCTTCGCCATCGAGCGGCTGATGGACGAGCTGGCCGCCGAGCTCGGCATGGACCCGTTGGAGCTGCGCCGGCGGAACTGGATCCCGCACGAGGAGTTCCCCTTCACCACCATCGCCGGGCTGACCTACGACAGCGGCCACTACGAGGCGGCGACCGACAAGGCGACGGCGATGTTCGACTACGAAGGGCTACGCCGCGAGCAGCAGGAGCGCCGGGATCGCAAAGACCCGGTGCAGCTGGGGATCGGCATCTCGACCTTCACCGAGATGTGCGGTCTGGCTCCCTCCCGGGTGCTCGGGTCGCTGTCCTACGGCGCCGGGGGGTGGGAGGCAGCCTCGGTGCGGATGCTGCCCACCGGTAAGGTCGAGGTGGTCACCGGCACCTCGCCGCACGGGCAGGGCCATGTGACCTGCTGGAGCCAGATCGCCGCCGACGCGCTCGGCGTACCGTTCGACGACGTCACGGTCCTGCACGGCGACACCGCCTCCGCGCCGATGGGGATGGACACCTACGGCTCCCGTTCGCTCGTTGTCGGCGGGGTGGCGGTGCACAAGGCGGCGGAGAAAGTGGTCGAGAAGGCGCGCAAGGTGGCCGCGCACATGCTGGAGGCCGCCGAGGGGGACGTCGAGTTCGACGGTGGAACGTTCCGCGTCAAGGGCTCACCCGAGGCCGCGAAGACCATCCAGGACGTCAGCCTGGCCGTGTTCGCCGCGCACGACCTGCCGGACGGCATGGAACCCACCCTGAACAGCGACTTCGTGGTCGACCCGGAGAACTTCTCCTTCCCGCACGGCACCCACCTGTGCGCGGTCGAGGTCGACACCGAGACCGGTATGTCCACCATCCGCAGCTACGTCTGCGTCGACGACGTGGGCAAGGTAATCAACCCGATGATCGTAGAGGGCCAGGTGCATGGCGGCCTGGCCCAGGGCATCGCCCAGGCGATGTTCGAGGAGGCCGTCTACGACGCCGACGGCAACCTGGTCACGGGCACCATGGTCGACTACCTGGTGCCCTCCGCGGCCGACCTGCCCCACTTCACCGTCGACCGCACGGAGACACCCGCGACCTCCAACCCGCTCGGCGTCAAGGGCGTCGGCGAGGCGGGAACGATCGCGTCCACGCCGGCGGTGGTCAACGCGATCGTGGACGCCGTCCGACATCTCGGCGTCTCCGACATCCGGATGCCGTGCTCGCCGGAGCGCGTCTGGCGGGCGCTGCAGGACGGTTCCAAGGGTGGACACCGCGCTGCCGAGGGGACCGTTGCGTGGGGTGGCGTATCGACCTCCACCACAGCCGGCAATGCGGGCGATCCCACGACCGCACGGGGAACCGACCCGAGCGGAGGTGCCCGGTGATCCCGGCTCGCTTCGACTACGTCCGGGCGGACTCGCTGGACGGGGCGGTCAGCGCGCTCGCCGACGCCGGCGAGGATGCCAAGGTCCTCGCCGGCGGGCAGAGCCTGCTGCCGCTGCTGCGGCTGCGGCTGGCCTACCCCTCGGTCCTGGTCGACATCGGCCGGGTCCTGGAGCTGCGCGGCGTACGGGAGGAGACTGACCGGGTCGTCATCGGGGCGATGACCACGCACTATGAGGTGCTCCGCGACCCGCTGGTTCATTCGCACATCGGTTTGCTGGCCGCGGCCACCGCCACGGTGGCCGACCCGGCCGTGCGGCACCGCGGCACGCTGGGTGGCTCACTCGCCCACGCCGACCCGGCCGGCGACCTGCCGGCGGTCGCCGTCGCGCTCGACGCCGAGCTCGTGGTGGCCGGCCCTTCCGGCCGGCGAAGCATCCCCGCCGACCAGTTCTTCCTCGACTATCTCCAGACGGCCCTGCAACCGGACGAGCTGCTGGTGGAAATCTCGTTCCCGAAGCTGACCGGCTGGGGCTACGACTACCAGAAGTTCAACCGGGTCGCGCAGGCCTGGGCGATCGTCGGGGTAGCGGCCGCGGTACGACGCGACAACGGCAGCATCGCGGAGGTCCGGGTCGGGCTGACGAACATGGGCTCCACCCCGGTGCGGGCCCGCCGGACCGAGGCCGCCCTGGCCGGGGCCGGCCCGGAAGACATCGGGCCGGCCGCCGAGTCCGCGGCCGAGGGCACCAACCCGGCCGCCGACCTGTCCGCCCAGCCCGACTACCGCCGCCACCTGGCCCGGGTGCTGACCCGCCGGGCGCTGGAGAACGCCGCCGGGTCGGTTGCCGCGGCGAATTAGTGAACCGAGAGGGCTCCCGCGGACTGCTCCCGACTGGGGTCGATTCGCCTGCTGACCTGCAGCCACTGCTGGCCGATCTCGGCTACCTGGCCGACGAGGGGCTCGCCACCGCCTGCTACCTCGCGCTGCGGCTGCACCGCCCGCTGTTCCTGGAGGGGGAGGCCGGGGTCGGCAAAACCGAGCTGGCCAAGACGCTGGCCGCCCTCCTCGACGCGCCGCTGATCCGGCTGCAGTGCTACGAGGGGATCGACGCCGCCCAGGCGCTCTACGACTGGGACTTCCCGCGGCAGCTGCTGCACCTTCGGGCGGCCGAGTCGGCCGGGCTCGCGGGTGGCGAGGCCGCGGTTGAGCGGTTGGAGTCGCAGCTGTACTCCAGGCGGTTCCTCATCGCCCGGCCACTGCTCGCCGCGCTGGAGACCAGCCCGTGCGTCCTGCTGGTCGACGAGGTCGACCGCGCCGACGACGAGTTCGAGGCCTTCCTGCTCGAGGTGCTCTCGGACTTTTCCATCTCGGTGCCGGAGCTGGGCACCCTGCGGGCGGCCGTCCCGCCGGTCGCCGTGATCACCTCGAACCGGACCCGCGAGGTCCATGACGCGCTCAAGCGGCGCTGCCTCTACCACTGGCTGGACCACCCGGACTTCGACCGCGAAGTGGCGATCGTGCGGCTGCGACTGCCGGCCGCCACCCGGGCGCTGGCCGAGCAGGTGACCGCGGTGGTGCAACGGCTGCGGACCGAGGACCTGGTAAAGCCTCCCGGCGTTGCGGAGACGTTGGACTGGACCGAGGCGCTGGTGGCCCTCGGCGCCGACGCCCTGAATGCCGAGCTAGCCACCGCCACGCTGGGATCGGTGCTCAAGTACCGGGAGGACCAGGACCGGGCCCGTCGGCTGGATGTCGGCGTCCTGGTCGCCGAGGCGGTCCGCGGCTAGCGATGTCGCCGAACGGGCTGTCCCACGCTGCACCCGACGCCACCCCGACGGTTGTTGGGCTGGCCCGGACCCTGCGGGCTGCCGGCGTGCCGGCCGGACCCGACCGGGTGCAGCGACTGGTCGAGGCGCTCTCGGTCATCAACGCGACCTCTCGTACGCAGGTCTACTGGGCCGGCCGGCTCTGCCTGTGCGCCAGCGCGGCCGACCTGGCCAGCTACGAACGGGTCTTCGCGGCGTACTTCGCGGCCGAGCGCCCGGTCGCCTGGCGCCGGCCGACGGTCACGGTGCTGCGGCCGGTGCCCGGGCTGGCCAGCATCGCCCCGCCCACGGGGGAGCCGACCGACGGCGACGGCCTGGCCGCGGTGGCCGCCGCCGCCAGCCCCGTCGAGCTGCTGCGCTCGCGCGACATTGCCACCCTGGCACCCGCCGAGCGGGAAGCCGTACGCCGGCTGCTGGCCGCCTTCCGGCTCCCCGGCGAACCGCGCCGGTCCCGGCGTTACCGGCCGGCGCCGCGCGGACCGATCGACCCGGCCCGGACCACCCGGGAGCTGCTGACCCGTGGCGGCGAGCCGGCTCGACTGGCCCGCCGGAGGCATCGCTTCCGGCCGCGCCGGGTCGTCCTGCTGGTCGACGTCAGCGGTTCGATGAGCGGTTACGCGGACGCGCTGCTGCGCTTCGCCCACGCCGCCGCCCGGGGGAGCGCGGCACCCACCGAGGTGTTCACCATCGGCACCCGGCTGACCCGCGTCACCCGCGAGTTCTCCCACCGCGACCCGGACACCGCGATGGCGGCGGTGAGCGCGGCCGTGCCGGACTGGAGCGGCGGTACCCGGCTCGGTGAGCTGGTCAAAACCTTTCTGGATCGGTGGGGACAGCGCGGGCTGGCCCGGGGGGCGGTGGTCGTGGTCCTCTCCGACGGCTGGGAAGGCGGCGACGCGAGGCTGCTGGGGGAGTCCATGGCCCGGTTGCACCGGCTGGCACACCGGGTGGTCTGGGCCAACCCGCGGAAGTTCCGGGCCGGCTACGCGCCGTTGGCGGCCGGGATGGCGGCCGCCCTCCCGCACGTTGACGACTTCGTGGAGGGGCACAGCGTGGCCGCACTCGAGCAGCTGGCCGTCGTGGTGGCCGGCGCGCGGGGGCCGTCCGCCCGTGCGTGACATCCTGCCGGCGCTGCGCCGTTGGTACGACGTCGGCGCCCCGGTCGGGCTGGCCACCGTGGTGGGAGTCAGCAAGAGCGCCCCTCGCCAGCCGGGCGCGACCATGGCGGTCGGGCCGGACGGCGAGGTCGTGGGCAGCGTCTCCGGCGGCTGCGTTGAGGGCGCCGTGTTCGAGCTGGCCCAGGAGGTGCTCTCCGCCGGCGTACCGAGCCTGCAGACCTACGGGATCAGCGACGAGGACGCCTTCGCCGTCGGGCTGACCTGCGGCGGGGTCATCTCGGTGTTCGTCGAGCCGGTCGCCAGGCGCACGGTGCCCGGCCTGGGCGCGGCGCTGGCCTCGATCGAGGCCGGGGAGTCGGTGGCGGTGGCGACCGTCATCTCCGGGCCGGCCCGGCTGGGGGCCAAGCTGGTCGTCTGGGCGGACCGTGCGGAGGGCAGCCTCGGCACCCAGGGGCTCGACGTGGCAGTCACCGACGACGCCCGGGGGATGTTGTCCCAGGGCTCCACCGGACAGCGGCACTACGGTCCACGCGGTGAACGCCGCGTCGACGAGGTGACCGTCTTCCTGGAGTCGTTCGCCCCCCGGCCCCGGATGCTGGTGTTCGGCGCGATCGACTTCGCGGCCGCCGTCGCCCGGGTGGGCGCCCTGCTCGGGTACCACGTCACCGTCTGCGATGCCCGGCCGGTGTTCGCCACCACCAAGCGCTTCCCGGAGGCCGACGAGGTGGTCGTGCAGTGGCCGCACCGCTACCTCACCGGGACCAAGGTCGACGAGCGGACCGTGATCTGCGTCCTGACCCATGACCCGAAGTTCGACGTGCCGTTGCTCGAGGTGGCGCTGCGTACGCCGGCGGCGTACGTCGGTGCAATGGGCAGCCGGCGTACCCACGAGGACCGGTTGGCCCGACTGCGGGACGGCGGTCTCACCGATGCGGAGCTGGCCCGGCTGCGCTCGCCCATCGGGCTCGACCTCGGTGCCCGGACGCCGGAGGAGACCGCGGTCTCGATCGCGGCGGAGATCGTCCAGTGCCGGTGGGGGGGCAGTGGCTCGCCGCTGTCGGCAACCGGCGGGCGGATCCATCACGAGCCCGCAGGACGAGGGTGACCTGACATCCCGCGACACCATGGACCGCCTGGTCCGACCGTGATCGGCTTTCAGGACACCGGCAGCGACCGGCTCGGCACCGTCGCAGGGATACTGCTGGCGGCCGGCTCCGGTAGCCGGCTGGGCCGCCCGAAGGCACTGGTCCGGCTCGGCGGCTCGCTGCTGGTCGAGCGTGGCCACGCCCTGCTGTCGTCGGCCGGCTGCGAGCCCGTGGTGGTGGTGCTGGGCGCGGCGGCCGAGGAGGTGCGGGCGGTGGCGGACCTCGACGGGGCCCAGGTCCTGGTCAACCCCTACTGGGCGACCGGAATGGGTTCCTCGCTGCGGGTCGCCCTGGCTGCGCTGAGCCCGTCCGTCCCGGCCGCCGTGGTCGCGCTCGCCGACCAGCCGCTCGTGGGTCCGGCCGCCGTACGGCGACTCGTGGCGGCGTGGCGGGACGGTGCGGTCGCCGCCGTGGCCACCTACGGTGGGGCACCGCGCAACCCCGTACTGCTGGATCGCCGCACCTGGCCGGAGGTGAGCCGGACCGCGGTGGGAGATGTGGGCGCCCGGTCGTTTCTGCGGGACCATGTGGACCTGGTCCGACGGGTGGCCTGCGACGACACCGGCTTCCCGGACGACCTGGACACGGCGGAAGACCTGACGCGCTTGGAGGAGCGATGCAGCTAGAGCACTCGTTCACCGTGCCGGTGCTGCCGGCCGAGGCGTGGCGGGTCCTGCTCGACCTGGAGCGCGTCGCCCCGTGCATGCCGGGCGCGACGCTGGAGTCGGTCACCGGCACCGAGTTTGCCGGCCGAGTCAAGGTCAAGGTCGGACCGATCACCGTGACCTACCGCGGCACCGGCCGCTTCACCGAGCAGGACGGGGAGGCGCTGCGGGCCACCGTCGAGGCCAAGGCCAAGGAGATGCGCGGCACCGGCACCGCCACGGCGACCGTGCGGGCGGCCCTCAGGGCTGACGGTGGCGCCACCAGGGTCGATGTGACAACCGATCTGGCGATCACCGGAAAGCCGGCGCAGTTCGGCCGCGGGGTGATGGCCGACATCGGCAGCAAGCTGATCGGCCAGTTCGCCGCCTGCCTGGCCGAAGAGCTGGCCGCGCCGGCGTCCACCACTCCGCTGCCGGCGGCAGCAGACCCAACCAGCCCCCCGACGCCCTGGCCGCAGGGGGCCTCGGAACGAGGGGCCGCCGAGCACGGCGAGGCCCCCGAGCTGGAGAGCCGGGTACCAGCAGGCCGGCCGCCGGTGCCTCCGGAGCGGCGTCGGACCGCCGACCCGATCGACCTGTTGGAGGCCGCCGGCGGCCCCTTGGCCAAGCGGCTGGGCTCCGCTGCAGCCCTGGTCGGCTTGGCAGCGGTGCTGTTCGCAGTAAGCCGTCGGCGTCGCCAGCGGCGGCCGCGCCGCTAACGAGCTCGCAAGGACGCGGTGATGCCCCAGGTGCCGGTCCAGCTCTCGCCCGGACCGAGGACCACCAGGTCCTCGCCGGTGGCGAAGGCATTCGGCGGCCCGGTCATCGGTTCCACGCCCAGGCCGGTACGCCGGCTGCCCTCCGGCAGGGTGTCGGCGGTGAAGACCTCGAGGTACGGGTACGCCGCGTCGGCCCACAGGGCCACCGAGGCGCCGCCGTCGGGGGCGGACAGGGTCAGCGTCGCGCGGCCCCCGGCATCCCGGTCGAGGTCGAGGAACGCATAGTCGATCTCGGTGGTCCCGATCGGACGCGGTGAGCAGAAGTCGTACGGCGAGCCGGCCACGGCCTTGCGGCCGGTGGGGATGCCGCGCTCGTCGGTCGGCAGGTAGCCGCCCGCCCGCAGTTCCAGCACGGCGTCGTCGATCGTCGGCGTACCGGCGGTCAGGTACGGGTGCGCGCCGGCCGCGAACGGGCAGGGCGAATCGCTGCGGTTCACCGCGGTGGTCGCGACCGTGAGCCCGTCGCCGGCGACGGTGTAGTCGATCCGCAGGTCGAGTGTCCACGGGTAGCCGGGCTGGGGGTGCGAGCGCACGCCCATGACGACCCGGTCGGCCGCCGCGTCGACCACGGACCAGGGCATCCAGCGGACCAGCCCGTGGATCGCGTTGGACCGCTCCACCTCGGTGAGCGCGAGCTGGTAGTCCTGGCCCTGGAAGCGGTAGCGGCCACCTTCGACCCGGTTGGGCCACGGCAGCAGGGACTGGCCCTTGGCGGCGATGCACATCTCCTCGACGGGGTAGCCGTCGAGGACCGCCCGGCCGCGCAGGCGCAGGTCGCGCAGCGCTCCGCCCACCTCGACCACGACCGCTCGCAACTCGCCGTACGCCAGTTTGTACTGCTCGCCGGACGGCGGAACCGGGCCGTTGGTGCTCGTCATCGTCGTCCTCCAGACGCGTTGGCGCACGGATGTCCGCCGCGGCCGGTAGTTTTCCGCATGTGCTGGTAGCCGTGCCGACGGAGGTCGGTGAAGGGGAGCGACGGGTGGCCGCCGTCCCCGAGACGGTCGGCCGGCTCATTGCCGCCGGACTGTCGGTGTGCGTGCAGGCCGGCGCGGGGGATCAGGCTGCCTTCGCCGACACGGCGTACGCCGAGAAGGGCGCCTCCATCGACGCCGACCCGGTTCGGTTGCTCGGCTCGGCCGATGCGGTCCTCAAGGTGGCCCCGCCGACCCACGAGGAGATCGACCGGCTGCGCCCGGGCGCCGCGCTGGTCGGCTTCCTCGACCCGGTGGGACACCCGGACCGCATCCGGCTGCTCGCCCAGCGGGGGGTGATCGCCTTCGCGATGGAGCTGCTGCCGCGGATCAGCCGGGCGCAGGGCATGGACGCGCTGTCCTCGCAGGCCATGGTCGCCGGCTACCGGGGGGTCCTCATGGCCGCCGACCGGTTACCGAAGTTCTTTCCGATGTCGATGACCGCGGCCGGTACCGTTCCGCCGGCCAAGGTGCTCGTGCTCGGCGCCGGGGTCGCCGGGCTGCAGGCCATCGCCACGGCCCGCCGGCTGGGCGCGGTGGTGGAGGCCTACGACGTGCGCGCCGCGGCCAAGGAGGAGGTGGCCAGCCTGGGCGCGACGTTCGTCGAGCTGCCGCTGGAGGCCCAGGACGGCACCGGAGGCTACGCGCGGGAGCAGTCGGAGGGGTTCTTGAGAGAGCAGCGTTCGCTTATCGGTCGGCACGTCGCCGCCTCCGACGTGGTCATCACCACCGCCGCAATCCCCGGCCGACCGGCCCCGGTGCTGGTCACCGAGGCGATGGTGGGCGGCATGCGGCCGGGCTCGGTCATCATCGACCTGGCCGCGGAGAGCGGTGGCAACTGCGAGCTGTCCCGGCCCGGTGAAGACGTCCTCTACGACGGCGTCGTGGTGACCGGGGGGCGCAACGTGGCGAGTGCGATGCCCACGCACGCAAGCGCTCTCTACGCTCGCAACGTCGCCAACCTGCTGCTGCACCTGGTGCGCGACGGCGCATTCGCCCCCGACTACGACGACGAGGTGGTCGCCGGTACCTGCGTCACCAGGGACGGCGACGTCGTGCACCCGGCGGCGCGGGGGCGCGCGTGACCGGCTCCCTGACCCTCGTCACCATCTTCGTGCTTGCGGTCTTCGTCGGCTTCGAGGTGATCTCAAAGGTCTCCTCGACGCTGCACACGCCGCTGATGTCGGGCGCCAACGCCATCCACGGGATCATCCTGATCGGGGCCATGATCGTGCTCGGTACGGCCCGCAGCGGCCTCGCCCAGGCGGTCGGGCTGGTCGCGGTGATCCTCGCCACCGTCAACGTGGTGGGTGGCTTCGTGGTGACCGACCGGATGCTGGAGATGTTCAAGGGCCGGCAGGCCGGCCGCAGGCAGGCGGAGCCGGCGCGGCCGGCGGCGCCGATGGCCGAGAGCACGAGGCCGCCCGGGTGACCCGTACCGACGCGATCGCGCTGGCCTACCTCGTCGCGGCGGTCTGTTTTATCTTCGCGCTCAAGGGGTTGAGCTCGCCCCGGACCGCGCGGCTGGGCAACGCGCTGGGCGCCGCGGGCGTGACCCTGGCCGTCGGCATGACGTTCCTGGACCGGCGGATCGGCAACGTGCCGCTGATCCTGGTCGGGATCGTGGTGGGCACCGTGCTCGGCGTTCCGGCCGCCCGGACCGTGAAGATGACCGCGATCCCGCAGATGGTGGCGATGTTCAACGGGGTCGGTGGCGCCGCGGCGGCGTTGGTGTCCCTGGTCGAGTTCGGCTCGGTCGGCGCCCGAACCGGCGCCGGAGGCACCGCGGCGGCGATCTTCAGCACGGCGGTCGGGGCGGTGTCGTTCACCGGCAGCGTGCTGACCTTCGTCAAGCTGCAGGAGCTGATGACCGGTCGGCCGGTGCTCTACCCCGGCCAGCGGCTGGTGGGCGGCGGTCTCGTCCTCGCCGCGGTCGCCCTGGCCGTGGTCGTCCTGACTGCCCACAGCCTGGCCGCGCTGGTCGGGCTGGCTGTCGTCGGGCTGGCGTTCGGGATCGTCTTCGTGCTCCCGGTCGGAGGCGCCGACGTACCGGTGGTCATCTCACTGCTCAACTCCTTTACCGGCCTGGCGGTCGCCGCGTCGGGCTTCGTCCTGGACAACGTGCTGCTGATCGTGGCCGGCACGTTGGTGGGGGCGTCCGGCACCCTGCTCACCCGACTCATGAGTACGGCGATGGGCCGGTCGCTGCCCAACATCCTGTTCGGCGCGTTCTCCGCGCGTCCCGCGGGTGCGGATGCGGCCGGGCCGGCCGGCGACCGGTCGGTACGCACCGGTACGGCGGAGGACCTCGGCGTCCTGCTCGCCTACTCCCGGCGGGTCCAGATCGTGCCGGGCTACGGCCTCGCGGTGGCGCAGGCCCAGCACACCGTTCAGGAGCTGGCCCAGCTGCTGGAGTCGCGCGGGGTGGAGGTGAGCTACGCGATCCACCCGGTGGCCGGCCGGATGCCAGGCCACATGAACGTGCTGCTGGCCGAGGCCAACGTCACGTACGAGTCGCTCACGGAGATGGACCAGGCCAACCCGGAGTTCCCGCGCACCGACGTGGCGCTCGTCGTCGGCGCCAACGACGTGGTCAACCCGGCCGCCCGCAACTCGCCCGGCAGCCCGATCTACGGCATGCCGATCCTCGATGTCGACGCCGCCCGCCACGTGGTCTTCCTCAAGCGCAGCATGCGACCCGGCTTCGCCGGCATCGACAACGAGCTGCTCTTCGACGCTCGTACGACGATGCTCTTCGGCGACGCCAAGGAGTCGCTGTCCGCGCTCGTCCACGCCGTGAAGGACGCCTGACCCAGCTTCGGCTAGTCGGGTGTGCTGGTCGCCGTGCTCGTGGCCGCCGCGTCGCCGGCTAACCAGTGGACGCCGTACGGAGCGCGACGGTGCTTGAGCGCCCGTAGCCGGCGCGTACCCCCCCCTCGTGTCCGACGGCTTCGAGGTCGTCCGAGCGGGCTACGACCGAATCGGCCACCGCTACCGGGACTGGTCGCAGGACAGCCCGGTCCGGCTCCGCTGGGTGCAGCGGCTGCTAGGCGAACTGATGCCCGGTAGCCTCATCATCGATCTCGGTTGCGGGCCTGGCGAACCCGCGACACGGATGCTCGTCGAGCAGCATCGAGTCGTGGGGGTTGACGGCTCGCTCGTGCAACTGCGCCTAGCCCAGGTAGCCGTTCCACAAGCCGCTCTCGTGCAGGCCGACATCGCGCGGGTCGCCATGCGACCGGGCAGCGTGGACGCCGTCGCCTCCTTCTACGCACTCGGGCACGTCCCCTCCCACCAGCACGCCGCGCTGTTTGAGGCCATCGCATCCTGGCTGCGCCCAGGAGGGCTCCTCCTGACCAGCGCCCCGCTGACTCCGGGCGACGGCACGGACGCGAGCTGGCTCGGAGTACCGATGTTCTTCGGGGGCATCGGCGAGGGCGCCACCCGGCGCGCAGTCACGGCAGCGGGGCTCGAGGTCGAGACGTGGCAAGTCTTTGAGGAAGACGAGGGCGAAGGCAAGCTGGTTTCTTTCCTGTGGCTCATGGCCCGTAGGCCCTTGCCCGGTAGTGCCTGAGTGGGATCCCCCCGGACGGCTGCTAGTGGGGGCCTAGCGTTGTGCGGATGGGTGAAGTCGTGGGGGTGTACCTGGCCGAGTCGGCCGGCCGGCCGATGCGGGCGGTCGCCTCGGCGGTCGCAGTTGCGGGGCAAGGACTGCTCGGTGATCGTTACCAGGCCGGCACCGGTGAGTGGTCCTACGACCCGAGGTTGTACGACGACGTCACGCTGGTCGCGGTCGAGGCGCTCGACGCCGCCAGCACCGAGTTCGGTGTGCACCTGCAGGGAGGCGTCTCGCGCCGCAACCTACACACTCGCGGCGTCGATCTCGAGGCCCTCGTCGGGCGCTGCTTCCGTGCCGGCGAGGTTGAGCTGCGAGGGGAGCGGCCGTGCGATCCGTGCCGCTACTTGGACCAACTGACCGGCCAGCCGGCGAAGGCCGCGCTGCAGGGACGGGGCGGTCTGCGAGCCACGGTCATCACCGGCGGCCGGCTGCGCGTCGGCGACCCGGTTGCGGCGTACTCGGCTCTCTCCGCCGCGGGTGGATTTGCGCACGAGCTGGAACGCGATCGCGGGACCCGAGGGCTTGATGCGCACGCCGGGGTGACCATGCAGCATCGCTCCCGAGTGCGGGCCGACCCGACTTCGCCCAACCTGCGGCAGGTCCACCTCATTCATGCCGAGCTCCACGACGAGCCTGACGGCGTACGTGTCGAGCTGCCGGCCAAGCCGCATGTCGATCTCGACCGGGTCTGACCCCGCCTCACCCGTCCGGCATCGTCACTGCTCATGAGGGGCCCGCAACGTTGCCGGCGACCCGGACACCGGGGTCGGGCGGAGCTGGCGTGACGGGGAGGCCGCCTAGCGGCACACTGCGGCGATGACCGTTGCGCACGATGCTCTGGCTCACGGCGACCCCTATCACGTCCATGACGAGGCGTGCGCCGCGGCGCACGGCGAGCTCACTCCCCCGCGAGACCCCCGTCGGCTCGTGCTCGTCTTCGTCTCTCCGGTCGCCCGGGAGATGGCCGCGCTCGCCGATCGGCTCGGTTGGCCCGTATCTGTTCTCGACCCCGACCCGGCGCGCCTCGATCCCGACCTCATGCGCAAGACCCGCACGGTTAACAGCGTCGCCGACGTACGGCTCGACGACGGCTGCGACGTCATCGTCTGCGACCACGAGCGAGAAGAGCTCGGCGACGTCCTTGCCGAGGTGCTCGCGGGTCCGCACCGCTGGGTCGGCGTCATGGGCAGCAGACGGCATACCGCGCCGCATGTCGCCGCGCTGCAGGCGCGCGGCCTGCCGGCCGAGCAGATCGCCCGGGTGCACCGGCCGATCGGACTCGACATCGGGTCGAAGACGCCGCCCGAGATCGCTCTCGCCACCGTCGCAGGCTTGCTCGCCGACCGTACCGGCCGCCCCGGCGGCCCATTCAGCGCCACCTGACACGCCTTCTGCCGCACCTGCCCATGATCAGCGAGCGGCGTGATTTGTCACCGTCGGACGGCTGGAGACCCTTGCCAGGGCTACTCACTGAGTGAATAGTGAGCGGTATGTCAGTTCCACATGCGTTGCTGGGCCTGCTCGAGGAGCGGCCCCGCCACGGCTACGACCTCAAGCGCGAGTACGACCGGCGGTTCGGGACCGGCCGGCCGCTGCAGTTCGGCCAGGTGTACTCGACCCTCGGGCGGCTGCACCGCGATGGCCGGGTTGCGGTGGCAGGGGTCGAGGTGGCCGACGGGCCGGAGCGGACGGCGTACGCGATCACCGGCGCCGGCGTCGCAGACCTGGAGCGCTGGCTGGGCGAGCCGGTGCCGCCCGCGCCGTACCTGCAGAGTGTCCTGTTCACGAAGGTCGTGCTCGCCCTGCTGTCGGGTCGGCCGGCGACGGAGGTCCTGGACCGGCAGCGCGCCGCGCACCTGGTGGTCATGCGACAGCTGACTACCGGCAAGCGGGGGCGCGACCTGCCGACCGCGCTCGGGGCTGACTTCGCACTGTTCCACCTCGAGGCCGACCTGCGCTGGATCGAGCTGGCCGGCGCCCGCCTCGACCCACTGGCCCAACAGCTGACGAGGAGCTGACGTGTCCGAGACCGGCACCCCCCTGCTGCACGCCGTCGACCTGCACCTGGCCTTCGGCCGGACGACGGCGCTCGACGGCGCGTCGGTCGACGTGCGGCCCGGGGAGGTGCTGGCGCTGCTCGGGCCCAGCGGGTCGGGGAAGTCCACGCTGCTGCACTGCCTCGCCGGGATCCTGGTCCCGGCAGCGGGGGAGGTGCACTACCGCGGTCAGCGTCTGGATGTGCTGCCGGACGCCGTTCGCAGCCGGCTGCGGCGAGACGACTTCGGGTTCGTCTTCCAGTTCGGTCAGCTGGTGCCGGAACTGACCGCGCTGGAGAACGTCGCGCTGCCGCTGCGGCTCGGCGGCGTACGCCGCCGGCCGGCCGAGGACCAGGCACTGTCGTGGTTGGCCCGGCTGGAGGTCGACGACGTCGCCGACCACCGCCCCGGCGAGATCTCCGGCGGCCAGGGACAGCGGGTCGCCGTGGCGCGCGCGCTGGTCACCGGCCCACGGGTGGTCTTCGCCGATGAGCCGACCGGCGCGCTCGACTCGTTCAACGGCGAGACCGTCATGACGCTGCTCACCGACGCCGCCCGCGACCAGGGCGCGACGGTCGTTCTGGTGACCCATGAGCCGAGGGTGGCGGCGTACGCCGACCGAGAGATCGTGCTTCGCGACGGTAAGGTCGCGGCCTACGACGGCGCGCTTCGGTGAGCCGGCTCTCCACGCTGCTGCTCGGAGTGCGGCTGGCGCTGGCCGGCGGAGCCGGCCGGCTCGCACTGATGACGACCGGCGTCGGCCTCGGGGTGGCGCTGCTGTTGGGCGGCCTCGGCGTGCTGCCGGCGTACCACCTGCGCAACGACCGGGTGGCGGACCGGACCCCGGCGGCGGCACTCGACTCGGCCGGCGCGCCGGTGACCAGCCGCGAGGGCGTGGTGACCATATCGGTGCCGGACCGCTTCCAGGGCCGGCAGATCACCGTGGTGCGGGTCGCGGCCGTCGGCCGGGCGCCGGTGCCGCCCGGGCTGGCGCGGCTGCCGGCTCCTGGCGAGATCGCGGTCTCGCCCGCACTCCGCGCGCTGCTCCGCGACCCGGCCAACGGGGTCCTCCGCGCTCGGTACGCCGGACCGGTGGTCGCCACCGTCGGCGCCGCTGGACTCATCGGCCCGCACGAGCTGCTGGCCTACGTCGGTGTGCAGCGGAGCGCACTGCACGCCGAAGCGGAGCCGCTGCCGGCCTTCGGCGCCGTATCCGCTTTCCGCGACCTGCCGGCTCCCGGCGAGGTGCGGGTCGCGGTGGGGCTGGCGCTGGTCGGGCTGCTCGTGCCGGTCTTGGTGTTCATCGCGACGGCAACCCGGCTGTCAGCGGCCGCCCGGGAGCGGCGGCTGGCCGCGATCCGGCTGGTCGGCGCCACACCGGAGCAGGCGCGGCTGCTCGCCGCCGCCGAGGCGGGGGTGGCGGCGACGGTAGGCGCGGTCCTCGGCGGGGTGCTGTTCCTGGCCTTGCGCCAGGTAGCGGCGGCCGCGCTACCGGTGCCGGCCGGGGTGTTCCCCGCCGACCTGGCCCCGCCGGCGGAGCAGGCCGGGCTGGTGCTGCTCGGCGCACCCGTGCTCGCCGTCGCCACCGGACGGGCTGCGCTGCGCCATGTCGTCACCAGCCCGCTCGGCGTCACCCGACAGGCCCGGGTACGGCGGGCCGGCCCCGCCCGACTGTTGCCGCTTGGCACCGGGCTGGTCCTCCTGGCGCTCGCCGGAGTAAACGCGCGGGCGGTGACCGGCGGTCGCTGGTACGGCGCGGTCTTGCTGCTCGGCGGAGCGGCTTTCGTGCTGATCGGGCTGGCGGTCGGCATGCCGGCGCTCGCCCGGCTCGCCGCCGCCGGGCTGCTCCGAACGGGCGGGGGAGTGGCCGGCCAGCTCGCCGCCCGCCGGCTCCAGCTGGACCCGACACCGGTCGCCCGGGTCGTCACGGGCTCGGTGCTCGTGGTCTTCGTCACCGGCTGGCTGATGGCGTTCCTGCCGCTGCTGGCTCGCGCCAGCAGCACCCCGTACCACGAATTGGCCGCCGCCGTACGGCCCGGCACCCTTCTGATCCAGAACGGCGCGAATGCCGAGGTCGCCAGCCGGGCTTCACGAGTGCCCGGCGTTCGGGGGGTGAGCCTGGTCCGGCAGATCAACGGGCGGACACCCACCGCCGCCACGGACGGTACGGGTCTGTCGATCGTCCTGGTGGACTGCGCCGCCTTGAACGCCCTCCTGCGCCGGCCGCTGCCACGCTGCGGTGAAGTGCCCGGCTACCGGATGGTCTCCGCCGGCCCCCAGCTCGCCCCCGCGCCAGGCGAGCTGGTGACGCCGGACACGCCCTATTCCGGACCCGCGATTCGCGTGCCGGCCGGACTGCTGCCGGTGGCGCGGGCGCAGGATTTCAGCGAGCTCGGCCTGTACGGCGACCTTGTGCTCTCTCCCGCCGCTGTACCACGCGAGGCGCTGGCTGCGGCGGAGAGTGGAGCAATGTTCATCGGGACCGACGGCCGCCCGGACACCGTAGAGCGGGTCCGTACGGCGTTGGCCGGGACTTCTGCCTTCGATGTCGTGACACCGGCGGACCTCATCGCCGACGCCGAGCGACCGGCGACCGTCTATACCCGGCTGCTGCTGCTGGGGGTGCTGGTCGCCGTCCTCGTGGCTGCCGCGTCACTGGCGTTGACCAGCGTGGACGCCGTACGGGAACAGCGGCGCAGCTTCGCGGCGCTGGTGGCCGCCGGAACACCGACCGGAGTGTTGCGGCGCAGTGTCCTGGTGCAGACGGTCCTTCCGCTTTTCCTCGGGGTGGCCGTCGCGACCGCCTGCGCCGGCTTCGCTGCCGCGGTCTACCTCGGCATCGGCGGGGAGCCGCGGGTTGGAGTGCCGTGGCTATCGATGGTCGGTATCGGTGCGGCGGCCGTCGTCGCGGTTTCGCTGGCCACCGCCGCGACGCTGCCGGCCGTCCGAGCCGCCACCCGCCCCTCGGCGCTGCGCACCGAGTAGCGACTTTACGTCGCACCCGCGGGCGAGAACTGGTCGCCGGGCCAGCGCTCCACGTTGGACCAGACCAGTGGAGTGATCACTATGGCAAGCGGCGCCTCCAATTGGTGGCTATTGCAACTTTCTCGGTTCGGTACTAAGTTGGTGACCGGCCGGCATCCGCCTCCCGCGTCCTCCCAACCGCACGGCTACCGGGTTTCACTCCAGTGATCCATTCGGTGTCAATGCCGTCGCAGGGACCACCCCAGGGTCGCCTTTCCTGCATGAGGAACCAGGAGAAGGTTCGCTAAGATGTGTGATGACTACGGTCACGACGATTTCTGCAACCTGGCGCCGTTGGCTGGCGAGCCGTCCGGTATCACCCGGCGAAGCGCCCTGCGCGCCGGGCTGCTCCTCCCAGTGGCCGCCTGGCTCACCAGTCGCGGCCGGGTTGCCAGGGCGGGCGGCGTTTCCCCAAGGATCATCAACAGCTCCGGCGAGACTGCGCGAGTTATGGCGATGCACCTGCACGGATCGTTTAGCGAAGGCAGCGGCTCATGGGAGGGGCACTTCGCTCAGGCCGCCCTCAACCACGTCGACGTGATCATGCCGGCGGATCACGACTGGCGGGCCAGGCTGGTGAACTACCGGCAGGCCTACCACTTCACGGCAATGAGCGAGGTCGGACCGGACGGTACCTGGCGGCTGCGAACCACGACCGGTACCGGCCTGGCAACGGGGAGCGGGGCAACCATCTCACCCCTTCAGTCCCCGGCAGACTCCGGCGGTGGCTCCCTCTACGTGTTGGCCAAGGCGGCCGGTACCGCCGCGGCGAGCCTTTCGGTGCTGGTGGACGACGGGCCGGCGCGCAAGAACTACCATGGCACCTTGCTCGGCCGCACGTTGGGGCTGAGCGTCTATCCGGTCCAGTCCGTCCGCGCCGCCGCGATGGCCCTGCGGGTGACGTGCTCCCTGCACCCGTCGGTATCACAGCAGCCTCTTCAGGTCCTCTACCGGTTCTGCACCGACGTGGCGGCCGCCACCTACGGCGTCAAGGGCGGCGTAGGGACCGTCACGCTGCCCGTGACGGCCAACAGCTGGAACACGTTGACTTTTGACTTGCAAGCAGACCTCCAGCAGCTTTGGCCAGGCATCATCGCGGCCGACAACGCGATTAGCCTGCTCGAGCTGGTGGCCACCGGGAGCGGATCCCTGCAGGCCGAGGGCAACTTCGCTGCCCTGACCCTCACTCACCTGAGCGACTACAACGCCCTATCTGCGTTGGACAGCGTCATCGGGGCATATCGGTCGAGGTACCCGGGACTTTTCGTGCTGATGGGTTCGGAGGACTCCTTCGACCACCACTTCTGCCGCATCGGCGGTACGCCTTTTCTCTACGACTATCCTGCTACCGGCGCCACGAACCCGCGGTTTGGCAACGGGGTGGCAAATTACCAGGTGGCGCAGATAAAGGCGAACGGGGGCGTAGCGTCGCTGAACCACCCCTACGGCGTAACGCTGGGGGGCGTGTTGTCGCAAAGCCAGCAGGATGCGAAGCGTGCCTCGACGGCGCAAAGCCTTCTCGGCGTGCGCGCATTCCGGGCCGACGTGCTGGAAGTGGGCTACGCCTCACGGGGAGGGGTCGACCTCAAGCACCATCAGCAACTGTGGGACACGCTGTCGCGCAACGGCCTGTACCTGACCGCCGACGGGGTGTCCGACGACCACGGCGGAAAGAACTGGGTAACCCAGCAGAACCGGTTTGTCACCTGCCCGTGGACCGGAGTGCTGGACGAGCCCTCCCTTCTGGCCGCGCTCCGTAGCGGCCGGGCGTACGTCGGCCTCCTCGGCACGTTCGTTGCGGGCGCACAGGCGAGCGCCGCCGGAATCGACCTGAACATGGAGGGAGTGCGCATGGGCCAGGTCTCGCTGCGGACCGACACCGGCGTCGCGACCAGGACGCTGACGGTCAACGCTCAGGGGCTGCCGGCCGGAAGCCAGGTGGTCCTGGTCCAAGGCCCGGTCGATTACGCCGGCAAGGCGACGCCGGCCCCGGGGACCAGCTTGGGACCGTCGCTGCCGGCCAGTGCGTTCGCCGGCGGCCCTCAGGACATCACGGTGGACACGTCCGTTTCCACCTTCGTCCGGGCCGACGTCATCGACTCCTACGGTCGAACAATCGCCTTCTCCAACCCGATCTGGCAGCTGCGCGAGACGCCTCCCAGCTCGGCGCCCGTCCCTGCCAACCGACTAAGCGGCTTCTGAGGCACGCCCTCTCCCGTGCGAGGATCGCTGCGGGGCTGGACGAAGTGGGAGGTCGAGTGAAGCTGCTGGTCACCGGCGGGGCGGGCTACATCGGCAGCGTGGTGGCGGCCCAGCTGCTGGCCGAGGGGCACGAGGTCACCGTGCTGGACGACCTGTCCACCGGTCACGAGGACGCCGTACCGGACGGCGCAAAGCTGGCCGCGGTAAGCCTGCTCGACCCGGACGCGCTCGCGACCACCCTCGGCGAGGGCTACGACGGCGTCCTGCACTTCGCCGCGAAGTCGCTGGTGGGCGAGTCGGTGGCGCGCCCGGAGCTCTACTACCGCAACAACGTCTGCGGCACGCTCAACCTGCTCGACGCCATGCGGGCGGCCGGCGTACGCCGGCTGGTGTTCTCCTCCACTGCCGCGGTGTACGGCGAGCCGGAGCGCACACCCATCGAGGAAACTGCCGCGACGGTGCCGACCAACCCGTACGGAAACTCCAAGCTCGCGATCGACCGCATGATCGCCGATGAGTCGGCCGCGCACGGACTGGCGGCGGTCAGCCTGCGCTACTTCAACGTCGCCGGCGCCAGCGGCCGCTACGGCGAGCGGCACACCACCGAGACCCATCTCATCCCCATCGTGCTGCAGGTGGCCGCCGGCGAGCGCGCCTCCGTCCAGGTGTTCGGCAGCGACTACTCCACGGCCGACGGGACCGCCGTGCGGGACTACATCCACGTCGAAGACCTCGGGCATGCTCACCTTCTCGCGCTCGACGCCGTGACTCCGAGCTCGCATGCGGTCTACAACCTCGGCAACGGCACGGGCTTCTCGGTGCGCGAGGTGGTCGAGGTCGCCCGTCGGGTGACCGGTCACCCGATCCCGGCGCGAGAGGCACCGCGGCGGCCGGGGGACCCGGCGGTCCTGGTGGCCTCCTGCGCGAAGATCCGTGCCGAGCTCGGCTGGACGCCGGCCAAGCCGGACCTGGAGTCGATGGTCGGCGATGCCTGGACCTGGCGACAGCGGTACGGGGCGCCATCGGGGTGAGCCCCAAGCCCCACCGCTTGGAAGTCTCCGCCGCCTTTGTCGAGCGCACCGGCCGGGCGCCGGAGGGACTATGGGCTGCGCCCGGCCGGGTGAACCTGATGGGCGAGCACACCGACTACAACGACGGCTTCGTGCTCCCGCTGGCGATCGACCGGCAGGTCGTGGCGGCGGCAGGTCGGCGCACCGACGGCGGGCTGCGGATGTGGTCGCTGCTGGAGGAGGACGAGCCGGTCTGCACCGGGCTGGACGAGCTGGCGCCGGGCAGCGTCAAGGGCTGGGCAGCGTACGTCGCCGGCGTCGCGTGGGCGCTGGGGGAGGAGCGGGTGCCGATCGGCGGGGCCGACATCGTCCTGTCGGGGAACGTTCCGGTCGGCGCCGGGCTGGGCTCGAGCGCAGCGCTTGAGTGCGTCACCGGGCTGGCCTTCGACGACCTGTACGGCGTAGGCATGTCGCCGGTGGAGCGGGCCCTGCTGGCCCAGCGGGCGGAGAACGAGTACGTGGGCGTTCCCTGCGGGGCCATGGACCAGATGGCGTCAACCCTCGGCCGGGCCGGCTTCGCGCTCTTCCTGGACACCCGGTCGCTGCAGCACGAGCAGGTGCCGCTGCGCCTTGACGCCGCCGGGCTGTCACTGGGCAGTGGTCCGACCTCGGTCCGCTGCTCACTGCCTCGCACGCCTCCCTGCGGGACGACTACCGGGTCTCCAGCGCGGAGCTGGACACGGCGGTGGAGGCTGCCTTGCTCGGCGGAGCGGTCGGTGCCCGGATGACCGGGGCCGGCTTCGGTGGCAGCGCGATCGCGCTTGTGCCGCTAGCGGCCGTCGATTCCGTCACGACCGCGGTCAGCCAGGTCTTCGCCGACCGCCACTTCGGCCTCCCGGTGATCTTCCCCGCCGTCTCCTCCGACGGGGCCCGCCGGCTGGGCTGACCAAAGCGCCGGAGCGCGGGGCGAACCTGAGACCCGCGGCACAAGTTCGTGTGGGGCTCCGCCGCCACGAAATCATCGGCGGTCAGTCCGCGGCGGTGGCGCCCGGGAGGTCGTGCCAGGCTGCCGCCGTGCGTCTGGCCACATGGAACGTCAACTCGGTGAACGCCCGGCTGCCCCGCCTGCTCGATTGGCTGGCTCGGGTAAGCCCCGACGTCTGCTGCCTGCAGGAGACCAAGTCCGCCGACGCGGCGTTCCCGACCGCGCAGGTGGGCCAGCTCGGTTACGTCGTCGCCCACCACGGTGACGGGCGCTGGAACGGGGTGGCGATCCTGAGCCGGGTTGGCCTGGACGACGTACGCCGCGGTCTGCTGGCCGACCCCTTGGGCGATGCGGCCGAGGCACGGTGCGTCGCCGCCACCTGCGCTGGCCTGCGAGTCTACTCGGTCTACGTGCCGAACGGCCGGGCACTGGACGACCCGCAGTACCCGTACAAGTTGGCCTGGCTGGCCTCGCTGCAGCAGGCGCTTGCCACGGCGCACGGTCCGGCCGACCGGGTGGTCGTCTGCGGCGACTTCAACGTCGCGCCGAGCGACGCCGACGTGTGGGACCCGGTGCTGTTCGTCGGCTCCACCCATGTCAGTGCGGCCGAACGTGCGGCGCTGGCGGCTCTCACCGCGCTCGGCCTGCGTGACGTGGTCCGGGATCGGCACCCCGAGCCCGAGCCGGTCTACACCTACTGGGACTACCGGGCCGGCGCGTTCCACCGGCGAATGGGCATGCGGATCGACCTGGTGCTGGCCTCGGAGCCGGTGGCGGCCGGCGTACGGGACGTCTACGTCGACCGAGAGGCCCGCAAAGGCAAGGGACCCTCCGATCACGCGCCGGTCGTGGTCGACCTGGACTGCCGCCGTCACGGCAGGCGGGGGAGCACCTCGCGCTCGTAGAAGGCGAAGAAGCCCTCCTGGTCCGGGCCGATCTGTCCGACGTACACCTCGTCGAAGCCGGCGTCGACGTACTGCTGCACGGCCTCCACGTGCCGGTCGACGTCCGGACCGCACACGATCGAGTCGCCGATCATCTCCTCGGTGACCAGCGACGACGCCTGCTCGAAGTGCCGTGGCGTCGGCAGCACCTGGGAAAGCTCGCCGGGCAGACCGGAGTTCGGCCACAGTCTGTACGCCGTTTTCAGTGCCGAGCCTTCGTCGGTCCCCCAGCAGACCTTCAGTCCGGCCTGCGTCGGCTTGTCGCCGCCACCGGCGGCCCGGAACTGCCGCACCATTTCCGGGTCGGGCATCGTGGATATGTAGCCGTCGCCGATGCGCCCGGCCAGCTCGATCGACTTCGGCCCGAAACCAGAGATCAGGATGGGCGGCGGGGTATCCGGCAGGCTGTATATGCGGGCATTCTCGACGGTGTAGTGCTTGCCCCGATGGCTGGTCGTCTGCCCTTCCCAGAGCGCTCGGATGACCTCGATGGACTCCTCAAGCATCTCCAGCCGTACGTCGGTCTCCGGCCAGACATCGCCGAAGATGTGCTCGTTGAGCGCCTCCCCGGTGCCCACACCGAGCCCGAACCGACCCGGCAGCAGGACCGCGCTTGTCGCCGCCGCCTGTGCGATCACGGCGGGATGGATGCGCATCATCGGACAGGTGACCGCGGTGGTGACAGGTATCCGGTCGGTGGCTTGGCCGATCGCGCCGATGACCGACCAGACGAAGGCGCTCTGTCCCTGCTCGTCGTTCCACGGGTGGTAGTGGTCGGAGATCCACAGCGACTGGAAGCCGGCCCGTTCGGCGCGAACGGCCTGCTCGACCAGCGCTTCGGGGCTGTGCTCCTCGCTGGACAGGAAGTAGCCGATCTTGGCCATCAGGTTTCCTGGCGGAACGGACGCCGGTTGCCGCGGCTCGGGTCGACGACCTCGATCTGCTCCTTGGCCAGCGTCCCCTGGACGCTCTGCTCGCCCGCGGGTACGTCCTCCACCCACACCCGGACCCGCTCGCGAGGGACGATCTTCGTCTCGATGACGACCTGCTCGTCGCTCAGCGTCAGCTCCAGCGGCTCGTCGACGGTCAGCCGGGCGGCCCAGGGCTCGATCGGGGCGGCGCCGGCGACGTCCTCCGGCTCCACCCGCAGCTGCTCCCGGCGGACCTGGAAGGTGCGGGTCACCTCTTCGGTGGTGACGTACTTGACGAGCCGGACCCGCCGGTAAGGCACTCTGTCGAAGTTCACCAGCAGCTGCTCCTCGCTGCGAGTGACCTCTAGGGCGTCGGTGTCCCGACGTGGTTGCGCGTCGTCCCTAAACACCATGACTCTCCCTCGGCCGCCGAATCCGTCTGGGCCGAGATACCCGGCGTGCCCGCGGCGACGCCTGGTGAGAGTCAGCCGGGTTTTCGTCGCCCGGAACGGATGACACGCCAACGGCTCATGGGGGCTTGACGGCCCGGGCCCGGTGCGGGACGCTTCCGCCCAATCTCGTCACGTCCCGATCCCGCCAACCGGCTTGGGTTCGCACGACGAGGCATCGCTCACCCCCTCACCCGGCCGCCGGGGGATACCGGCGTCCACGTGCCTAGGAGCTCGATGAAGCGCACTGCCACCGGTGGGTCCCTGGTAGTAGCGGGCCTTCTTGTCGCCGGTCTAGCCGCCCCAGCCGCGAACGCCACGGGCGCGAGCACATCGATTCTCGACCGGGCCGCCGCGGCCGTCGCCGCGAACTCGGCCGCCGTGCACGCCATTCAGGGCGACAGCTTCCGCAGCCGGGGGGTCGTCCTCGACCGGGACGGCAGCAGCCACGTGCGGTACGACCGCACCTACCGTGGCCTGCCCGTGCTCGGTGGCGATGTCGTCGTGCACCTGACGCCGTCCGGCGCTTTGCGGGACGTCTCCCAGAGCCTGACCCGTCCGGTGCAGGTAGCCACCACGCCGGAGATCTCCCGGGCGCGGGCCACCGCAGTCGCGGTGCCGCACCTGGCCGGGAAGGTCACCGGCACCAGCGCCCGCCTCGTCGTGGACGCGGCCGGCAGCACGCCGCGACTGGCCTGGGACGTGGTCGTCTCCGGCATCCGGACCGACCAGACACCGAGCCGGCTGCACGTCCTGGTCGACGCCACCACCGGTGCGGCCGGCCGTTCCTACGACGAGATCGAGACCGGCACCGGTAACAGCATCTACTCCGGCCAGGTGTCGATCGCCACGAGCTACAACAGCAGCACCGGCCGGTATGAGATGAAGGACCCCACCCGCGGCAACAACTACGCGACCGACCTCAACCAGGCCACCAGCGGTACCGGCACCCTGTTCTCCGACACCGACGACATCTGGGGCAACGGCGCGCAGTCCAATCGGCAGAGCGCCGGGGTGGACGCGCACTACGGCGCAACCAAGACGTTCGACTACTACAAGAACGTCCTGGGCCGTAACGGCATCTTCAACACCGGCGCCGGCGTCCGCTCCCGCGTGCACTACGGCAACAGCTACGTAAACGCGTTCTGGGACGGCACCCAGATGACCTACGGCGACGGCAGCAGCAACGCCAAGCCGCTGGTGGAGCTCGACATCGCCGGGCACGAGATGAGCCACGGCGTCACCGAGAACACCGCCAACCTCTCCTACTCCGGCGAGTCCGGCGGCCTCAACGAGGCGACCAGCGACATCTTCGGCACTTCCGTGGAGTTCTACGCCGCCAACGCCTCCGACGTGGGTGACTACCTCATCGGCGAGAAGGTCAACATCAACGGCAACGGCACCCCGCTGCGTTACATGGACCAGCCGAGCCGCGACGGGGCGTCCAAGGACTGCTGGTACTCCGGCATCGGATCGCTCGACGTGCACTACTCCTCCGGCCCGGGCAACCACGTCTTCTACCTGCTCGCCGAGGGCAGCGGCGCCAAGACGATCAACGGCGTCTCCTACAACAGCCCGACCTGCAACGGCGGCACCGTCACCGGCATCGGCCGCGACGCCGCGGCCAAGATCTGGTACCGCGCCCTGTCCGTCTACATGACCTCGACCACGAACTACGCCGGCGCCCGCCAGGCCGCGGTCAACGCCGCGAAGGACCTGTTCGGCGCGTCCAGCACCCAGTGCGCCGGCGTCGAGCAGGCGTTCAGCGGGATCGCGGTCACCGGCGCCACCTGCGGCACCACGCCGCCACCGCCGCCGCCTAGCGGCAACCTGCTGCAGAACCCCGGCTTCGAGAGCGGGGCCACCGCCTGGTCGCAGACCTCCGGCGTCATCAGCAACGACTCGACCCGGGCGCACACCGGCTCCTGGCTGGCCTGGCTCGACGGGTACGGCTCGTCTCACACCGACACCGTGTCCCAGTCGGTGACGATCCCGTCAGCCACCAGCGCGACCCTGTCGTTCTGGCTCAACGTCGCAACCAGCGAGACCACCACCTCGACGGCGTACGACACGCTCAAGGTCCAGGTCGTCTCCGGCACGACGACTACGACGCTGGCGACGTACTCGAACCTGAGCACGAAGTCCTACACCCAGCGCTCGTTCAACCTGTCGTCGTACGTCGGCAAGACCGTCACGATCAAGCTCCTCGGCGTGGAGGATTCGTCGCTTGCGACCAACTTCTACGCCGACGACTTCTCGCTGACGACCGGCTAAAGCCCCACGCGGCCACGTCGGCTCGGTCCGCCGCGTGATTGCGGGGACTGGGCCGACGCATGTCCGGTCCGGAACGAGGCGCTTGTGAACGCAGTCCGAAGGCCGGGTGGCCGGAGATTGGCCTGGCCGCATCGCCGTCTCACGTCGTGGTGCGGTACTGGAGGTGAACTACGCCGTTACCGAAACGGCGTTCGGCCAGCAGTTCGAGGCCCAAGCGGACATTGTTGGGGAGGGACGGTTTCCCGCCCCCCACCACGATGGGCGTGAGGAACAGATGGCACTCGTCGACCAACCCGGCCTTGATCGCCTGGGCGGCGAGCCCGGGACCGCCCACCGTGATGTCATGTCCCGCTCGCGCCTTCATCTGCCGGACCGCTTCAGGGTCGAAGTCTCGCTCGATCCGCGTTCTGGTGCTGGATACCGTCTCCAGCGTCTTGGAGTACACGACCTTGTCGGCCGCCCGCCATATCTCCGCGAACTCCTGCGTGAAGGGCGGCTGGTCGGCGAGGGCCTGCGCGGTCTCCCAGTCGACCATCACCTCGTACATCCGGCGCCCGTAGGGATAGGTGCCGACCGACCGCTCGAGGTCGTTGACGAAGGTGTGCACCTCCTCGTCCGGCGCAGCCCAGTCGAAGTTGCCGTCCTCGTCCGCTACGTAGCCGTCGAGCGAAGTGATCGCCGAGTAGATCAGCTTGGCCATCGTGAGCCTCCCTTTGCGACGGCCTAGTCGCGCTGCGTCAGGGATCGAGCGGGCAGTCGCCGACGGCGGCGAACAGAGCCGCTGCGATGTCAACTGCGACAGCCTGGCCCGGTGGTGGGACGTCGGCATCAAGCGCCGTGACGCGGCTTCCGACCTCGACAAGGAAACGCATGACGTCGCTGCGGCCAGCCGGCTCGCGGGCGCCGGGGACCGCGGCCCAGGCCACCGACCTGGTACGGGCCAGCAGGTCGGGCGGCAGGGGACAGGACCGGCGGCGGCCGTCCCGCGTGGCCAACGTGGCGACGCCGTCGGGCGCGATCGTCAGCCGGTCGTCGAAACCGGCTATGCCGCCGACGCGGCGGAGCACAAGCGGTTGAGCCGTCGCAGGCTTGGCCGCGTTGCGGGCTGAGTCATCCATCGTCGCGCGCTCCGCCGGCGGGGCGTTGCCGCACCCCGCGCACACCAACACGAGCAGCAGGACGAGCGAGGGTACACGGGTAGGCACTGCAGTCCGACGTACCCGCGGCTTGAGTCGTTCCATCCACCCCGAACGGCCGAAGTCCTGGAGTTGGCCTCATGCAGGCGAGCCGTTGCACCAGCGAGCGAAGGGGTAGGGCGGAGGCATCACACTGACCGCGCAGTTCAAGCAGGAGACCGCCGGCGACGGGCGATTCGTCCGCCAGGGGAACCGGTTCACCGACCGGATCACGGCCGACGGCTCGAGCGGCTTTGTTGGCGAGCCCGGGCGCTACCGGCTCTACGTCTCGCTCGCCTGCCCATGGGCGCAGCGGTCGCTGATCGTGCGGCACCTGCTGGGCCTCACCGAGCGATCGGTGTCACCGTGGTCGACCCGATCCGCGACGAGCGCGGCTGGCGGTTCACCCTAAGCCCGGGCGAGCGAGACCCGGTCACCGGCGCCGAGTTCCTGGCCGACCTCTATCGACGGACCGACCCGGCATTCGTTGGGCGGGCCACCGTGCCGGCCATCTGGGACACCGAGTCGGAGCGGCTGGTCACCAACGACTACCCCCAGATCACCCTGGACCTCGAGACCGAGTGGACGGCGTACCACCGGCGCGATCGCCCGACCTGTATCCGGTCAAGCTGCGCGACGAGATCCACGCGGTCAACGCCGACATCTTTCGGGACGTCAACAACGGGGTCTACAAGGCGGGCTTCGCCACCACCCAGCCGGCGTACGAGGAAGCCTTCGACGCGCTGTTCACGACGCTGGACGACCTGGATCGCAGGCTCGGCCGGCAGCGGTTCCTGGTCGGCGGCCGGCTCACCGAGGCCGACGTCCGGCTGTATACGACCCTGGCCCGTTTCGACGCCGTCTACTACTCGCACTTCAAGTGCAACCTGCGCCGGCTGCTCGACTATCCCAACCTGTGGAGCTACACCCGCGATCTGTACTCCCGGCCCGCGTTCCGGCAGACCACGGACCTCGACCACATCAAGCGGCACTACTACGGGACCCACGGGCAGATCAACCCGACCCGGATCGTGCCGAAGGGGCCGGCCATCGACTGGGACGAGCCACACCACCGGGATCGCCTGGGGTAACGCGACCCTGCGACGCGCCGAGCGCGGCAGCCGTGTCCGCCCAGTAGTTTCCCTGCCTAACGCAGCGCGCCGATCACCCGTGAGCTCGGGGCGCCGGCGTAGCCGAGCCGGTCGAGTCCGAACAGGGACTCGATGGACGCGAGCAGCGAGTAGTGGTCATACGTCGTCCGGTCGTCGACTCCGCGCGGGACATGGGGACCGGCAACGATCGTGGCAATATGGCCGCCACCGGCCAGGCCGTCGCAGCACCCGCTGTGGGACGTGCCCTCGTCGAAGGTCACAACCAGCCGGGTGTCCGCTCGCCAGGCCGCCGATGCCGAGAGCCGGTCGTAGAGCCTGCGGGCCCAGGTGTCGCCGGTCGCCACGGAGCCGCTGTGCATGTCGTGCTCTTGATTCGGCACCACCAACGCGAACCGAGGGAGCCGCCCAGCCGCGACGTCCGCGTCGAACTCCTCGAACGGCACGACGTTGCTGCACCGGGCCGGGTTCTGCCGAATGTCGTCGAAGTACATGAAGGGGTTGTGCTTCTTGGCGTAGCCGCCGTGGAAAGCGGCGTCCGAGCACGGCCGCGGCAGGCCCTCGAAGTACCCCCGCCAAGAGATGTGGGCTGCTTCCAGCTGGTCCACCAGGTTCGTCGCCTGCACGCGGCAGCGAGTGCAGTCCGAGCGAATCCCGAAGGTGTCGCCGCCGAGCAGCGAGAGATAGTTCGGCAGGGAGGGGTGACCGATGCCGTAGTACGACGACAACAGTGTGCCTGCCGCCGCCAGCGAGTTGAGGAACGGCGCCGACCGGGACCCGATTATCCGGCTGCTCTCGTGGTTCTCCTCCACCAGGACTACCACTCGGGTGGTGGAGCCGTCCGCGCTGGGACCGTCCTTAGGTGCGGACCGCTTGCCGGAGAGCTCGGGCGCGGCCGGGCTGCGCCGGTGTACGGAGTGGTCCTGGGTGGCAGCGACGAACGCGCGGACCCCGACCGTGCGCAGGCCGGCCGCGCCTGCCAGGACCGCGACGGCCACGAGCACCACAGCCAGGCCCAGCCGACGGTTTGGCCGCACCCTTGGAGTGTAAGTTTGCCGGTCCGGTGGCCGGCCAACCTGGTACCAGGACGTGCCCGCCAACCAGGGAGGAAGTCGACGGCGCAAGACCAGCGCGACGTGATCGAGGTGCTGACGCACGACCATGCCGAGGTGGAGCAGATGTTCACCCAGCTGCAGACGCTTCGCGGCGTGACGGGTGAGGGGGCGCAAAGCCAGCGCAAGGACCTGGTCGACCAGGTGACGATCGAGCTGGTGCGCCACTCGGTCGCCGAGGAGGCCGAGGTCTACCCGCGGGTGGCGGCGAAGATCAGCGATGCCGAGGCCGAGCATGCCAAGCACGAGCACGCCGAGGTCCAGGAGATCATGAAGCGACTGGAGAAGCTGCAGCCGGACGACCCGACGTTCGACGACGAACTCGCGGCCCTCATGCAGGGGGTTCGCGAGCACGTTGCGGAGGAGGAGGAGCAGATGTTCCCTCGCATGCGCGAAGTCTTCTCCGAGGAAGAACTCGTCGAGCTCGGGGCCAGGGTCGAGGATGTGAAGAAGGTCGCGCCGACCCGGCCACATCCGTCCGCGCCCGACGAGCCGCCCGGCGACAAGGTGCTCGGTCCGGTGACCGGCCTCCTCGATCGAATGCGCGATGCGGTGAGTAAGCGCGGCACCGGGGGCTGATGCCTGGGCCGGACGAGCCGGGACGTGCTGGCGGACGGACTGGTTGCGGGCTTGCCTTCGACGATCTGCTGACGCAAGGCATGATCTGCCTGGTGGGCATCGACGTAACGCGAGACCCCGTGGTCGTTCGGGCCGGGACCGCGGACGGCGTACCTCTCGGGTCGTCCGGCGCGCCCGGCTCAAGCTCTACAACCAGCCGGCCGGCGATCCGGGCTACGCCCTCGTCGAGGGCAGCCACCCAGCCGGCGAGCCGCGCATCCGTGACCATGTCCACGCGCGGCACGAGGAGACCTTCCTCGTGCTCGAAGGCGAGTACCAGGTGCGTCTGGGGGGGAAGGTCGCCGTCGCCGGCGCGGGTGACTACGTCTTCGTCCCGCGCGGCACCCCGCACAGCTACCGCAACGTCGGTCCCGGACCGGCCAGGGTGCTCAACATCATGAG
>JBPCOB010000173.1:0-18929 GCA_051000715.1 Mycobacteriales bacterium
GGTCGACGGCGCACCGCTCGGCCTCGGCCCGGGTGCGGGCCAGCAGGTTCCGGCCGCCGTCGGTCAGGCCGGCGGAGCGGGCGACCTCCTCGGCGACCTCGGCCATCTCCTTGCCGCTCTTCAGGCAGGCCTCGGCGTTGGCGCGGTCGACGTGACGGGCGTCGAGGGCGACCAGCCGCCGGGCGGCGTCGAGGACGTCGGCGGTCGGAGCGTCGCCGCGGTCGGCGTAGCGGACGGCGTTGGTGAGCACCGGCGGCACCCCGACCTCGGCCGCGAAGCCCAGCAGCCTGGCCGCCCGGGTGGCGTCGCCCGCCCCGCGATGGTGCACCACCTCGACGCACAGGTCGGCCGGGTCGACCACCGCCCGCCAGCGGTCGAGGGCGGCGAAGGCTCTATCCGGGCGGCGTACGGCGAGCGCCCGGCCGAGGTCGGAGTCGGGACCGAGCAGCACGAACACACCGGCGTCCGACCGGGCCAGGTGGTCGGCCACGAGGGCGAGCGTGGTCACCGGCTGACCGCGCTCGCCGGCCAGGTGGGTGGCGCTGACCAGCCGGCACACCGCCGCCCACCCGCCGGCGTCGCGCGCCAGGACTGTGACCCGGGGGTGGCCGTCGTCGAGGAAGGCACCGCCGCGAGCCGGCGTACGCCGGGGTGCGCCGGCGCCCGGGCCGGCGCCGGAACCAGCGCCGCTCGAGCCGGATCGATGCGGCGGCTCGCTCGGCGCCACGGCGAGGTCGACGCCCAGGATCGGTCGGACCCCGGCCGAGACGCATGCCTGCACGAACTTGACCGCACCGTAGGTGCCGTCGCGGTCGGTCAGCGCGAGGGCGTCCATGCCGTGCTCGACCGCCCGCTCGACCAGCAGCGCCGGGGAGGAGGCGCCGTAGCGCATGGAGTAGCCGGAGGCGAAGTGGAGATGGACGAAAGGGTCGGACACGCCCGCCTCACCCGGCTCGCGAGCCCCCCGGCAGCGCCGACTGGGACGGCATGCCGAGGGTGGTCTCCACGGCGGCGAGGAAGGTGTCGGCGTCGCGGACCAGGTCGTCGGCCTCCCGGGCGGTGACCGCCCGCGGCAGGCCGGCCTCGGCGGCGGCCCGCTTCGCCGCGCCGGCCGCGAAGAACGCCGCCCACTCCCCCAGCTCCGGCGCCACGGCGGTGAGCAGCACCCAGGCGCTGGTCGGCCGCCGGCGGCGGGTGGTGCCGGCGTCCGGCCGGGCCCGGGCGGCGAGCACCGCCGCCGCGCCGCGCAACGCGGCGAGATGGGCGGTGGCGTAGCGCTGCGGAGCCGGATCGAGCGCAGCGGCTTCCAGCAGCCCTCGGCGAGCCGTGTCGAGCAGCGAGACCGCCGCCGGCACCGGTCGCCCGCGGCGCACCGCCAACTGGCCACTCACCGCTACCCTCAGTCCAGCACCCGCGCGACGGTCCAGCCGCCCGCGGACCAGTCGAAGCACAGGTCGAAGACGCCGGCGCCGAGCCGGCCGATGACGGCCTCCACCCGCCACAGCTCCCGCTCGCCGTCGTCGACCGCCGCGGCGTTGACCGCCGCGCCGACCTCGGGAGCGGGCTCGCCCCAGGACCGCTGGCCCCACTTCGGCGACGGGGGAAGCGGACCGATGACGAGGTCGTCAGACATCGCGGCGGCTGCCGGCCGGCCGCTCGACCGGTCTAAGTCGGCACCGAACACCGCCGCGGCCGCCGCCGACCGCCACCAGCCGCCGGCCTCGAACCAGTGCGCCTGCACCGCGCCGACGCCGTACCACCGGCCGCGCCAGCGGAACTGCGCCGGCAGGTCGTCGTGGCGTAGGACCTCGACCGGTTCGGCATAACGCCGGACCATGCCCGCCCTCCCCTCATCGACCGACCAGCCGCCCGGCCGGGCAGCTGAGGTGCGCCGGGGGAAGGCGGCGCGGACGGGCCGGCCCGGGAGGACGCTTCCCCACGTCGTCCCGGACCGATGTGCTCCCGACCGGCGGCGTGGGGGTCGAGGTCCACTCGCCGGCCGGGAAGCTCATCCCGTCTGCTCGAACGTGTGTTCGAACACGGACACAGTAAACCCCTACGCCGACAGAACCGTCAATGCCGGGCTCCACACCCCGTGACGCTCCGAATGATCGAACTGGGCCAAGGTGTCCCACGGCAGCGGGCCAGGCCCGGTACAGTGGGACCAGCAGTGGGACAACAGAAGGGTGCCTCATGGCTCGTGCCCATGTCGTGCTCGGCGACGACGTCATCGAGGCCATCGACCAGCTCGTAGGTCAGCGGGGCCGCAGCCGCTTTCTCGAAGAGGCGGCCCGCGAGAAGCTCAAGCGTCTGCAGCTCGACAAGGTGCTGGCGTCGACGGCCGGCCTCGCCGAGGACGAGGACTACCCGGAGTTCTCGGACCAGGCCTCGATCAACGAGTGGGTGCGCGCCCAGCGGCGGACCGAGGAAGCATCCTGACGCTCTACGTCCTCGACACGACGGTGCTGATCGGCCACCTGCGCGGGCTGTCGTCGATCGGCTCCGACCTCAGGAGTCGGTTGAGCCAGGGGCACACGCTCGGGACGACGTGCGTCAACATCGCCGAGGTGCAGCGCGGGTTGCGACCCAGGGAACGGCAACGGGCGTCCGCCTTTCTGGACGCACTGCGTTTCCTCGTCACCGACCGGGAAGCCGCTCGCCGCGCCGGCCAGTACCAGGCCGACTTCGCCAATCGAGGTACAACGATCCACACGGCCGACGCGTTGGTCGCCGGCACGGCGCGAGCACACGGAGCGGTCCTTCTGACGCACAACGTCGATGACTTCCCGATGCACGACATCCGCGTTGAGATCTCCGACGGCGACGGATAAACGGCACCGACGAGGCGACGGTCACACTGCGTCTCAGCCCCCGAGCGGGTACGCCGAATGGACGAACCAGCGACCGGCGGAGTCCTGCGCCATCAGCGTCAGCTCGGCCACCGGGCCGCGCACCGGCAGCCGCTGCTCGATCTCGTCGACAACGTGGCCGTGGGCATCGGGGTCGATCCGGTCGCCGATGGTCAGGTGCGGGATGACGACATCGAAGCGGCCGCCGAACGGCGGGTGCTCCGGCCACCTGCGGCGTACCGCTTCGGTCAGCTCCACGAACGGCTCCGGCGGGTTGGGGTGCAGCCACAGTGTCTCCGGGAACCGCCCCACCCGGTCGAAGGTCAGGTCGAAAGCCGGCCGGCCAGCCGTCACCCTCCCGAGCTCGCCGAGCAGGTCGGGCTCGAGCTCCCGCGCCCGGAACCAGGGATAGAGAACCGTGATGTGCGCCGGCATCCCGTTGGCGGCTGCTGGATCCAGCTCGGCACGCCAGGCCCCGACCACCGGCTCCGCTTCGGGCAGGAGCACGACCAGGCCGGTACGCCGACCAGCCGCGGCGCTCGTGAGGGTCACCGGAGCGACGCTAACCTCCGGACGCCCCGGCGTCCCGCTACCCGCACCGGGCCGACCACCGAGAGGAGCGCTGGCACAGTGACCGCCGCTCCAGCCGGCCGGCTCACCAACGACGACCGGCGCTGGCTGCAGGTCGCGGTGGACGAGGCGCGGGCCGGTCGGGCCGAAGGCGGCATCCCGATCGGCGCGGCACTCGTCGCGGGCGGCCGCGTCCTCGGTGCCGGGCACAACCGGCGGGTGCAGCTTTGCAGCGTGATCCGGCACGGCGAGACCGACGCGCTGGAGAGCGCCGGCCGCCAGCGGGCGGAGGTCTACCGGACCGCGACGATGTACACGACGCTGTCGCCCTGCGACATGTGCACCGGCGCCATCCTGCTCTACGGCATTGCCCGGGTGGTCATCGGCGAGAACCGCAGCTTCCGAGGCGCCGAAGAGCTCCTGCGCTCCCGCGGCGTACAGGTTGTACTCGCCGACGACCCGCAGTGCATCCGCTTGATGGAGGATTTCATCGCTACGGAGCCGGCGCTGTGGAACGAGGACATCGGCGAGCCGACCTAGAGGCCCGGCCCTGAACCGGCCATCGCCCCGAGGGCGAAACGGCGCGGAGCTGCAGGGGTCGCCTCGACGCGGCTAACCTCCGTGGGTCCGCTCGCACATCGGTAATGAGGACCGCATGCCGACCACCACCACTGTCCTGCGCCGTCTCACCATCGGCATGACCGCTGCTGGGCTAGCCGCATCCCTGGCCGGCTGCGGGGCCAACAACGGCAACGGCGACAGCGTGACGCCCAACGGCGTCACCTCGGAGCCGGCAGCCTCACCGAACGGCAACGGCTAGTGATCGAGGCGGGTCAAGCCGGCGTGCCCGCGTCGGCGTAGCGCAGCAGCGCCCCGACGCCGTCGGCCAGCCGCGTCGGGCCGCCGGGGACGATCACCAGGTCGGCGCCGGCGACCACCGTCTGCACCTGCGCGCGCCGCAGGGCCGCAAGGGTGTGTCCCAACCCCTCGACGGCGCGGTCGTGCTGGCCCCGCTCCTGCTCGAACTCATCGAGGACGGCCATGGTGTCGCGGACGGCGGTCTCGGCCACCAGCCGGCGTACATGCTCGTCCAGGGAGGCCGTCGAGGCGCCGGCGGCGCGACCGCCCTCGTCGACCTCGCGAAGGATCTCGCGGGCAGGCGGCGGCAGCGAGTCGCGCAAATAGGCCAGCGCCCGGACGTCGCCGGCGGCCACGATGATGCGCGCCCGGACCGAGCTCGCCACCCCGGCCACCTGCTCGGCCACCGACTTGGCGTTGGTCTGCCACAGGTTCTCCGCGCGCTGCTGGTACTTCTTGTGAGCCCAGTCACCGGGCTTCACCTTGCGGATGTCGAAGGTGTCACCGTGCACGTGCCGTTCGCCGGCCGCGGCGCCGTGGTCGCCGTACGCCGTGATGTCGGCGCCGGCCCGGTCGGCTACCACCAGCAGGTAGGGGACGGCGTCCGCGAGCACGGTGACCATCGGCAGCACGTCCGGTAGCGGACCCCACGTGGCGCTCTCCCGGCGCGGTGGTGCCGGCAGCCGGACGTCGAGCAGCAGCCGTCCCTGGCTGCCGACGAGCACCTGGCCGGCGCCCATGCCGTGGTCGCGGCCGGCCGCCTCCCCCATCGCGTCGAGAGTGTCCTCGTCCGCCCCCTGGACAGCCAGCTCTTCGCGCCGGGCCCGCCACGGGGCCGCGATCCTGACCGCGGCCCCTTCCACGGCACTGGTCGTGTCGAGGTAGGCCGTGGCGAACGGGCCGGCGGCGGCGTACGCAGGGGCGAGAAAACCCAGATCCATTCGAGGCCTCCGGCGAGTACGACGGGCACGGCTCGGGTGCCCTTCCCGGCGGTTTCGGTCGCAACCGCAAGCGCCACTAGTGGGCCCCTGGTGCGTTACGCCCGAGCCAGCGCCGCCAACAGGTCCGGTTCCCCCCGCAGCCGGGAGCGGGTGGACGCAGCGACGCGCTCGATGACGTCTTCCACCCGCCGTCCGCGCATCGGCTTGGCACCCATCACCTCCTGGTCGGCCGGCGTCGCCACGACGACGAGCACCCGGGCCCCTCCGGCACGCAGCCGGCGCACCTCGGCGGCGAGATACCGGCGGATCGTGTGGCGCACCCCGAGTTCGAAGCGCAACCAGGTCGCACTGGGCCCGAACGACATCGGCGAGAGCACGACCGCCACGTCGACCCGGTCGGCCACGACCACGTCGGCGTTGCTGGGTGAGTGGACGCCGCCGTCGACATAGGTCTCCCCGGCCGCCCGCACTGGGGTGAAGTACGTCGGAATCGCACAGCTGGCGGCGACCGCCGTGCCCACGTCGACCACCGGTGCCCCCGGGGCTCCGAAGACGACCCGGCGACCGTCGCGGGCGCGGACCGCGCAGATCCGCAGGTCGCGGTCTGGCCAGCTGTCGCCGTGCACGCGTCGTAGATCGTTAGCGATCTTGTCCGTGCTCGTCCGGCCCGCCGGGAGCACACCGGACAGCAGCGCGGCCGGCCGAACCCCCCAAGGACGCCGGCCGGCGGCGAGCAGGATCGAGGGCGCCAGTGGGCCGCGCCGCGCGAACGGCAGGGCCTCCGCCTCCGGCGCCGCCGGAGCGGCACCACCCGCGTCACGCAACGCTGCACCATCGGCAGACAGCGGCTTGCCGAGCAGGTCGGCCACGAGATCGGGAACGGAAAGGCCGCCGGCGAGCCCGGCGGCCACCAGGGAGCCGGCCGACGTGCCGACCAGTACGTCGGCTTGGCGCGCGTCGAAGTCGGCGACCTCGGCCAGTGCGCTGAGCACCCCGAGGTGGAACGCCTGACCGACGTAGCCGCCGGCGCCGAGGATCACAGCGGTGCGCATGAGGGCATCGTCGCGCATCCGCCTGCGTGCACGGCTGGCGCGTCGGGAACGCTTGCAGCAACCAGTCCACAAGGAGGAGCGCTGTGCCCAGCCACTGGTCCCACCATCCCGCCGTACGCTCCGGTAGCCAGCTCACCTCCGGCGAGCGAGCCGCCGATGTCATCCGCAGCGGGATGGGCAGCTGGCCGTTCGTTGCCGTCTTCGCGGCCATCCTCGTCGGTTGGATGCTGCTGAACAGCCGCCTCTTGCTCGGAGCGGGGGGCCGCCGGCCGTTCGACCCCTATCCGTGGATCCTGCTCAACCTCGTGCTTAGCTGCCTGGCCGCAGTGCAGGGCGCCATCCTGCTCATCGCCGCCCGGCGCGCCGATTCCATCAGCAGCGAGCTGGCCCAGCACACCTACCGCGTCGACCAGCAGACTCTGGAGCTGACCCAGCGGTTGGAGGCTCGTACGGAGGAGGACCTGAGCGTGACCCGGGAGGTCAAGCAGGTCACCGAGCAGGTCCAGCAGCTGACCCTGGCCGTTCACCAGCACCTGGGCTGCGCCCCGATCCTGGCCTCGCCACCCCGCAGTGGCACACGGTAGGGCGGCCGGGACCCGGGTCACCGCTAGACGGTCGCTGACCCGGAGGCTGGCCGGACAACGTGGGCCGGCTCGTTCACCCCGCCGTCGTGAAGTCCCAGGTCAACATCACGAAAGGCGCCTCCTCCCGCGCCCCCGCACGGCGATACGTGGCAAGCGCAGCCGTGTTGTCCGAGTCCGTGCCAACCCACATGCCGTAGCAACCACGATGTCTGGCCAGCGTGGCCAGGGCGCGGACCAGCGCGGTCGCAACGCCGCCGCCTCTGGCGGGTGGGGCAACGCTCAGCTCGTACAGGAACATCTCTGTGCCCTTGTCCGGATGAGTGGTCTCGACGCCGGAGACCATCCCGACAACCCGCTCTGCATCGTCATACGCGAACAACAAGTGGTGACCCGGGTTGCTGAGGAACTGCGTCGTCGCCGCGTCCTGCGGCGCCCCGTCGAAGAGGTCCGCTCCCGCACCGACCGCGGCGGTATCCACGACCCGCTCAATTCGCACGTTCCCAACGTAGTACCGGTTAATCGACGTGACATCGACCGTTCCCGCGCCTCCTGCTGCCGGCTGACCGACGCCGCGGCTGCAGGCGGCGCCGTACTGAGAGGCAGCCGGATGACCGTACGAATCAAGAGCGTTACCTTCGACTGTTCTGACCCCTTCCGATTGGCCGGCTTCTGGTCGCAGGTCACGGGCTTCCGGGAGGACCCGGACAACGGCAACACCCCCGGTGATCCCGAGGGACTGCTGTTGTCCCCGGATGGATCGCTGGCGTTGCTGTTCATCGCCGTCCCCGAGCCGAAGGCGGTGAAGAACCGGGTGCACCTGGACCTGGTGCCCCTCGACCGTCGGCGGGACGAGGAGATCGATCGCCTACTGGAGCTGGGCGCGTACCTGACCAGTGATCAGCGCAATCCGGACGGCACCGGGTGGGCCGTGCTCGCGGATCCGGAGGGCAACGAGTTCTGCGTCGAGCGCAGCGAGGTGGAGCGCCACTCGTAGCCCCCAACCGGCGGACGTGACGCTGTGGACCCGCCCACCGTGCTCGAGAGGTTCGAACCTTCAGGACGGCGCCGGCGGCGCCATTAGGGTCAACGGGTGAGCGAGCCGGTCCCAGCGCTGGTCACGCTGCACTTGTGGCACGTCCCCAGCCGCCACGTCGGGAGCGCGCTGGCCCGAATGGCGCTCGACCGCCGGACTCTGCGCCGGATCGATGGGGTGCGGTTCGTCAAGCTGCTCGGCACCGGCAGCGGCCAGACCTTCACCCCCGGCGACGCAAACCTTCGCCGATGGGCGATGCTGGCCACCTGGGCAAGCGCTTCCGACGCCCGGGCCGTGACGACGTCTCCCTCCCTACGCCGGTGGGACCGAATCAGCGACGAGCGCTGGCGGATCGACCTGCGCCCGCTGGGCTCCCGAGGCCGATGGTCGGGACGCCAGCCGTTCGGCGATCCGCCGGCGACGCCGTACGCCGGCCCGGTGGCCGTCATCACCAGGGCTCGCATCGCCGTACGCAAGACCGTCTCATTCTGGCGAGCGGTCCCCCCAGTCGCGGCCGACCTGCACCGGGCCGACGGACTGCGACTTGCGTTGGGGGTCGGCGAGGCCCCGATCGGGCTGCAAGGAACCTTCAGCGTCTGGGACTCCGCCACGGCCCTCCGGGAGTTCGCGCACCGGCGGCCGGCCCACTCCATCGCCGTGGCCCGTACCGCCGAGGAGGGGTGGTACGCCGAGGAGCTCTTCGCGCGCTTCGCCGTGCTAGCAGCCGAGGGCACCGTCGACGGCCGGGATCCGCTGCGGTGACCGAGGTCGCCCGCCTGGGCGCCGAGACGTTCGGGCCGTACGCCGACGCCTGCGTCGAGACCTACGTCGCCGCCATGAACGCACCGGCGGCGGAGCTGCGCTCCCGGCCGGACTTACTCCGCCGGCACCTGGGCCGCCCCGGCTTCACCGCGATGGTCGGTCTCGACGGCGGCCGGCTGGTGGGCTTCGGCTACGCCTACCCCGGCCAGAGTGGACAGTGGTGGCACGACATCGTCGTGGTCGGGCTCGGCCGCCAGGCGGCTGAGCGCTGGATGTCGGACTCCTTCGAGATCGTGGAGCTGCACGTGCGGCCGGAGTCGCAGGGCGCCGGCCTCGGCCGGCGGCTGCTGACCGGCCTGCTCACCGGCGCGCCCGGGCGGACCGCGGTTCTGTCCACCCACGACCGGGACTCCCGCGCGCGCCACCTCTACCGGTCGATGGAGTTCGTCGATCTGCTGACCGGCTTCCGGTTCCCGGGTCGGGAAGAGGACTACGCCGTGCTCGGCCGGCCGCTGCCGATGCTGGCCGGCTGAACCCTCCTTAGGCTGGTCAGAATGCGTGACGTCGTGGTGATCGGCGCCGGCCACAACGCCCTGGTCGCGGCCTGCTATCTGGCCCGGGACGGCCTCAGCGTCGAGGTGGTCGAACGCCGGGACATCGTCGGTGGCGCGGTCTCCACCGTCGAGCGGTTCCCCGGCTATCGGATGGACGTCGGCTCGAGCGCGCACATCATGATCCGCCACACCGGCATCGTGGAGGACCTGCGGCTGGCCGACTGCGGGCTGCGCTATCAAGACCTCGACCCCTGGGGCTTCGCGCCGTTCGGGCAGCCGGCCCTCGGCGAAGAGCAGGTGGCCATCACGTTCTCCGTCGACCTCGACGCGACCTGCCAGTCCATCGCCTCGGTGTGCGGCGAGCGGGACGCGGCGGCCTATTCCGCGTTCGCGACCGACTGGGCAGCGCGCAACGAGCGGATCTTCGCCGCCTTCCAGGGACCCCCGACCGCTCGTCACCTGGGGCGCAGCCTGTGGGGCGTCGGCCGCTCAACCGGGCTGGGCGGCCTGGAGCTCTCCCGCCAGTTCCTCCAGCCGGCGGACGCCTTGCTGGACTCCCACTTCGACGACGAGCGGCTCAAGGCCGCACTGGCCTGGCTCGGGGCGCAGGCGGGCCCGCCCCCGTGGGAGGTGGCGACCGCAGACCTGGTCGGCTGGAACGCCATGCTGCACCGGCAGGCACCCGGCCACCCCGTGGGTGGGTCCGGAATGTTGTCGGTCGCGCTGGCGCGCCGGTTCGCGGCGTACGGCGGCAGGCTGCGTCTGGGCGACGGTGCCGAGCGGATCACCGCGAGCGCAACCGGCGTGACCGGCGTGCTCACGGCTGCCGGAGAGCACATCCCGGCACGCGCCGTGCTGGCCGGCTGCCACGTGCTGACGACGCTGGACCTGCTGGCCGACGCCACACTGCCACCGGGGCTGGCGGAGCGCGCCCGCCGCGGCGTACGGGTGGGCAACGGAATCGGCATGGTGGTCCGGCTGGCCACCCGCGACCTGCCGCGCTACCCCGCGGCGGCCCCCGACGGGTCGACGTACCGGGCTCTCCAGCTGCTGGCACCGGACCGATCCTTCCTGCGAACGGCATACGGCGACTTCTCGGGTGGGCGCCCGCCGCGGCGCCCGGCCGTGCTGGCGATGACGTTCTCAGCCTTCGACGACACAATCGCCCCCGCCGGCCGGCACAACGTGTCGATCTGGGGACAGTGGCACCCGTACGAGTTGTCCACCGGTGAGCACTGGGACGACATCGCGGAACGGGAGGGGCGCAAGCTGGTCGAGGCGGTCGACGCGGTGGCGCCCGGGTTCGCCGGTTCGGTGGAGGCGATGCACGTGCAGACTCCACTCGATCTGGAGCGGGAGCTCGGGCTCCGACGAGGCAACGTCATGCACGTGGAGATGGCGCTGGACTCGATGTTCGCCTGGCGGCCACTGCCGGAGCTGGCCGGCTACCGCGGGCCGGTGCCGGGGCTCTACCTCACCGGCGCCTCCATGCATCCCGGCGGCGGGGTCTTCGGGGCCAGTGGACGCAGCGCCGCACGGGTGCTTCTCGCGGACCGCTCGCCCTCGCCGCTGGCCCGCGCCCGCAAGATGGTCACCCGATGACGACAGCCGCGGTGCGCGTCGCACCAAGCCCGGCGCGCCGGGGGGTAGCGCGGCGGGTCCCCGAGCTGCTCGCGGTCGCGACGATTCTCCTGGAGATCGGCTACCCGCTGATCCGCGGCCTCGGCCAGGACGTGCTGACCGTCGTCACTGTGGTCGTGTTCTTCCTCGCCTCGACCGCCCACGCGCTGGTGTGGCAGGGAGGGCGGTGGACCGCCGTCCTGGTTGCCACAACGGCCGGCGGCGGCCTGCTGGTAGAGGCGGTCGGCACCCGCACCGGGCTGCCGTTCGGCCACTACTCCTACGCCCACAGTCTGGGCCCGAAGATCTTCGGCGTACCGGTGGTCATTCCGCTGGCCTGGACGATGATGAGCTACCCGGCACTGCGGGTGGCCCGCCGGCTGGGGCGCAACCCCTGGGTCCGGGTGCTGGTCGGCGGCTGGGCGCTGGCCAGCTGGGACCTATTCCTCGACCCCCAGATGGTCGCGGCTGGTCACTGGCGCTGGTCGGAGATCGGCGCCACGCTCCCGGGCATCCCCGGCGTACCGGTCGGGAACTACCTCGGCTGGCTGCTCGCCGCGGTCGCGATGATGGCGGTCCTCAGCACACTGTTGCCCGCCGATCGAGAACCGGCCGACGACCGGGTGCCCTTCGGGCTCTACCTGTGGACCTGGGCCTCCTCGGTGCTGGCCAATTTCGCGTTCTTCTCCCGGCCGGCCGTGGCCGTGGCCGGCGGGATCGGAATGGGGCTGGTCGCCGTACCGCTGGCAGCCTCGCTGCGACGCCGGTGAGCCGGCTCGGCCAGCGAGCGGTCGCGGCTGGCAGTCTCGGCGCCGCCTTCGCCACGGCCCATACCGCCTGGAACCTGCGCCAGCTGCGGGTGCCGCCGCTCACTCCGGCCGAGGTCACCGAACCGGTCTCGGTACTGCTGCCGGTACGCGACGAGGCCCATCAGGTCGAGGCCTGCCTGCGCTCGCTGCTGGCCGCCACCGGGCTGGCCTCGCTGGAGATCCTGGTGCTCGACGACGGCTCGAGCGACGGTACGGCGGCCGTCGTACGCCGGGTGGCCGGGGCGGACCCTCGGCTGCGGCTGCTGGAGGGCGCGCCGCCGCCCGCTGGCTGGCTGGGCAAGCCCTTCGCCTGCCACCAGCTGGCCACCGCGGCGACCGGGAGCATCTACGTCTTCATCGACGCCGACGTGGTGCTCGAGCCGGAAGCCGTCGTTCGCACAGTGGCGCTGCTTCGTGATGCCGGCCTCGACCTCGTCTGCCCCTACCCGCGGCAGGTCACCAGCTCGGTCACCGAGCGGCTGGTGCAGCCGCTGCTGCAGTGGTCCTGGCTGACCTTCCTGCCGCTGCGCCTCGCCGAACGGTCCGTTCAGCCGTCGCTCGCCGCGGCCAATGGGCAGCTGCTGGCCGTCGACGCGGCCGCCTACCGGCGGGCCGGCGGGCATGCGGCCGTCCGTGCGGAGGTGCTCGAGGACATCGCGCTGGTGCGATGCCTGAAGGCGGCCGGCGGCCGCGGCGGCGTGGCCGACGGGACCGGGCTGGCCCACTGCCGGATGTACGCCGAATGGCCGGAGCTGCGGGACGGTTACAGCAAGTCCCTGTGGGCGGCGTTCGGCTCCCCGGCCGGCGCGGCCGGAGTGCTCGGCGTCCTCGGGCTCCTCTACGTGCTGCCACCGGCCGCTGCGCTCGCCGGCAGCCGGGTCGGGCTGGCCGGTTACGCCGCCGGCGTCCTGGGCCGGGTGCTGACCACGCGCCGGACGGGCGGACGCGCGCTGCCCGACGCGCTGGCCCACCCTGCGTCCGTGCTGACGCTGGGATGGCTAACCGCCACGTCGATACGCCGGGCCAAGGCCGGCACGCTGGCCTGGAAGGGCCGCCCGCTCCCCGTGCCCCGACCGGGCTGAGGCGAATCAAGCGCCGCATACGCTCGCCGGTGTGGCTCGCGTCGTTGTCGTCGGCGCCGGCATGGGTGGGTTGGCGGTGGCCGCCCGGCTGGCCACCCTCGGACACGAGGTTACGGTGTGCGAGCAGGCGCCGGTCGTCGGCGGCAAGCTAGGCAGCTACGAGCGCGACGGGTTCCGGTTCGACACCGGACCATCGCTGCTGACCCTGCCGGCGGTCTATCGCGACCTGTTCGTCAAGACCGGAAAGCCGCTCGAGTCCGCCCTCGAGCTGGTCCCGGTGGAGCCGATCGCGCGGTACCGGTTCGCCGACGGCACCGGTTTCGACGCGCCCAACACCGGCCTGGACGACTTCTGTACGGCGGTCGACGACGCATTCGGACCGGGTGCTGGCAGCGACTGGCGGCGGCTGATGGAGCGGGCCGGTCGGATGTGGCAGGCGACCCGGCAACCTGTCCTCGAGTCAACCCTCGACGCCGTCGTGCTGCGTCGGCTGCTGCTGCGACGTTCCGGCGTCGCCGACCTGCGCACGATCGCCCCCTGGCAGTCGCTTCGCTCGCTGGGCCGGCAGTACCTCCACGACGCACGGCTGCGGCTCGTTCTCGAACGCTACGCGACCTACACCGGCTCCGATCCCCGGCAGGCACCGGCGGTGCTGGCCACGGTCGCTTACGTCGAGCAGACCTTCGCCGCCTGGTACGTCGCCGGCGGACTGCACCAACTGGCGGAGGCGGTCGCCGCCCGCGTCGTCGAACGGCGGGCGCAGATTCGCACCGGCACGCGGGTCCGCCGGATCGACGTCAGCGGTGGCAGGGTCAACGGCGTAACGCTGGCGTCCGGCGAGCGGCTCGCGGCAGACGTCGTGGTGAGCGACGTCGACGCGGCCCACCTGTACGCAGACCTGTTGCCAACCCCCAGCCTGCTGGCCCGGCTGCGTAAGACGACCCCGTCGCTGTCCGGCTTCGTCCTGCTGCTCGGCGTCCGCGGCCGGACCCCCGGCGTCGCGCACCACAACTTGTTCTTTCCGGCCGACTACGACGCCGAGTTCGACGCCGTCTTCGGACCCGACCCGAGGCCGGTACCCGACCCGACGCTGTATGTCGCCGTGCCGGCCGACGCGGCGGTCGCGCCGGCGGGGAGCGAGGCCTGGTTCGTCCTGGTGAACGCGCCGCGGCACGGACCGGTCGACTGGGACGCACCCGGCCTCGCCGGGTCCTACGCCGACCACCTGCTCGACCTGCTCGCCGCTCGCGGGCTCGATCTGCGGGACCGGCTGCTCTTCCGCGAGACCCGTACGCCGGCCGACCTGGAGCGCGCTACCGGCTCGGTGGGCGGTGCGATCTACGGCACGTCGTCGAACGGCGCCAGAGCGGCATTGCTGCGCCCTACCAACCGCTCCCCGGTTCCCGGTTTGTTCCTCGTCGGCGGGTCCGCGCACCCCGGCGGCGGCCTGCCCCTGGTGGCCATGTCGGCCGCCATCGTCGCCGGTCTGATCGGACCGGCGTAGAACACAAGGCCAGCGCTAGAGGGCCGCTCTGCGGAACCTCCCCGGCCTACAGTGGCCGGCACCGATGCTGCCGCCCTGCGGTGACCTGCGACACGATTGCGGTGAAGCGTGCCCGCACGGCTGAGGCTTCGGGACGTCACCGCGGCCGGCCTGCCGGTCTTCTACGAGCATCAGCAGGACCCCGCGGCGACCCGGATGGCTGCGTTCCCGCCCCGGGACAAGGAGGCGTTCTTCGCCCACTGGCAGCGAATTCTGGGGGACGACACGGTGGTCACCCGAACCGTGGTGGTGGACTGAAGTGGTGGGCAACGTCGTCAGTTTCGAGCGGCAGGGTCGGCGTGAGGCCGGCTACTGGATCGGCCAGCGTCACTGGGGACAAGGCGTCGCCACCGCCCCGTTGGGCCTCTTCTTGGCGGAGACGACGGCTCGACCGCTCTACGCGGGTGTCGCGCGCCACAACGTGGCCTCGATCCGGGTGCTCCAGAAATGCGGCTTCGTCCACGCCGACCCAGGTCAGGACCCGGAGACTGAGGGCACCGCGGCCGAGATGCTGCTGATGGTTCTGCCTGGCAGCAGGGCCTGAGGCGGTCACTTCCCATAGTGGGGTGTTCCCGGCAGGCTCATCGCAGCTGTTGGCGTACGACGAGCAGCAGCTGCGCAAGGCCGAGCAACGAGACGACGAGAGTGGCGCCCGCGCCCAGACCGGCCAGCAGCGACGACCGGTCGGCGTACGCCGCACAACAGGCGAGCGTCACGACGATGACCACCACCCGGGTGGGCCGCTCCCCCACCGTCACGACGCCGATCTCGGCCATCCCGGCGGCCGCGGCGCGGGCTCGGGTGTACTCCAGGAGCCCCACGCCGGCTCCGGCCGCGACGCAGAGGCCGGCGGGCGCGCCAACCCGCCACAACGCCAGCAGGTACAAGCCGTCCACCACCCGGTCGGCCAGCGAGTCCAGCACGAAGCCCAAGCGGCTGTCCCGGTCGCTGAGAACCGCAACCGCGCCGTCGAGGCCGTCCAGCAGGCCGGTCCCCACCACCGCCAGCGCCGCGAGCAACGGCCAGCCCCGGCCGAGGTCGGCCAGGACCGCGGCGGACCCGCCGACGGCCAGCCCCCAAAGCGTCAGCACGTCCGGCCGCACCCCGACGCGGGCGAGCGGTCCGGCCAGCCGGTAGATGAGCGAGAGCCAGCTCCGGACGAACACCGATCGACGCGGGTCGTAGCCCCCGTGCAGCAGCGACCAGCGGACCAGGTAGCCGGGCAGGTCGGGAATGGAAGGCGCCGGCCGCCGACCCGCCGTCGACAGCGTCAGCAGCAGTACGGCGGTGGCACCCAGGACCGCGAGCCTGAGCACCACCGCAAGGTAGTGCAGCTCAGCGCAGCGACCCGACCACCGACACGGTGACGGATACCTCCTGGCTGCCCCCCTCGACCGGCACCGGGGCGGCGGCGCGCAACGCCGGCGCGAAGGCGGCGGCGTCGAGCTGCTGCGGCGTGGCTTGGGACACCGACTCGGTGACGGTGATCACCGGGCCGAGCGTCCGACCGGACAGCCGAGCGTACTGGTCAGCCTTGGCCTGGGCCGCCGCGAAGGCCCGGTCGCGCGCCTGCGCCACCAGCGCGTCGTCGCTGTCGATGTCGAGCGCGATGCCGTTGATCCGCACCGCGGAGCCTCCGGCAGCCACCGCGTCGGTGATCGTTCGACCGGCGGTCGACAGTCGGTGCAGCCGAGCGGTGAGCGCCTCCTCGGCGAAGTAGCCGCGCAGCCGCTGCACGCCCTTGGGGTAGTCGTAGTCCGCCCGGACCGACAGCCGCGAGGTCTGCAGGTCGGCGGCGGCCACGCCGTGCGCCCGCAGCGAGTCCCGGACCTTGGTCAGTGCGGAGCTGGCCGCGTCCAGGGCGTCTGGCACCGCCGCGATGCGCGGTACCGACGGCGTAGGACGCGATCAACGTGGCGGTCGCGAGCCCGGCCATGGCCGAGCGCCGCGTGAGTGTGGAAGCAAGCGATGGCACTTGGGGCCTCCCGGACAGTGGGGATCGAGTCCCCGCTGGGACTCCACCAGTTGCCAGGCGGTTCCGTCACACGGTTCGGGAATCGCGTCCGCCAACATCATGTCTATGGCGGGCGGATCTCCACGCCGTCGGGCCGGATGGCGGTGATCACGCCGTTGGGGTCGCCGGCCAGCCGCCAGCCGCCCTCGTGCACGCACCGGTGATGCGCGGCGCACAGCGAGATCAGGTTGGCCAGGCTGGTCGGACCGTCGTCGGCCCAGTGAATGCGGTGGTGCGCATCGGTCCAGACCGGCGGCCGGTCGCAGCCGGGAAAGCGACAGCCCTTGTCCCGGACGGCCAACGCCCGGCGCATCGCGGCCGAGACCACCCGGGTGCGCCGACCGACGTCGAGCGGCTCCGGCGTTCCCGCGGTGATCACCCGGGCGACGCCGGCGTCGCAGGCGATCCGCCGCGCGGTCTCGGCCGAGATCGGTCCGGCCCAGTCCAGCTCGGCGCCCGACCCGCCGGCTCGCCGCTCCAGGGTGGCCAGGTCCACGGTGACCGTGACGTGCGGCCGCTCGCCGCCGCACTCCGGCAGCGCACCGCCGTCGAGGTGCCGGCGGGCGAGTGCGACCAGGGCATCGGCGCGGCGCTGGGCCGGGCTGCGGGAGTCACCCGCGGTCGGCGCGCCGAGCGCGGTCAGGGCCGCCAGCACGGTGGCACCGCCCTCGGGATCCAGCGAGCCGTCCAGCGCGAACCGGCCGTCGAGCACCGGTGAGACGAACAGCCGCCGGCCCTCGTAGACGTCCTGCGCTCGGCGCCGGGCGCCGTCGGGGTCGAGAACGTAGCGCAGGCGGGTGGTGAGCTTGGCTAGGGTGGCCGGGTTCATCCGGCGGGCCGCAGTCAGCAGGATCGACTCCGCCGGGCCGGTGTCGGCCTCGGGCAGCTCGGCGGTGGCGGTGGCGATCAGGGCGGCATGCCGGTAGGAGATGTCCCCGGCGGCCAGCTCGGCTGCGGTGGTTGGCAGCTCGGCCAGCTCGCGGGCTACCACCACCCGCTCCCGGGCGGCGCCGGGCGCCAGCCGGCAGGCCGAGCGCAGCCAGGCCGCGGTGGACAGGGCGCCGTCGGCAGCGGCGGCACGCCGGGCGTCGAAGGCGGCCAGCCGGCGCAGCCACTGGGCCTCCAGCCGGTCCACCGCGACCCGCAGGTCGGTGAGGTCGGCGGCCAGCGCGGCGTCGGGGAACGCGTCGAGGTCCGCACCGGCGTACTCGTCGATCGCCGACGCCAGCGTGCTCATGGCCACCTCCCGCGCTCGAACTGATGTTCGATTCTACCTCGGAAGAGCGACAATTCGAGGTCGAGGGCCGGTGGTGTGGACAAGCGTGCGGGAGGCCACCCAGCGCCGCAAATGGCGTGCCTTCGGCGTACCGCGAAAGGCTTGTTCTCGAATGGCCGGTACCCCGCGATGGCGCCATGTGGACCGGATTGCCTACGACCCAGCTGCGCCAGGCGCCGTTACGGGTGACCCCGGCGGTTCCAGTTGTCCGCTGCGGCCTGGTCCATCGCGTTGTCGAAGCTGGAGTTCGCGACGTCCCACCAGAGCGCGAGCTTGGCGCCCGCGTTCTGTAGGGCCGGAGCCAGCTGCGACACCCAGGCGGCCCGCGCGGCCGGCGTCGACATCACGGCGATCGGGGACCCGGTCTCGGTGAGCGCGAACGGCTTGCCGGTCTCCGCCGCGACACGCTGGATGGGGCCCAGCAGCTTGGCCGGGTCGATGTAGCCGGAAGGGTTGTCGTTCCAGGCGGGGTTGTAGGCGTCCCAGCCGTTGACGTCGTAGGCGCCGGGGTTGGACCAGGCGTGCCAGTTCCGGCCGCTGGCGCTGGACAGGGTGTAGCGCATCAGGATAAGGATCGGCGTGCAGCCGGCCGCACCGATCGCCGGTCCGTAGGTCGCCCAGGAGGCCCGGTACGCCGTCTGCTGCGCTGCGGTCGTGAAGTTGTCCTCCGGCTCGTGGTAGTACGCCGCGTAGCAGACCATCCCGGCCGGCCGGCTGTTGAGCGCAGAGGTGACGGCGGACGCCGTCATGGTGTCCTTCCAGGAGAACACGACCGTGGCGTTGGTCGGCAGGCTTGCCACCTTCGGGTCACCACTCACCGCCAGCGCGTGGCTGTAGAAAATGCGCGCGGCGCACATGTTGCGTCCGAGCATGCCGCTGAGCCGCTGCCAGTCAGCGTCGTCGTTGACCGACGCGCCGTACTTAGTCCCGGTGTAGCTGGTGGGACAGACAGCTCCCGGAGAGGTCGCCGCCGCCTGGGACGCCGTGCCGGGCAGTGCCGCCGCTGCCGCGTCGGGCAGTGCCGCCGCTGCTGCCAGGGTCAATGCGCTCGCGGCAAAAGTGATGGCAAATTTGTTCATGATTTCCTCTCCTGATTTCCCAGGTATAGGCAGCATAACTCGCTCCTCACCCAGGTCATTCGGAATCAGCGGCGGTCGCGCAACCCCAGCCGGGAGTAGATCTCCCTGGTCGCGCTCGACCGGTTCAGCGTGTAGAAGTGGATGCCGGGAGCGCCGCCCGCGAGCAGCCGCTCGCACAGTTCGCTGGCGACCTCCACCCCGATCGCGCGGACCGCTCCCGGGTCGTCCTCCACCGCGCACAGCCGCTCGGCCAGGTCGGCGGGGAAGGCCGCCCCAGACAGCTGAGCGAAGCGCTGGATCTGC
>JBPCOB010000174.1:0-4922 GCA_051000715.1 Mycobacteriales bacterium
AGGATCTTGGAGTCGCGGCCCCACTTCTCCAGCAGCTCCGCCTCGGAGTAGCCGATGCTGCCGGTCAGCTCGACGCAGCTCAGCGTCACGTCCGAGGCGACCCGGGCCGCCTTCGCCTTGGCCATCGTCGCCCAACCGTGGCGAAGGTCGTGCAGGCCGGACCGGCGGCAGTGCGTGGCGCTTCACCGCGTCGCGTCGGTGAATGACCGGCTGAACCGCTCAGGGTGGGCTTGGGCAGACCGAGCTGAGAACAGGCCGTGTCCCTCCTGACTTCTGCGCCGATCGTGTTCGAAATCTGTGGTCCGTGAGGTGATGTGTTTCGGCGTGTGGTGTGTAACACTTCCCGTCGGATGAGATCGTCGGTTTGTTTACTCGAGGAGAGCGCATGCGCAGGTCAGTTCTGTTGGCCGTAGCGGCCGCCACCGCACTCGCAGCGGTCTCCCCGCTCGTCCACTCGGACGCTGCGACCCCGACGACACAGTCGGTGACCGTGCCGTCCACGGTCGGGGCGACCAAGACGATCACCTGGAACGGCGTGATCCCCGCGGGCAGCAATCCCACCAGTGACTGCAACGGGCTTCCCGACGCGACAAAGGACATCGAGAACGTCAAGATCGCCGTCCCCACGGGCACCTACAGCAACCTGACTGCGAAGTTCGCCTTCTCTATCTCATGGACGCCGACGGTGAACTCGTCGACAAGCGACGAGATCCTCACGGTGGTGCGTCAGGGCGGCACCGCCGACAACGAGGTGGGTTCCGGCGACACCAGCGCCACCACCGAGCGGGTGACCGCCTCGGACCTGGTGCCGGCCACCTACGGGGTGCAGGCCTGCGGTTTCGTCAACGCGCAGCCACAGGCGTACACCGGCAAGCTGGTCATCACGACTGCCGCGGGTTCCGGGGAGACGAGCCTTGCCTCGGCGCCGGCCAACGGCCTGGCGTTCTCCCCCAGCGTCGCCGCCGACCCCCAGCGCGACGAGTCGGAGCCGCTGATCGAGACCGCCCCGGACGGCCGCACCTACACGTGTGGTCCCACCGGCTTCGGCAGCGCCGCGGACTACGCCCAGGTTTCCACCGACGGTGGCAACCAGTTCCACCTACTTGGGACACCGCCGCGTGGACAGCAGGCGGTCGGCGGTGGCGGCGACTGCGCGATTGCGTTGGCACCGGACAAGAACAGCCAAGGCAACTATCAGTACGCCTACGCCGGCTTGGGTCCGCTGACCGGCTTCACGACCAGCACGTCGCCAGACAACGGCCATACGATCGTCAACGCCCCCCTCGCCGGCAACGGCGTTCAGGACACGGGGGTGCTCGCGGATCGGCAGTGGACCACATTCCTCGACAAGGACAGCGTGCTGCTCAGCTACAACCAACAGATGCCGCGCAACATCGTCGTGCAGCGTTCCGACGATGGCGGCCTGACCTACGGGCCGCTGACCGCGATCGGCGGCGCCGCTCCGGACTTCCCCGGACCCATGCGGACGCTTCCGGCGTCGTTGAACACTCACAACCCCGGGACTCGAATCGTCTACTTCGGGTGGAGTGCGGGCTCCAACGTCAACCTGTCGGTGTCTTACGACGGCGGAGCCAACTTCGTGGACTGCGTGGCGGCGGTGGACCAGCGGCAGCCCCGCGCGGGCTTCGTCACCGCGGACGCCGACAACCAAGGCAACATCTACCTCGGATACGCCGACAAGGTGGACTTCCACACCTACCTGGTGAGCCTGCCCGTCGGCAGCCTCCGCAACTGCAACCAGGCCATCGGCAACAACCCGCTCACGGCCAAGTCCCCGAAGAACAACCCGCAGACGATCGGCTTCACCAAGCCGGTCCAGGTCGACCGCGACGCACTCCGGACCACGCTGTTTCCCTGGGTCGCCGCCGGCGGGGCCCCCGGACACGTCGCTGTCACTTTCTACGGTACCCAGAGCCAGGGCGACCCCAACCTGGGCTCCTTCAAGGCCAGCTGGAACGTCTACGTCAACCAGTCGGTCAACTCACTGTCCTCGACTCGGACCTTCAGCCAGGTCAAGGCCACGACGCATCCGATGCACTACGACTCGATCTGCCTCAACGGACTCGGCTGCAGCCTGACCACCCCGAACGGCGACCGCTCGCTCGGCGACTTCTTCGCCATCAAGACCAACCCTGCGTCCCACCGGCTGCAGGTCGTCTATAACAACGACGCGAAGCAGCCCGGCGAGGCTGCCGGGCACGTCGGCAGCCCGATGGTCCTCACCCAGACCGGGGGGCCCAGCACCGCCACCGGCACGATCTCGGGCGGCAACACCCCGGTGGTACGGTCGAGCTCCGCCGACCCGAAGGGCGACGCGCTGTCGAGCTACTCGGGACTGGGCACCAGCGGCCCCACGACCAACCAGCCGGGAAGCGACTTCACAGGTGTCTCGATCGGTCCCGATATCGCGGGCAGCAAGGGGTTCACCGTCCGGATGAACGTGGCGGACCTGTCCGCGGCAACGCAGGCCAAGGCACTTTCTGACACGGCTTCGAGATCGCTGCTCTACACGTTGAGGTTCTCGAACGGTTTCCAGCCGTCTGCTGTGACCGCGCGCTACAACCCTTCCAGCACGCCGCAGTGGACCTACAAGTACAACGACTACGACACCCTGATGAGCGAGTGCAACGCAGCTCCCACTACCAGCGACGACAAGTGCCTGGCGTTCGGTGCCCGCGGCACGTCACTGAAGGGGTCAGTCAACCCGACGACCGGGGTCATCACGATGACCGTGCCGGCGAAGTTCGCCAACGGCGGACGGCTGCTGACTGCGTTGGCAGGAGGCCAGGGCGACCAGCAGCGGCCGCACCTGGTCCAGGCCGTAACGGGCTCGCGGTTCTATGACGCTTCGGCCTTCTCCTTCGGTGATGCGAGCTTGTCCGACACCGTGCCCGGCACCCCGCAGAGCTACCTCTACCCACTGGACAACACCCCGGCGATGGACTTCAAACTGCCCTGATCTTCGGCGTCCCCCGCGCAACAAAACCTGTACCCCGGACATTTTCGTTGGGAGCGTTCGGCTTGCGGGACAGCCTCCAATTGACCTCGACCCGAGCCCGGTAGGCGATTTTCACATGCGCCGACGTTGGGCCGTCGGGCACACGGCGCTCCCTGACAGCACGCACGTTGAGCGGCTATCCGGATTCCCTTCGTGCGTTGCTATCAGGCGTGTAGGGCGTCAGTGGGACAACGACGGTGACTTCGCGATCCTGCACAACGCGGGCGGTGGTGTCGTCGACTCGTGCCGGTACGCCGGCGGTGGGACCACGGCGTACTGCTGACCTTGCGGCGTCGCCGCTACGGTGAGGCCATGGAGGAGGCGTTCCGGGTGGGTTTCGTGACGGGTGCGACCCCCGACAAGTGGGCGCGCGCCTGGCGCGACCGCTCCCGGGTGGCGCTCGTGCTGGTCCCCGTCGAGGAGACCGAGCAGCTGGACGGGCTGCGGTCGGGCGAGCTCGCCATGGCACTGGTGCGGCTGCCGATCGACCGCGACGGGCTCCACTGCATCCCTCTGTACGACGAGCAGCCGGTGGTGGTGGCCGGGCGGGAGCACTTCGTGGCGGCGGCCGACGAGGTGACCCTCGACGACCTCAGCGACGAGCAGCTGGTGCTCCCCCATGCCTCGGGATGGCAGCCCGGCACCGAGCAGCTCTCCTGGCCGCCGATGAGCACCAAGGACGCCGTCGAGACGGTGGCCTCCGGCACCGGTGTCGTGCTGCTCCCGATGTCGGTCGCGCGTCTGCACCACCGCAAGGACGTCGTCTCGCGCCCGGTGACCGACCTGCCACCGACCACGATCGGGCTTGCGTGGCTGGTCGACAACGACGACGAGCGGGTGCAGGAGTTCATCGGGGTCGTCCGCGGCCGCACCGCCAACTCCTCGCGCTCCTGAGCCGGTCATGGATCCCGTCGCCACGTTCAGCCGCGCCTTCGCCCGCGAACCGGTCGTCGTCGGCCGCGCTCCCGGCCGGGTCAATCTCCTCGGAGAGCACACCGACTACAACGCCGGGCTCTGCCTGCCGCTCGCGCTGCCCCGCTCGACCTGGGCGGCGGTAGCTCCCCGCGAGGACAGTCTTCTCCGGTGCGTCTCGGCAGAGGCCGGGGACCCGTTCACCGGTCCGGTCGACGAGGCGACCGGGTGGGCCCGCTACGTGGCGGGCGTCCTGTGGGCGCTGCGCGCCGAGGGGTACGACGTGCCGGGGCTTGACGTGGCCGTGACCAGCGATCTACCGGTGGGTGCCGGGCTGTCCAGCTCGGCCGCCCTCGAGTGCGCGGTCGGAACCGCCGTCGCGGACCTGCTCGGCGAGCGAGCCCCGGACCGAGAGGGTCTCCGGGACGCGTGCATCCGGGCGGAGACGGAGTTCGTCGGCGCGCCGACCGGCGGTCTCGACCAGACCACGGTGCTGTTCGCCGAGGCGGGCGCCGCGCTGCTGCTCGACTTCCGAGACGCCGGCCGGACTGTCGTACCGCTGCACCTGGCGGAGGCCGGGCTGTCGCTGCTGGTCATCGACACGCGGGTCTCCCATGCCCTGACCGACAGCGGGTACGGCGACCGTCGCGCCGAATGCGCCGCGGCGGCGTCCGCACTCGGCGTACCCACCCTGCGCGAGGCCTCGCTCGACGATGTGGGGCGGCTCGGCGACCTGGTGCTGCGGGCCCGCGCCCGGCATGTCGTCACCGAGAACACGCGCGTCGGCGCCGCCGTACCCGCCGTCGCCGGTGGCCACTGGGCCGCCGTCGGTGACCTGATGACGGCATCCCACCTGTCGCTGCGCGACGACTTCGAGGTCTCCTGCCGCGAGCTCGACCTCGCTGTCGACACGGCGCTCGACGCCGGCGCGCTCGGGGCGCGGATGACCGGTGGTGGCTTCGGCGGCTCAGCGGTCGCGCTGGTGCGAGAC
>JBPCOB010000175.1:0-7186 GCA_051000715.1 Mycobacteriales bacterium
TGATCGAGATCGCCGGGATCGAAGCCGGCCAGCAGCTCGACGACGGCTGCCCCGGGCTCGGCGGCGAAGGCGGCTTCCAGGACGGCGTTCGCGGACTCCCGCGAGTCGCCGGTCCTCAGGTCGGAACCCGACTCGGCCGTGCTGCCATTCTCGAACATGTGTTCTATTCTACGGAGTCGAGGCGACAGTGCCGCTCGCTATGCACAGCCTTTGCCAGCCCGGCCGGCCGAGCGTCCGGTTCCGCTGGAGGCCTGTCGTAGGCTTCCTGCCAATCTGAGCAGAGCTCTTCGCATCGAATCTGCCCTGCCAGCCGATGAGCTCGCGCGTCGGTGGTGGCGGGTGGCCATCCCGGTCGACCCCGACCTCCACACGTCAGTAAGCCTGAACTCCTGGGTCATGACGATTCGCGCGAACTCGAAGAGTGGTGGGATGTGAAGGAAGCGGAACCGAAGATCGCCCTATGGGGTAGGCGCCTGGCGTAGCGCCGAAGCCCAACGGCGCGGGACAGCCTCCGGGCGTCTCGGTCACCGCAGCCGCACCGACCCGGTCTGGGAGCATCGCGGGCATGCCGGTCCGCGTGGTCGTGCCCGCCGGCGGCATCGGTGCCGCCCGGTTCCTGCGCGGGTTGCAGGCCGCGCTGGATGCCGACGCGGAGATCACCGTGATCGGCAACACCGGCGACGACATCACGCTGTTCGGGCTGCGGATCTGCCCCGACCTCGACACCGTCATGTACACCCTCGGCGGCGGCATCGAGGAGAGCCAGGGTTGGGGGCGGGCCGGCGAGAGCTTCGTCGTAGGCGAAGAGCTTGCGGCGTACGACGCGGGGCCGGCGTGGTTCGGCCTCGGTGACCGCGACCTCGCCACCCACCTGGTCCGCACCCAGATGCTCGACGCCGGCTACCCGCTCTCGGCGGTGACCGCCGCGCTGTGCGCCCGCTGGTCGCCCGGCGTACGGCTGCTGCCGATGACCGACGACCGGGTCGAGACCCACGTGGTCATCGACGACGAGCAGGGGCGCCGGGCGGTGCACTTCCAGGAGTACTGGGTGCGGCTGCGGGCGGCACCTGCCGCGCTGGAGGTCGTGCCGGTCGGGGCGAGCGACGCCAAGCCCGGGCCGGGCGTCCTGGAGGCCATCGCCGCCGCGGACGTCGTCGTGCTGCCGCCGTCCAACCCGGTGGTGAGCATCGGGCTCGTGCTGGCGGTGCCGGGGATCGCCGACGCCATTCGGGCAACCCCCGCACCCGTGGTGGGCGTCTCGCCGATCATCAGTGGCTCACCGGTGCGCGGGATGGCCGACAAGCTTCTTCCCGTGATCGGCGTGGCGACTACCGCCGAGGCGGTCGCCCGGCACTACGGCGTACGCCGCGCCGGCGGGCTGCTGGACGGGTGGCTGGTCGACACCGCGGACGCCGATGCGGCGGCTGCGCTGTCGGCGGACGGGCTGCCGACGCGCGCCGTACCGCTGCTGATGAGCGACCTCGATGCCACTGCGGCGATCGCTGCGGCGGCGCTCGAGCTGGCCGGGGCGGTACGCCGGTGAGGCTGGAGATCTGGGGCGTCGACGGGCTGCCGGAGATCCGGCCGGGCGACGACCTGGCAGCCCTGATTGCAGCCGCGACATCGGATCTTGCCGACGGCGACGTGGTGGTCGTCACGTCCAAGGTGGTGAGCAAGGCGGAGGGCCGGCTGGTGCCAGCCCCGGCCGCCCCGGATGGCCGCGAGGCGACCCGGTCGGCGGCCGTCGACGCCGAGACGGTTCGGGTGGTCGCCGCCCGCGGGCCGACCCGGATCGTGGCGACGAGACACGGCTTCGTGCTGGCCGCGGCCGGTGTCGACGCCTCCAACGCGCGGCGGGACGAGCTGGTGCTGTTGCCGGTCGACCCCGACGCCTCCGCCCGCCGCCTGCGCGACGGGCTGAGGGAGCGGCTCGGGGTGACGGTGGCAGTGATCGTCTCGGACACCTCCGGCCGGCCCTGGCGGCGCGGACTCGTCGATGTCGCCGTCGGGGTGGCCGGGATGGCCGCGCTGCGCGACTACCGAGGTCGACTCGACCAGCACGGCAACGAACTGGCAATTACGGAGATGGCCGACGCCGACGCGCTCGCCGCCGCCGCCGAGCTTGTCAAGGGCAAGCTGGCCGGCGTACCGGTCGCGGCCGTCCGTGGCTTCCGGCCCGTGCCCGACGACGGTCGCGGCGTCGAAGCCCTGGTGCGGCCGGCCGCGGAGGATCTCTTCCGGCTGGGTACGGCGGAGGCGCTCGCCGCCGGGCGGCGCGAGGCGGTGGCGGCGCGACGCACCATCCGGTCCTTCACGGCGCAGCCCGTGGACCCGGCCGCCGTACGCCGCGCAGTGGCCGCCGCGATCACCGCGCCGGCGCCGCACCACACCACGCCATGGCGCTTTGTGCTGGTGGAGGACGCCGACCGGCGGGGGCGGTTGCTGAACGCGATGCGGGACGCCTGGGCAGCGGACCTGCGCGGCGACGGCTTCGGCGACGACGCGATCGGGCGCCGGCTCCGGCGCGGCGACGTGCTGCGGAACGCGCCGTACCTGATGGTTCCATGCCTGGTCACCGAGGGCGCGCACGCCTATGCCGACCGGCGGCGGGCGGCGGCCGAACGCGAAATGTTCCTCGTCTCGGCCGGGGCCGCGGTCGAGAACCTGCTCGTCGCGTTGGCGGCAGAGCAGCTCGGGTCGTGCTGGGTGTCGAGCACGATGTTCTGCCGCGATGTCGTCCGCGCCGAGCTGGACCTGTCGGCCGACTGGGAGCCGATGGGAGCGGTCGCGGTCGGGCATCCGTTCGAATCGCCGCCGGAGCGCCCACCGCGCGAGCTCGGAGAGTTCGTCGTCACCCGTTGACACTCCCGGCCCGTTGAAGCGGCAGGTCAGCAGGCCCGTAGGTCGCGCGGGGCATAGCGGGGACCGAACCGCGGCATCCGGAAGCCGCTGAGCTCCAGCAGCCGGATCGCCCGGTAGCGGTGGCCCCGGTACGGGGCGAGCAGCTCGAGCATGCCGTCGTCGTCGACGGCCCGGCCGGCCAGCGCCCAGCCCACGAACGGCGCCAGGTGGAAGTCGCCGACCGAGACCGCGTCGGCGTCGCCCAAGGCTCGCTGCGCCACCTCGGCCGCAGTCCAGACGCCCACGCCGGGTACCGACCTCAGCCGCCGCTCCGCCTCCGTCGGCAGCATCGCGACCGACTCCTCGAGCCGGCCGGCAACCGCGGCCGCAGCGCAGATCGCCCCCGACCGGTGGCTGTCCACGCCGGCGCGGTGCCACTCCCATGAGGGGACCCGGCGCCAAGTAGCGGCCGCCGGGGGCACCCGCATCCCGGCCGGCGTGGGACCTGGCGCCGGCTCGCCGAACCTGCGCAGCAGCTCCCGCCACGACCGTCGCGCCTCGGCGCCGGTGACCTTCTGCTCGAGCACCGCCGGCGCGAGCACGTCGAGCACCCGGCGGCAGCGCGGCACCCGCAGCCCAGGATACCGGCGGTGGGCGTCGCGCAGCAGCGGATGCCGCGGCCGGAAGCCGGCGGGATCGTCGGCCGCGCCGAGCAGGTCCGGTACGCCGGCCAGCATCCATTCCGCGCCCGGCCCCCAGGCCCGCGCCCGGACCTCCCCGGCCGGGTGCGTGACCAGCCGCAGCGTTGCGGGGCCGGCCGGCGTGCGGCCGGTCAGCCAGAGGGCGCCGTCCGCGTCGAGCTGGAAGGCCGGATCGGTGCTCCCGCGCCGAAGGGGCCGCAGGGTCGCCGCGATGTCCACCGGCGTGCGCGGCCGCCAGGTCGTCGCGACGGTCGGCGTCGGTACGGCAATCGATACGGCGGCGGGCACGGCGGCCAGTCTGCCGAACCCGACGAGGTTGCACCGGGAGCCGGGCGGTGAAATCGCCCGCCGTTAGAGTGGACCCGCCGGATTCGCCGACGACGAAGAGAGCCCGTGGCCGACAAGACCAGCACCTCGCCCGGCGGCGACAGGACCCACGTCCAGCCCGGCCGCCGCAAGCCCGTCAGCAAGGACAGGGACCGCCGGGCCCGGCTCGAGGACCTCAAGCGCAAGCAGCGGGCGGCCGAGCGCCGCAAGACGATGCTCACCATCGTCAGCGGCCTGATCGTCGGCGCGATCCTGATCGCGATCCCGGTGGTGACCACCACCCTCCAGTCTGCGGAGAAGAAGCGCAAGGCCGCGGTCGGGTACGTGTCCACGCCGACCGCGGCGGCCAAGGCGGCCGACTGCACCGGCGTACGCAACGACAAGGCGAGCCCCGGGGGCCAGCACACGCCGGACCGGGTCACCTACGACACGGTGCCGCCGACCTCCGGCCGGCACAACGACGACCCGCTGCCGGACTCCATCCACTTTTACGCCCAGTCTGAGCACCCGAGCATCGAGCGAGCGGTGCACCTGCTCGAGCACGGGTTCGTCATCGGGTGGTACGACACCAAGCTGCCGGCTGATCAGGTAGCCAAGCTCAAGGCGGCCAGCGACACCGCCGGCGAACGCTTCGTCGCGGTGCCGTGGGACCGTCAGGACTTCGGCGAGAACCGGCACTTCGCGCTCACCGCGTGGGGGCGCACGGAGCCCTGCGCGACGGTGTCACCCAAGGCGATCTCGGAGTTCGTCGCCAAGTACGTCAACAAGACCGCCCCCGAGGCCGGCGCGCCCGGCGGCAACCTGCCCGGCGCGTCCCCTCCGGCCACACCGCCCACCAGCCCGGCGCCGAGCGCCTCGCCGACGAAGAAGTAGCTGGTCAGCGGTCGCTGGAGAACCGCACCGCCCCATCGGCGATCTCGGCGCCGGGCCAGACCCGTACGCCGGACAGCAGCTCGTTACCCGCTCCGACGCAAGCGCCGTCCCCCAGCACCACGCCGTCCAGCACCGACCCGGCACCCACCCGGGCGTCCCGGCCGAGCACCGAGCGCCGGAGCCGGGCGCCGGCTCCCACCACCGCGTCCTCGAACAGCACGGATGCGTCGACGTGGGCGCCGGTACCGACCCGGGCGCCGGTACCCACGGTCGTTCCACCGGTCAGCGCGGCATCCCTGGCCACCTCGGCCCCGGCCAGCACCAGCGCCGACCCCCGTGGGCCGGGCACCGCCGGAGAGGGCGCCCGGCCGGTCACCAGGTCGCAGGACCCGGTGACGAAGTCGGCCGGCGTCCCGAGGTCGAGCCAGTACGTCGCGTCGACGTAGCCGGTCACCCGCGCGCCGGTAGCGAGCAGACCCGGGAAGGTCTCCCGCTCCACCGACACCGGCCGGCCGGCCGGGATCCCCTGGAGCGCGGCCGGCGTGAAGACGTAGCAACCGGCGTTCACCTGGTCGGTGACGATCTCCTCGGCGGTCGTCGGCTTCTCCATGAACGCCGTCACCCGGCCGTCCGGGTCGGTCGGCACCAGCCCGAACGCCCGCGGGTCGGGCACCCGGGTGAGATGCAGCGTCACGTCGGCGGCACTGGACCGGTGCGCCGTGACGAGCGCGCGCAGGTCGACGCCCGAGAGCACGTCGCCGTTGAAGACCAGTACGTCGCCGCCCCGGAGCCGGTCCGCGACGTTGCGGATGCCGCCGCCGGTGCCCAGCGGCTCGGCCTCGGTGACGTACTCCAGCTCCAGCCCGAGCGCAGAGCCGTCGCCGAAGTGCGCCTCGAATACCTCGGGCCGGTACGACGTGGACAGGATGGCGTGGGTCACCCCGGCCGCCCTGGCCCGGGCCAGCTGGTGGGTGAGGAACGGTACGCCGGCCGCCGGCAGCATCGGCTTGGGCGTCGTGATCGTGAGCGGGCGGAGCCGGGTGCCCTTGCCCCCGACCAGCAGGATCGCCTCGACGGCTCAGCCCTGCCGCGACGGTCCGGCAGGGGTCATCCGCCGGAGACGGCGCGCGCGTAGCTGGCCAGGTGCGCCTCCGCACTGGCCGACCACGGGAACTCCCCCGCCCGCGCCAGCCCCGCTCGGCCCAACGACGTTCGCTTGGGCTCGTCGTCGAGCAGTGCCGACAGAGCGGCGCCGATCGAGTCGGCGTCCGGCTCGGTGTAGGCGACCGCGTCACCGCCCACCTCGGGCAACGACAGCCGGTGCGTCGTCAGCACCGGTACGCCGCACGCCATCGCCTCGAGCACCGGCAGCCCGAAGCCCTCGCCGTGGCTCGGGTAGGCGACAACGGTCGCACCGCCGAGATAGCCGCGGAGATCACCGAAACGCAAGTAGCCCGGTCGCACGACCCGGAGCCCCTCCGGCACCGCGGAGATGGCGTCGTCGACCTCGTCGTCCCAGCCCGAGCCGCCCGCCAGCACCAGCGCCGGCGCAGACTCGCGCGACTCGACCGCCTGGACCCAGCCGCGGATCAGGTTGGGCACGTTCTTGCGCGGCTCGGTGACCCCGAGGAAGGCGACATACCTCGAGCCGTGCAGTCCCAGCCGCGCCGCCAGCCGCCGCCGCTCCTCCTCGTCAGGGGGATGAAAGATCTCGGTGTCCACCCCGTGGTAGGCGACGTCGAGCCGGGTGGGATCGGCCTCGACCAGTCGGACCAGCTCGTCGCGGGTCGCCTTGGACGGCACGATGCAGCGCGCCGCACGGCGCAAAGAGGTACGGGTGGCGGAACGGAAGAACGGCGTCTTCACCGCCATGTGCAGATCGGGCTCGGTGAAGAACGTGGCGTCATGCAGGGTGACGACCACTGGCCGACCGGCGCGCAACGGCATGGTGTAGTGCGGCGAGTGCAGCACGTCGGCGTTGACGTGCTGTGCGACCAGCGGCAACCCGGTCTGCTCCCAGGCCAGCCGGGCCGGTCGGTGCGAGATCGCCGCCGGCCCTGGCACGACCGTCGCGCCGGCCGCCAGCCGGCTGTAACGCTCCGCGTCCGATCGCTGACACACGATGGCGAGGTCGGCGTCGGCCGCATTCAAAGCGGTGATCAGCCCGTCGACGTAGCGGCCCACCCCGCCCCGGTCAGCGGGTACGGCCGTGGCGTCCACGAGGACGCGCGGCCCGGTCTTGCTGTCCAGCGCGACTCCTCTCCGGGACGAACGGCGCTGTCCCGACCAGCGTACGCCGCGACCCGGACCCTTGGTTGTCCGGACAACCTAAGGCGTACGCCGCCCGCGCACCGCCGCGCCGGCAGGAGCTAGCCGGTGCACCAGCCGAGCACGTCCACCACCAGGTGCGCCGAGCCGGCCGAGTTGTACAGACTGATCGTCCC
>JBPCOB010000176.1:0-8870 GCA_051000715.1 Mycobacteriales bacterium
GTCGGCACGGCGCTCTTCGACCAGCTGCTCGACCAGCGGGCGGAGCCCAAGGTGCCCATCCTGCAGATGGTCGACGTACGGCTGGCGGAGTCGGCCACCGACGGCTGGCGCTACGAGGACATGCCCGAGGACGGTGAGGCGTTCCGAATGACGTTCCGCTTCGTCGACGAGGATGCGGACGCGGCGTACGGCCGCCGGTTCGTGGAGCTCGACTGGCAGGACGCCGCCGACCTGGTCCAGTGCGTCCAGGACCGCTCGGGGAGCGACTGGCACGGCTTGCCGGCCAAGCACGTCTGGAGTCTGTGGACCCGATACGCGACCACGGCCTTCTACTCGCACCCGTGGGCCTGGAACGAGATCGGTTTCGGCGGCCCGGCGTACCCGCGCGGCTACAAGGCGCTCGGGTTGGACAAGCGCGAGCCGTGGGAGGTGGCCGACCGCGTCGACCGCAGCCCCACCGGGTTCGGCGAGCAGGTGGACGAGGCGCGGCGCCGCCACGCCGAGGTGCGCACCCGCCAGCTGCGCCGGCAGCACCCGGAGCCGGCCGCGCCGCACGGCGTGGGGGACGACATCGCCGGCCGGAGCAGCCCATGAAGGCGCCGTGGCAGAACGGCGTACGTTCGCGCAACGAATCCGCCTGGCTGCTCCCCAATGACGGCCGGAGAACCGACTCTGCCCAGCGCCGGGACATGCGCCGCTTCGCCGACGGCGACGAGGTGGACATCGCCATCGTGGGCTGCGGAGCGGGTGGCGGTGTGCTCGCGCAGCGGCTGGCCCGGGCCGGCTGGCGGGTCGTCGCCTTCGACGCCGGGCCCTTCTGGGACCCCGACCGCGACTGGGTCAGCGACGAGGCCGGCTCGGCGCACATCTACTGGACCGAGCCCAGGGTCATCGCCGGCAGCGACCCGGTCCCGCTCGGCTCGAACAACTCCGGTCGGGGCGTCGGCGGTTCGATGGTGCACTTCGCTGGCTACACCCCGCGCTTCCATCCGTCTGACTTCGCGACGTACACCAACGACGGTGTCGGCGCCGACTGGCCGATCAGCTACACCGACCTCCAGCCCTACTACGCGGCGATGGAGGAGGAGCTGCCGGTCGCGGGCGAGAACTGGCCCTGGGGGGATCCGCACCGTTACCCGCAGACGCCGCACCCCATGGGCGGCAACGGGCTCATCTTCCAGCGCGGCTGCCTGCGTCGTGGCATCGAGGTCAGGGTCGGTCCGGTGGCGATCAGCAACGGCCGCTTCGGCAACCGGCCGCACTGCATCTACCGCGGCTTCTGCCTGCAGGGATGCAAGGTCAACGCGAAGGCGTCACCGCTGATCACACACGTGCCGGACGCGCTGGCGCAGGGCGCGGAGATCCGCGCCGATGCCATGGTGACCGCCGTCGCCGTCGACGACGACCGTGGCCTGGCGACCGGGGTGCGCTACCTGCGGGACGGGGTCGAGCGGTTCCAGCGAGCCCGCCTGGTTGCGGTCGCGGGCTACTCCATCGAAAGCCCGCGGCTGTTGCTCAACTCCGCCACGAAGCGCTGGCCGGCTGGCCTGTGTAACGACTTCGACCAGGTCGGCCGCTATCTGATGGTGCAAGGAGCGCCGCAGACCGCCGGCCGGTTCGCCGAGGAGGTACGCGCGTACAAGGCACCGCCGCCGGAGGCGTCCACCGAGGCCTTCTACGAGACCGACCCCGCCAAGCCGTACAAGCGCGGCTTCTCCATCCAGTGCGTGTCGCCACTGCCCATCACGTACGCCGAGCACGTCACGGCGCAGGGGCACTGGGGGCCGGTGCTGCGGGAGTACATGCGCGACTACATCCACTGGGCCAACGTAGGTGCCCTGTGCGAGTTCCTGTCCCTTCCCGACAACCGGGTCACGCTCGCGGAGGAGAAGGACCGTTACGGGTTGCCGGTGGCGCGGTTCAGCTACAGCCAGTGCGACAACGACCGGCAACTCGTCCAGGCGGCGACCGCGGTCATGGAGGAGATCCTAACCGCCGCCGGTGCGACGGAGACCATCACCATCAAGCGGAACGCACATCTGGTCGGCGGCTGCCGCATGAGCGCGGACGAGCGATCGGGCGTCGTCGACGGGTGGCAGCGCAGCTGGGCGGTGCCAAACCTGCTGGTGACGGACGGCAGCGTGCTGCCGACCCAAGGCTCCGCGAACCCGGCTCTGACGATCATGTCCTTGGCCGCCCGGGTGGCCGACCACCTCGTCGCCGGTTCACGCAAGGGAATCGGCGCGCCGGACCGGGCGGCGGCCCAATGACATCGGCCGCGGTGCCGGTCGAGTCCCTCGACGTGGCGGTCTACACGGTGCCGACCGACGCACCGGAGGCCGACGGCACGCTGGCCTGGGACTACACCACGCTGGTGGTGGCGCAGCCGGTTGCCGGCGGCCAGCGGGGACTGGGCTGGAGCTACACCGGCGCGGCGGCGAAGACCGTCATCGACGATCTGCTGCGCGAGATCGTGGTGGGCCGGTGCGCGCTCGACGTGCCGGGCATCCTCGACGCAATGGTGCGCCAGGTCCGCAACCTCGGTCGTCCGGGGCTGGTCAGCACGGCGATCTCGGCGGTGGACATCGCCCTCTGGGACCTCAAGGCCAAGCTGCTCGGCCTGCCGCTCTGCTCGGTGCTCGGTCGCGTCCGCCAGGAGGTGCCGGTCTACGGCAGCGGCGGATTCACCACGTACGACGAGGGCCAGACCCGGCGGCAGCTGGCGCACTGGGTCCACGATGTGGGCATCCCCCGGGTGAAGATAAAGATCGGTGAGTCGTGGGGGTCGCGGCCCGAACGTGACCTCGAGCGGATCCGGCTGGCGCGCGAGGTGATCGGGCCCGACACCGAGCTCTTCGTCGACGCCAACGGCGGCTACACAGTCGGTCAAGCCGTCCGGATCGCCGACCGGTTCTCGGCGTACGACGTGCACTGGTTCGAGGAGCCGGTGTCCTCCGACGACCTGGGCGGACTCGCGGAGATCCGCCGCCAGGTGCATCCTGACGTGGCCGCGGGCGAGTACGGCTACGACCTGGTCTACTTTGCCCGCATGGTCGACGCCGGCGCCGTGGACTGCCTGCAGGTGGATATGACGCGGTGCGGGGGCGTGACCGAGTTTCTCCGGGCAGCGGCGGTGGCCGCCGCCCGGAACCTGCAGGTTTCGGCGCACTGCGCACCGAACCTGCATGCACATCCCGCGTCCTGCGTGCCCAACCTCCGCCACGTCGAGTACTTCCACGACCACGTCCGGATCGAGGAGATGCTGTTCAGCGGAGCGCTCTCGCCGCAAGGTGGGGTGCTCGTGCCCGATGACGGGCGTCCTGGCCTCGGTCTGGAGTTGCGCACGGGGGAGGCCGAACCCTACCGCGTGGCGTGACGCCTACCCCTGGTCAGCCCCCGTCGAGGCCCTCGGTGAGATGGTCGAGCAAAGGTGCCAGACGACGCAGCTCCTCCAGGTGCAGAGCAGTGAGTTCTGTAACCCGCTGCACCCCGAGCGGTGTCAGCCCGAGACGCACCACCCGAGCGTCCTCGTCGTCTCGACGGCGCTGGACCAGTCCCGCGGTCACCGCCCGGTCGATGAGCTCCACGGCACTGTGGTGCCGCAGGAGCAGGTACCCGGCCACCTGCCCCACGGTCGGGCCGCGTTGGTCGTCGTGTGCGCGCACGGCCAGCAGAAGCTGATGCTGGGCATGCGTGAGACCCGCCGCTCCAGCCTGGTCCTCGCTCCACCGGTTGAACCGGCGGAGTGCCACCCGGAAGGCGAGCAGGTCCCGGTACTGACGCTCAGTCAGCCGCGGCATCGGCGACGGTCATGTCGGGGTGCTTCCTTCGTGCGGCGCTGGCCCCGAGGGGTGAGCGCGATAGTATGTCGTGTAGCGATAATACTCGAAGCGACGACGACGGGAACGGCTTGCGAGCCCCCGCATCATTCCATGATCGCACGCGGATGGATGCCGAGTGCGGTGAGGATGGTCGCGGTGGCCTGGCGAAGATCGTGAAGTCGCAGGTGCGGTAAGCCAACCTGCACCGGAGGCTCTCCCACTCGCGACTCACGTTGCGCACAGTCAGATCGGAGTGACGATGAACGCTGACTCCCACGTCCGGCCAGCGCTAACTGCGAGGCGTCGGACGCTCTCGAAACGGCGTTGTTCAGCTAGTGCCCAATCAGCCCCCGATCTTCCTCAACGACTTGCGGGTCGATGGGGACTGCGTGTGCCTGAGCCACCCCTGTCCGGCTAGCCGCGCGTCGGCAACAAGAAGGAAGACGTGATCGGTATGCCGGTGTGCATGACCAGCGCGCCGAAGACAATGGCGGTCAGTAGCGCCCACCGAAGCCAGCACGACTTCGCGGTCGGGGTGTTTGGGCTGACGCCGGGCAAGATCTCATTGACGCCCACTGGTCGGGACGGCGGTCGGGTAAGGCTCATCTCCAGCGTGGGCGCCGTGCTCGTGGTCGGCCCCGTCCGGCTGGCCGCCCATCATCCTGAGCATGGGTAGGCCACCCGCACGCAGAAAGCGCCAGCCGAGCGCGGCGGCGAGGAAGAGGAAGGCGATGTTCAGCCAGGTTGTGTAGTTCCAGCTGATCCCCGCCTCGGTCACCCTGGCGTTGCGCTCCGCCGGAATCAGGCCAAGTGGAGCGAACACGAGCTCGATGACATAGCCGGCGGCCACCATGGTCGCGTAGAAGGTGGCGAAGAGCCGCAGCGCCATCCTCGTGCCGTAGTACTTCCGGTAGATCAGCAGGATCGGGATGATGATCAGGTCGGCGAAGATGAAGCTGATCACTCCGCCGAAGCTGATGCCACCGTTCCACAGCACGGCCGCCAGCGGCACGTTGCCGATCGAGCAGACGAACGAGACGAACGCCAACGCCGGTCCGACCAGTGGCCCCAAGAACGTTGCCCAGACCGGATGGTCGGTGAGGAAGAAGACCTGCAGCCACGACTCGGGCACCCACGCGGCGAAGGCGCCGGCGATCAGCAGGCCGCCGAAGATGTCCCGCCAGACCGCGGCCCAGTCCATCACGAAGTACTGGCTGGTCGAGGTGAACCCGGCCGGGCTGGTGGCCCGGCGGATGATCGAGCCGGACTCCTGGACGGACATGTCCATCGCCGCATGCCCCTCCATCGACCCGGCGAGGCCCTTGTCGGCCTGAGCGCGCGCGGCCTCGAGAATGCGACCACGCATGAACAGCCGGAACAGTAGGGCCAGGAACAGAATCATCAGCGGTCCGCCGACGAACTCGGCGAGGGTGAACTGCCAACCGATCAGCAGTGCCAGGATGATGCCCAACTCGATCACGAGGTTCGTGGAGGCGATCTCGAAGGCCATCGCGGCGGTGAAGCTCGCGCCCTTGCGGAACAACGCGCGGGCCAGCGCCACGGAGGCGTAGGAGCAGGAGCTGGATGCGGCGCCAAGCCCGGTGGCGATCGCCAGTGAGCGCGCCGAGTCGTCCGGCATCAGCCTGGTGATCTCGCTCCTTCTCACGACGGCCTGAACCAGAGCGGAGAGGGCGAAGCCGAGGATCAACGCCCACAGCACCTCCCAGGTCATCGAGCCCGCGATCGCCAGAGCGTGGCCGAGGCCATGGACAACCGTCATCGCATCCCCCTCGGACTTCCGGTGATGGTGAGCAGCTGGCGCAGGCAGTGCTCGAGCAACGGATGCGGAAAGCCCTCCGCCAGTGCGTAGAAGACGACCCGCCCGTCCTTGCGGAACCGGACCAGCCCGGCGGTGCGCAGCATTCTCAGCGCGTAGGAGATCGCGTCCTCCGTCACGTCCAGGCTGAGTGCCAGGTCGCCGACGCAGAGCTCGGGCACCGCATTCAGCGCGAAGAGGATGCGCGAACGGACCGGGTCTGACAGCAGCCCGAGCAGGCCGGCCAGCCTGCCCGCTTCGCCCCGCGAGATGACCTTCGCCCTCGCGGTCGCAACGTGGTCCGGATCGACCGGATGTCCATGGTCGGAAATGCCACCAGTGACAGTCTCACTCATGTCCGCATACTCGTACGGTCGTGGGCTAGAGTCAACACCATGACCGGGCCGGGCGAGCCGCCTCGGCTCGGCATCCGTCACGTGCTCGGCCATCCCGGCTACCGCCGGCTGTGGGCGGCCCGAACCGTCTCGCAGTGGGGCGACACCTTCAACTTCGTCGCCCTCGCTCTGCTGATCTACCGGCTGACCGGATCCGGCGTCGGGGTGACCGGGGTCGTCGTCGCCGAGATCGCCGGCGTACTGCTGGTGGCTCCGTGGGCCGGCCCGGTCATCGACCGGCACTCTCGCGTGCGGATCATGGTCACTGCCGACCTGGCCCGGATGACCCTGTGTCTCGTGCTCGCGTTGGCGCACACCCACGTCGTCGTCGTCTACGCCGTCGCCTTCGGGCTCTCTGCCGGGTCCGCCTTCTTCAACCCGGCTGCCGGGTCGCTGCTGCCAGCCCTGGTGGACTCCGACGAGCTCGTCGCGGCCAACTCCGGCATCTGGACCGCCGCCGTGCTCTCCCAGATCGCCCTGGCCCCCATCGCCGGGCTGCTCGTCACGACAGCCGGCGTCGGGATCGCCTTCGCCCTCAACGCCGCGTCCTTCGCCGTGAGCGCTGCCGTCCTGGCCAACTTGCCCACTGTCCGGCCACCCGGGGCCGTCCCTCGGCGTCGTCTTCTCGCGGAGTCGCGGGATGGGCTGGCCCTGGTGGGCGGGGACCGGCTGCTCCGGGCGCTCGCCACGGGCCAACTCCTTGCGGCGCTCTCAGCCGGAGCAACGAGTGCCCTGCTCGTCGTGCTCGCCGTCCGCCACCTCCGACTCGCCCCCTCCGGCTACGGACTCCTGATCGCCGCCATCGGAATCGGCGCGGCGCTCGGGCCCCTGGTGCTGCTCCGGCTGGCAAAGGACGCCCGCCGACCGGTCTGGGTGTTCGGGCCGTACGCCCTCCGGGGGTTGGTGGACCTGCTGCTTGCCGCCACGACCGCCCTGCCGGTGGCGATGGCCGCCCTGGCGGTCTACGGCCTCGGCACGTCCACCGGTACGGTGAGCTTCAACTCCCTGCTGCAGACCCACACGCCCGAGCCGATGCGCGGCCGCGTGTTCGCCACCATGGACGTGCTCTGGCAGACCGGCCGGCTGGTGTCGCTGGGCATTGGCGGCTACCTCGCCGACGCGATCGGCATCTCGGCCGTCTTCTACCTCGGTGGCGGCCTACTCCTGGTGGCGGGACTCGTCGGCTTGGCGGCTGTCCGGGGCGGACCGCCGCCAGCTTGCTAACCGTGCCACCGGGTACAACTACCGCAGCGTTCGCCGCCAACCCGACCAGCACGGTACCGGCAGTCGCCGCGCTGAGCAGATTACGGGTGTCCCTCGCTGGTGCTGGTCCAGACATGCAGGTGGCGGACTCCGACCACGCCGGGGCCATCGGTGATGTGCCGCCGTACGCTGGCGATGCCCACCCCTCATGGAGTCGCCTCCAGCAGCACGGCCACGGCGTCGCGTGACGGTTCTTTCACCCCAGCGGGCGCCCGAACCAAGCGCATCGGACTCGTCGGGCGCACCGCCTCCGGCACCGGCCAACGTTAGTTGGGTGTGATCAGGTGCGGTCAGCGACTGCGAAGATCAATGCGATGAGCACAGCCGCTACTGCACCTATGCCGGTGACGCCTACGACGCCTCCAACCGAGGCAAAGCCGAGCGCCGCGACTGCGACGAGCGGCCACAGTGCCAGAGGCAGCCCGGCCGGAATCCTGCGGCGTGCCGCGGCCACTTGGGCAGCAACGGGAGCTGTGTCCGCCTCCGGCATTTGCTCAGGCCGCAGTTTCCCCGACTCCATCATCGGTGCAGATCGTAGTCGGTTCGCCCATGTAGCCCACGGGCGCCGGGACTTGGCCCCGGGCGCGAGTACCAGCGTCCAGCGCGCTGCCTGGACGTGGTCGACGGCGGGCTCGAACAGTCGGCGTCCCGGAGGGGTGCCACCGGCCGACCCTGGTCATCCCGCCCGCTGCAGATGGCTGGTCAAACTGTCCCCTCCTAAAGGATACTAAGGTTCCTAGTAGTTACCTCCCAGAGGTGGCCCCATGGTCTTCCGTCCGGCCCGGCGTAGTCGGCAAGGTAGGCCGCAACCTGGCAGCTTGAACCGGCCCGCGGCGACGACTTCGGAGCGTCGAGAGGCCGAGCGGCGGGAGCAACACCGTAAGAAGCGACGGCTCATCCGCATCGGTCAGGCCTTGATGGTGGTCGGCGCCGTCGTCGGCTTGATCCACCTGTTCGCTCACCTAGGCGTCTTCGGCGGTCAGCCCCCCGGCATTGTCGACGTCTTGGTCGGTTACCCTGCCGCCGGCTTGCTGATGGTGGCCGGCGCGATCACGGCCGGCCAGTAGCAGTCGTGGCCATCTCGTCGGCCGGCTGGCTTCGGCACTCTGAACTGGCCCCACTTTCGGCGGGCGGCTTCTAGCGATCGTCGCAACACCGGAGATGTTCGGGAGTTGCGATGGTTCGTGGGCGACCGGGGCGGCGCCTCAGACGGCGAAGCGGGAGGAGTTCGCGCGGCTGATCGCGCGTGGTGTGTCGAACACGGAGGCATGTCGGATCGTCGGCATGGATAGGCGCTCGTCGGTAGCGCCTCGTTCCGCCGGCGGCGAGCAGGATGCGCAGTCGGTAATGGTGGAAGTTGCGGAACCCGTGGGCCAGGCGGCGGGTCTTCCCGATGAGCAGGTTGATCGCCTCGGTGCCGCCATTGCTGACCCCGCCGGTATCGAAGTAGGCCAGCACCTGGGCCCGCCACGCGCGCAGGGTCCGGCCGAGGCGAGCGACCTCGGCGACGGGGCACGTCGGGAACGATGCGATCACCTGTTCGGCGGTCCGACGTCCTTCGGCCGGCGTGCGGGC